>NZ_JAKMUT010000001.1:0-428319 GCF_027570065.1 Corynebacterium evansiae | reverse complement strand
TCCCAGGACGTGCGCCTTAAGAGAAATAACTAAAGCCCCTACCAGTGTTTCTCCTGGTAGGGGCTTGGAAGTTGGTAGCGGGGGCAGGATTCGAACCTACGACCTCTGGGTTATGAGCCCAGCGAGCTACCGAGCTGCTCCACCCCGCGACGAGTGCTGTACGCCATCGCGTCAGCGACTCCCCTACTGTAACGCAGAGCTTGGATAAAGTGAAATCGCCTGGTCGCAGGCGATTTCACCAGAGCCTAACGCTCGGACTGCAAGTCCTGGACCGCCTTGTCCAGCTCGTCCAGTGCCTTACCGAACTCCTCGAAGGTGCCGGACTCGCGGGTCTTGTTCACCTTGTCCATCGCATCGCGCACGCGCTGCTCCGGAGCCGTATCGGTGCCCTTGTCATCAGACTTGCCGGCAGCGCCCTTCGCATCCGAACCCTGCTCGTCCTTGGACTTCTTGTCCTTGTCTGCATCCTTGCCCTTATCGCCCTTGTTACCGCTGCCTCCGTCCTTAGTCGGATCAACGACCGAACCGTCGATCTCCTGGATGTCAGTGGTGGAGGATGTCTTGATCCCTACCTGGTCCAGGGCCTCAGCAATGGTCGGGGCATAGCCCACCTGGCCGTTGTAGCTCACCAGCACGCGCAGCAGCTTCGGGAAGGCCGAATCCTGCCCACTGCGCTGCGAGTACACCGGCTCGACGTACAGGATTTGCCCGTCGCCCACCGGCAAAGTCAGCAGGTTACCGTTCGTCAGGTCGTTCGTGCCCTTCAGCAGAGTACGCTCGCGGGCGATCTCGTCGGAGGACATCATCGTGTCCTGCGCCTGGTTCGGGCCCAGCGTCTGCGTGCCCGTCGGCAGCACCCGTACGTTGATCTTTCCGTAGTTATCCGGGTCGGAGCCCACAGACATGTGGGCTGCCAGGAACTCACGGCGCAGGCCACGGAACGGGGTAATCAGCTGGAAGGAGGGCTTGTTCGTCTCCGGGTCGGAAGCCACCACGTAGTACGGCGGCTGCGCGTTGTCCTGGCGGTCCTGCGGGGCCGTCGGATCAGTCGGCACGGACCAGAAAGAGTCGTTCTGGAAGAACACACCCGGATCGGAGACGTGGTACTTGGCGATGAGCTCGCGCTGCACCTTGAACATGTCCTCCGGGTAGCGCAGGTGATCCTCCAGCTCCTTGCTGATCTCGGAGCGCGGCTTCACCACGTCCGGGAACGCGCCCCGCCACGCCTTCAGCACCGGGTCCGATTCATCGAAGGCGTACAGATCCACGCTACCGTCGTAGGCATCGACCACGGCCTTCACGGAATTGCGAATGTAGCCAACCTCATTGTCGACGACCTGGGTTTCACTAACGCCGTCGGGATTAAGGGCGTCCGCAGTAGAATCAGTAAGCCCAATCCGCTCGGAGTAGGGCAGGTTATTCAACGTCGTGTAACCGTCAACGACCCACTTCACCCGGCCGTCAATAACGACCGGGTAGGTCTTGGAATCCGTGGTCAACCACGGAGCTACCTTGTGCACACGCTCGCGGGGGTCGCGCTCGTAAAGGATCTTCGAGCCCTCACCAATGCGGTCCGTCAGCAGCATGTTCATCGACTCGAAGTGGGCAGAGAACATCAGGCGGTTGAAGTAGTTAGAAACATCCACACCACCGGTACCGGTGTAGGTGTAGTTGGATGCGTCGGTATCGTACTCCAGCGGCTCGCCCTCGTTATTGCCGACAATCGCGTAGTCAGAGTTGTTCTGATTCGACGAGGCAATAACCGGGCCGAAGTAAATACGCGGCTGTTTGATGTCCAGTTCCAGCTCGCCGCCCTGCTTACCGGACTGCATCGACTGCAGATCTGCGACCGTGTACACCGGGTAGCCACCGCGGGCAGAGCCGACGTCGCGGGCGACCTCATCCACCTTGCGGGCTGGGGCTGCTACAAAGCCGTTGCCGTGGGTGTAGACCGTGTGGCGGTTGATCCAGTCGTTCTGATTGCCGTCCAGGGTGTTCGGGTTCAGCTCGCGGGCGGCAACTACAAAGTCGCGCATCTTGCCGTCCACCTCGTAGCGATCGATCGCCAGCTCGTCCGGGAAACCATAGAAGTTACGCAGCTGCTGTTGCTGGGTGAACGTCGGGCTCAGCACCTCCGGGTCCAGCAGGCGCACGTTAGAGAGGGTGGCGGAGTCATCGGCAACGGCCTTCTTCTGCTCCTTCGAGGCGGCATCCCCAGCAGCGCCCCAGTCACGGTCGTAGGTGACCTTGTCGTCACCAATGCCGTAGGCGTACCGGGTGGCCTCGATGTTGCGGGCGATGTACTCGCGCTCCTTCTCCGCACGGTTCGGGTTGACGGAGAACTGCTCCAGCATCGCGGGCCACGCCAGCCCCACGGTCAGCGACGAACCCACCATCAGTGCAACCGCCAGCGCCGGGATACGCAGGTCGCGCAGAACAATCGTGATGAAGAACATGGCTGCCACGAAGATCGAGATCACCAGCAGCACAATCTTTGCGGGCAGCACAGCATTGATGTCCGTGTAAGAAGCACCCGTGAAGGTTTCATGCGAACGGGTAAGCAGCCCGTAGCGGTCGAACCAGTAGCCGACCGCCTTCAACAGCATCCACACGCCTGCGATAACCGCCAGCTGACGGCGGGCATTCGTAGATACAGAGGCCTTCTCCCCCACCCGCGGGTTGCCCGTCGTGATGGAGCCCAGCAGGTAGTGGCCAACGCCGTTGATCACAAAGGCCAGGATCAACAGCACGCTGAAGGTGGAGACCAACATCTGCAGGAAAGGCAGGTTAAAGGCGTAGAAGCCCAGGTCCTTATCGAACTGCGGATCGTGCACCCCAAAGTTCGACCCGTTCAGGAACAGCATCACCGAGCGCCAATTGGCCTGCAGAATCATGCCAGTGATCACGCCGACGAACAGCGGAATGCCCACCAGGAATGGGCGCATGTTGCGGCGGATCAGCGGCCGGTACTCAGCCAGGGGCGAGGACGTGCCCAGGGATTCGATCTCGTCCGGCCGCGCGCGGTACGCCAGATACGCCGCCAGCCAGGAAATCAGCGCACCGATCAGCCCGAAGATCCCGAAGAGCACCAGGCGGGTCACAATCACATTCATGAACACGCCCTGGTAATCCACGCTGCGGAACCAGGCGAAGTCGGTGTATGTGCTCACCACCACCGGCACGATGAAAATAATGATGGCGATAGCTGCCACCAGGATTCCCAGGAACTTCGAGCGCCTGCTCGACCCTGGGCTGGACGGGAACGGCTGCTTCGGGCGACCCGAAGACGGTGGCGTGGGCGTGCTCAAGGCTTAAATACTCTCCTGCTAATCGCACCTGTGGGTATCGCTGATCGCGATGTTTCTACCAGGATACGTACAATTCTTAAAGCCTCATAACAAACCCCAACCCATCCCCCAACGAAAGAAAGGCATCACGAATGACCTCTCCCGATTCCTCCCCGAACGTCGATCTGCAGGATGAGCGCGTGCTCAACGCAGCTCTGCGCGAGGCCGTGGACTTCGTGCAGGCCGAGGGCTGGGATCAACCGGCCACCCTGTTCGCCCTGGTGCCGGCCTCTCTGATCGCCGATGCCGCACCCCAGGCCTTCGACGACGATGCCCCGGCCAACCCTTTGGCTCTGGTGGTGCAGGAGGACATCCCGGAGCACATCCGCCCTGGCAGTGAGGAACTCGGACAGTTCCTCGCCACCATCCGCTGGCCTGCCCCCGTCGTCGGCGCGATCCTCGCCCAGGAGATCACCTTCTCCAACGCCGCGCCCGGTGCGGACCCTGCCCCGCGCCAGGCTCGCTTGTTTAGCGGACTTCTTTGTGACGCCGACTTTTCCGGCCCCGAACGCTCCCTTATCCAGCTCCGCCCCAGCGAGGAGGAGCTTGCGAAGGATCCCTTCGGCCAAGACAAGGTGCAGCTGCTCGGCGGGGACGACATCGCCCCCGGCGTAATTCACACCCTGCGCGCCACCTTCGAGGCCGACGAATAAGAGCAGATAAAAGCGGGTAGCCGCTGGCCGCTACTTACAGGTATCGGCCTGCTTGCCGTCGTTGTAGTCCTTGAGGTCCTTGATCGCATCGTCGAGCGTATCGACCTTCAGTAAGGTGATCCCCTCCGGCGGCTCGTGGACCGCTTCGGCGCAGTTCTGCGCCGGCACTAGGAACACCTCTGCACCGGCTTCCTTGGCGGCGGCGATCTTGTGAGTGATGCCACCAATCGGGCCGACCTTGCCTGCGGCGTCAATAGTTCCGGTACCGGCGACGAACTTCCCACCTGTCAGTTCCTCCGGCGTCAGCTTGTCGACGACCGCCATAGAGAACATCAGTCCGGCGGACGGGCCGCCGATGTCGGTCAGGTTGTACTCCACCTTGATGTCACCGCCAGGCTGGGCGACGGCCGTCACGCCGAGGAAGGCAGTGTCCTTCGGATGGTCACCACGCACCTCCTCCGGCAGCTCGGCGAGCTTAACCTTGATGTCCTTGTCCTTCTCCTGGCGCTTGACGGTGACGGTGACCTCATCACCCGGCTTGTAGCCCTTGATTGTGTCGGACAGTTCGCTGGGCAGCGTGATCTTCTCCCCATCGACCTTCGTGATGATGTCGTTTACCTCGATCTTGCCCTGCGCCGGGGAGTCCTCGGAGATCTCCAGCGCCATGGTCTCCAGGGGCTTGTCCAGGTGGTTCATCGCCGAAATCGTGGCGTTGGACTCCGAGTTGGCGAACGCGGCGGCGTTCTGGCGCTGCACTTCCTCCGAAGACTTACCGGAGGGGAAGATGTGCTCGATCGGCACCAGGGTGTCGTCTGTAGAAACCCAGCGCTTCAGCGCCTGCGCCAAGGTCATGTTCGTGCGGACGGACACGGTGGTCATGTTGAGATTTCCACTGGTCGGGTGAGTCTTCGCACCACTGATGTCCACGATCTGGCGGCCATCGACCTCGCCCAAAGTATTGAACGTCGGCCCGTTCCCCTCAGCTGCGTAGGGGACGGTCAGGTTGATGTCGGTGCCGGGGATCGACGGCAGGCCAAGGAGGGAAAAGATCGCCACGACGGGCACTGCACCCACGACGATGGTGCGATTTCGCCTGTTCCAGAATTTCACCCGCCCAACTTTACATGCTTCCCCCACCAGGTTCGCCCACCCTGGCACAGGCCGAACCCTGTTCGCTCTCAGCACACGCTTTTAGCCGCCTTCACGGCCTTTCGAGGTCGTTTTCACCCTGCAACAGTCGGTACGGTGGGGTACATGAGTAAATTCGGTTTTGGCTTCCACGGCCCGCACGATTCCGATGACGACCGCGACAAAGACGGCGATAACAACCGCGACGAAAACGGAAACAACGGGAACGAGAACAACCCGTTCGGCTTCTTCTTCGGCGGCCCGATGGGCGGCGGCGCAGGCGGAATGAACGGCGGCGCGGGCAACATGGGGGCCGGCAACCTGGGCGACATCCTGAACCAGTTTGGTTCCATGCTCTCCGGATTCGGTACAGACATGAACAGTGCCGAGGGCCAAGGTCCGGTCAACTACGGGCTGGCCAAGCGCACCGCGCGCCAGCGGATCGCCGCCACCAATAAGGACTCCCGCCCCAGTCATAACGACTCGCAGGCGGTGGCCGATTCCGTTCGCCTGGCCGAACTGTGGCTAGACGAGGCCACCCACCTGCCCGCCGGCGCCTCCGGCTCCGTTGCCTTCGGCCCGGCGCAGTGGCTGGACGAAACCTTCGAAACATGGAAGCGCGTGGTCACTCCCCTGGCCGACAAGCTCGGCGACGCCGCCCTGGGTGGCGTGCCGGAGGAGATGCGCAGCCAGATTGGCCCACTGGCGGGAATGATGAAGCAGATCAACGCCATGAACTTCGGCGCCCAGCTGGGCAACACCCTGGGCGCGATGGCCACCGACGTCGTGCTGTCCACCCAGTGGGGCGTGCCGCTGGCCGAGGGCGATACCGCTGCCATCGCAACCGAACACCTAGATTCCATGGCCAAGAAGCTAGGCTGCGAGCCCCGCGAGGCGCTGATCTACCTGGCCGCCCGCGAGGCCGCGCATCTGCGCCTGTTTAAGCACGTCCCGTGGCTGGTGGAGCGCCTCATCCTGGACGTCGAGGAGTTTGCCGCCGGCCTGTCGCTGGATTACTCCGCCATCGAGGAAGCCACCCGGGAGATCACTCCGGAGTCCATGAATGATCCGGCGAAGATGCAGGAGATGATGGAGAGGATGCAGGGCCAAGACCTCTCCCCCCAGGTCGTTTCCACCAACGCCCACGCCCGCGAACGCCTGGAAACCAGCCTGTCGCTCATCGAGGGCTGGGTGGATTATGTCGTGGGCTCCGCCTTGAACTCCCGCATCCCCGGCGCGGCCATGATCGGTGCCGCCTGGTCCGAGTTCCGCAACAACGGCTCCCCCGCCATGGATGCTCTGACCAAGGCCGTCGGAATCAGCTTCACTGCCCCGAAGGCAAACGAGGCAGCCGAGCTGTGGCGCAAGCTGGATGATGCGGTGGGCGTCACTAAGCGCGACGGCGTGTGGGACCACCCCGACTTCCTTCCCGTGGCCTCCGACCTGGACAACCCGGCGGCCTTCATCAGCAGCGTGGCTTTCGACGAGGACGAGATGGAGGACTTCAACCCCATCAGCGAGATCGAAAAGCTGGAGCGGGAGCTCAACGAGAAGCGCGGCAAAGAAGACGGCGAGCACGGCACCGGCGAGGACGGCGACAGCGACAAAGAGTAGCTAGCCGCGCATCCCCCAGCGCTTGAAGGCCTCCAGGTAGCCCTGCGCCCTCTCCAGGTGCGGGGTGCGCGCCTCCCATTCACGAAACACCGGGCCGTGATTCGGCACAAACGTGTGGATCAGCTCGTGGATAATCACCGCATCCAACACGTAGCCGGGCACTTCCTGCAGCTGGTGGGCGATCCGGATGCGCTTGGACTGCACCGAGCAGCTGCCCCAGCGCGTGTTCATGTTCGTGACGAACTTGATCTCCCCGATTGTCGCCCGGCCGTCGAGGTACTTGTCGTTGAGCTGCGCCGCCCGCGCTGCTAGCTCCTTGTTGCCCATTGTTTGACGCCGACTCTTCAGCGCCTTCCCCACCAGCTCTACGCTGATTCTGCGCAGCTCGGCCTCTCCGATAGCCGCGGGAGACATGACCAGGAACCCTTCGCCTTCTTCCCGCACCGCGACTGTCTTCTTGCGCCGGGCGGACAGGCGGATGGTGATGGGCGGCACCGTCGCCGCTGTCACCTCTGGGCTCTGCTGGGCAGCAAGTTCTTCCTGCACCTCGCGGGCCAACCGCTGCGGGTCGATCGCTTGGGAGCGGAAGGAGGGAGCCATCGGAACAACCTTTCCACCAGCGAGGACAATGCTGCGCTGCTAGTGTGAGAGGCGACTGCACAGCGCGCATGGGGAGCGCAGGCTGCCGCACTGGGATATTAGGGACTGGGGATCTAAGGGGACAGGGGTTTAGGGGAATGCAATCATGCTAGAGCTTAACTTGCCGTCGAGCACAGCCATCCTGGCCAGGCCGACGATCGGCCTGCAGTTCGGGGTCTTGCCGCACGAGTCGATGATTCTGCCGCTACCGAAGAGTGTGAACCCTGGCCAGGTGGCACACGTGTTCGCCCTGGCACGCGGGGGAATCGACTTCGACGAGCTGCACCAGAAACTGGGCTACTGCGGGCTGGAATCAGAGGATGCGCGGCTGATGCTCTCTGAGATGGTGCAGGCGAAGATCCTGCGCCCCTCCCAGGGGAACGTAAGCTTCCACGTCCTGGCCTCCGGCGTGGCTAGCGAGCGGCTGGAACCCGTTCTGGAGGCGCTGGGCTTAAGCTACAGCATCACGTCCACGCCCAGCGAGGCCCGGCGTTCGCTAATCGCTTTGCCCGGCGCGGTGTTCCCCACACCGGACGTGCAGCATGCGCTGATGGTCAACCGCGTGGCCCACTACCCTGCCGGCATCGTGGACGGCAAAACCGTGCTGGGGCCGTTGGTCGTGCCGGGCGTTACGCCCTGCCTGGCCTGCGCGGATAGCTACTACGGCAAGATCGACGACGGCTGGCGCGGAGTTCGGCTGCAGGCCACCGGCAGGCCCGGCAGCACGGAGAGGCACCTCATTCAGGCGGCCTCCACGCAGCTGGCGATGATGCTAAATGAGCACGTCCTGCCTTGGTGGCAGGCGCACAAGGACTTCATCCGCACACGCCGGGCGGCGCGGCTCCAGCAGGAACCCCCACCGGAGGAGCCGGAGATACCGGAGGTTCTGAGGCAACGGCGGCTGGTGGACTTCGCCACCGGAGCCGTGCAGACCTATCAGGTGCCCTTCAACGACAGCTGCCTTTCCTGCCGGGCGGTGCGGGTCTAGTTGGCCACGGTTAGGCACAGTTAGGCATAGTTGCTGACGATCGCCAGCACGTCCTCACCGAACTCCTGGACCTTCACCGGGCCTATGCCCGGCACAGCCAGCAACTGGTCAGACGTGGTGGGCAGCTTTTCGGCGATGGCGCGCAACGTGGCGTCCGTAAAAATGACATACGCCGGCACCGCCTTGTCTTTCGCCTGGGTGGTGCGCCAATCGCGCAGTTCAGTGAGCAAAAGGTGGTCGGTTTCGGGGGCGTGCTGGCCGCAGCGGCCGAGGATCTTCAGTTCGGGGCTGCCCAGGCGGGCGCCGCAGACGACGCAGGCGTTCTTCGGCGCGCCGAGCCTCTCGCGGGAACCTCCGCTGCCGGAGCGACGCTGAGCGGCGGCTACTTCCTCCTGCGGGACCAGCCCGTCGAGGAAGCGGGTGCGGTGACGGTTCGCCTTCGCCCCCTCCTGGCGTGCGAGCGACCAGCTGAGGTGCAGGTGCTCGCGGGCGCGGGTGATGCCGACGTAGAACAGGCGGCGCTCCTCCTCGATGGCCTCCTCCGAGCCTGCGCCCTTGAGCGCATGGCGAATCGGCAGGGTGCCTTCGTTCAGGCCGACGAGGAAGACCGCATCCCACTCCAGGCCCTTGGCGGCGTGGATGCTGGCGAGGGTGACCCCCTGGAACTTCGGCGGGTTCTTCGCACTCATGCGCTCCTTCAGCAGCGCAACTACGCCCGGCATGCTCAAGGGCTCGGCGGCGCTGGCTGTAATCTCCTTCACCAGGTCGAACAGAGCCTGCAGGGACTGCCAGCGGGCGCGTTCCTGCGAGCCGGAGGGTTCGGTGGTGGTCAGGCCGACGGGGACGAGGGCGGCGCGGACGGCATCGGGTACATCTTCCGGAGCTGGGTCGTATTTCTTCGCCGCGGCGATGATGGCATTCATGCCCTCGCGGATCTCGGTGCGCTTGAAGAAGCCCTCGCCACCCTTGACCTGGTAGCCGATTCCGGCCTGCTCCAGTTCGTATTCGTAGTTCGCCGACTGCGAGTTGATGCGGTACAGGATCGCAATGTTCGCAGGCTCCACGCCCTTGCTGATGAGCGCCTGGATTTCCTTGACCACCGCTACGGCCTCAGCGGGTTCGTCCGGGTATTCGTGGAACTGTGGGAGGGGACCTGCGGGGCGCTGGCCCTCCAACTTCAGGCGAGTGCCCGCCACGCGCCCTTTCGCCTTGCCGATGACGTTGTTGGCCAGGTCCACGACCTGCGGGGTGGAGCGATAGTCGCGGTACAGGCGCACCGTGGTGGATTCCGGGTACTTGGTGGTGAAGTCCAGCAGGTATTCCGGGGTGGCTCCGTTGAAGCTGTAGATCGTCTGGTTAGCGTCGCCCACCACGGTCAGGTCGTCGCGGTCGCCCACCCAGGCGTCCAGCACGCGCTGCTGCAGGGGCGTGACGTCCTGGTACTCGTCGACGACGAAAGTGCGGTAGCGGGAGCGGAACTCGTCGGCGATGCCCGTGTTGGATTCGATGGCCGCCGCCATGTGCAACAGCAGGTCGTCGAAGTCCAGCAGCATGCCCTCGGGCGTGGTCTTCATGCTCTCGTACCCCTGAAAGACCTTGACGAATGTCTTGGGGTCTACCGGGCAGTCGCGGCGCCGGGGCTCGACGTATTCCGGGTAGTCTTCCGCGCTGATCAGAGAGGACTTTGCCCATTCGATCTCCCCGATCAGGTCGGCGAGCATCGCGGTGCTGGTTTCCACTCCCACGGCCCGGGCGGCGCGGGAGACAATGCGAAACTTGTTGTCCAGCAACGTCCATGGCAGGTCGCCTGCGTAGGCGGGCCAGAAGTACTTCAGTTGCCGCATCGCCGCGGCGTGGAACGTCTTGGCTTGCACCTTCGGGATGTTCATGAGCGCCAGGCGCTCGCGCAGTTCCGCGGCGGCGCGGGCGGTGAAGGTGACGGCAAGCACGTGGTCGGGGTTGACGAACCCGCCGTCCACTAGGTGGGCAATGCGGTGGGTAATGGTGCGGGTCTTACCGGTGCCGGCGCCGGCGATGATGCTGACCGGCCCGCGCGGGGCCGAGGCAGCTCTTGCCTGTTCCGGGTCCAGTCCGTCCAGCAGGGAGCTCACTTAAGGCACCCCTACTTCGCGCCGAGGATGTCGTCGGCTCCCGGATTAGAGCGCACATACAGCACGCGGTCGCCCGGTTCGATGGTCTCCGCCTCGGCGGAGTCGATGCGGTACAGCTCGCCGGAGCGCACCACGCCCAGTACCACGTCCTCCAGAACGCGCGGGTTGCCGCCCACTTCCTCTTCGCTGACCAGCCGCTCGGCGATGGAAAAACCTTCGTCCGGGGACAGCAGATCCTCCATCATTTCCGTCACTGACGGGGTGACGGTCGCCAGTCCCATAAGACGGCCCGCCGTTTCGGAGGAAATCACCACGGAGTCCGCGCCGGACTGGCGGAGCAGGTGCGAGTTATCGGATTCGCGCACGCTGGCGACGATGGTTGCGGCCGGGGCGATCTCACGCACCGACAGGGTGATCAGCACGGCGGTATCGTCCTGGTTCGGAGCCACAACGACGGCGCGGGCACGGTTAACACCGGCGAGTTTTAGCACGTCGGACCGGGTGGCGGAGCCCTGCACTGTCACCAGCCCCTGTGCGGAGGCCTGATCCAGCACCTCGCGGTCCGTATCCACGACCACGATCTGCGAGGGCGATACGCCGTCGGCCAAGAGCGCTGCGATGGCGGAGCGCCCCTTCGTGCCATAGCCGATGACGATGGTGTGGTTGCGCATTTTCTTCCTCCAGCGGCGGATGTTGAGGGTCTTGCGGGACTCTTCGGTAAGGACGGACAGCGTGGTACCGACCAGCAGGATCAGGAAGATCAGGCGGGCCGGGGTGATGATGAGGGTGTTTACGAGCCGCGCATTTTGCGTCTGCGGCGAGACATCACCATAGCCCGTGGTCGACAGGGATACCGACGAGTAGTACAGGGCGTCTACAAACGTTTCCATCCCCTCGTACCCGTCCCGGTCGAAGTAGGCCAGGCAGGCGACGAACAGCACCAGCAGGAAAGCGTAGAACATTCGTCGGACGATGAGCCACCAGGGGCTTTGCACCACTGAGGTTGGGATCTGGACGATGTTAAGCAGCGCGTGCGGCGGTAGCTCATCGACTTCATCGTCGGCGCGGAAGCGTTCGCGCAGCCGGTACTTCATCTACGTCCTCTCGTCACTGCTCGATGTTGTCTTGGTTGGTCTTTGTAGTGACGCCCCCAAGCATCCCTTCGAGCTCGTCTGCAGACAGTAGTGTACGCGGTTCATAGGTTTCATTTGCCGCGACATAGTGGAACGCAGCCCGGACGTTCTCGGCGGGCACATCCACCCCCAGTTTCGCGCTGAGCAATTTCGCCCAGGCGAGCCTGTACACGGCCAGCTGCATGGCGGCTGCATCCATATCCGCGCCGGTAGGTTTGCGTCCGGTCTTCCAGTCCACGACGATCCAGCCCGCGGTGGGGTCGTCGCCATCGTGGAAGACCGCGTCGATGCGGCCTTCAAACACGTGGCCGCCGATGGTGACGGAGTACGCCCCTTCCACGCTCTCGGGTTGGCGGTCGGCCCACTCGGAGCGCAGGAAGGCATCCTTCAGCGTTTCGAGATACGGGTCTTCCAGGGTTGCATCGGAGGCGCCGGGAAGCTGATCTTCGTCCAGCAGGCTGACCTGCTTGTAGCGTTCCTCCACCCAGTTGTGGAAGGCGGTGCCGCGCTTGGCATAGGGCTTCGGTTCCAACGGGATGGGACGGCGGGCACGCAGGGCGAACTCCTGGTCGTCCTTGCGCAAGCTCACGGCTTCGGTGGCGGTCATGCGAACGTTCAGCGGAACCACCAGCTCGGCATTATCCATTGCCGAGAACTCCTCGAGTAGCAGGTTCGTCTCGAGGTCCCAGGCCTCGGCAAGGGTGGTCGGCGCTTCGCCCGCAGCGGCGCTTGGCTCGGGCCGGTGCTGTGCGTGTTGGGCGTGTTCTGCACGATGTGCGGGCATGGCCGCGATTTCCTTGCGCACCTGTTCGGCGGCTTCGGCCACACCGGGGCTCGCCATTGCGGGCGCGGGGCTGGGCCAGCTAGCGCCGGTGGATACGACGGCATCTCGTTCCTTGCGATCCTCTTGAAAGTCCAGGCGCTCACCATTGAGCTGCGGGGTGGGCAGCATGAGCTTGTCCTCAAGGGGCAAGTCTGGGTTCTGCAACAGCTTATCCAACTCCGAGTAGTACTTGCCCATGTCGGACCAGTGCTCCACGCTATCTGCAGCGCCGCTTTTCTCGAGGTACTCGCGCAGCAGGGTTAGGCATATGGATGGGTCGTTACCTTTGTCCGTGGACGCCTTAAAGGCCGATCCGCTGACGTACAACACCCGCTCGGAACGGGTGATAGCCACGTAAAACAGTCGGTCGTTTTCCTTGGCGCGGAAGCGGTTCACCTGCCTATTGAACTCTTCGTACGCTTTGGTGTGGTCCCCTCGATCCTTCACGTTGGCCATCGAGAGCACCGGGTACGCCCCCGGTTTGTCGTCGGAATCACCGCGCAGGCTGCTCGGCATAACCCTTGCGTTGGTGGTCCACGCGGATTCGCTTCGTGCCTGGGAGTAGTCTCCATAACGTTCGCGTGAGGCGTGCGGCACGGCGACGATGTCCCATTCCAGCCCCTTGGCCTTGTGAACAGTGAGGATCTGCACAGTGTTGTCCTTTTTCTGCACCTCGCCCGGGTCCAGCCCGCCTTCTTCCGATTGAGCCGCCAGTAGGTACTCCACCAATGCCTTTGGGGTGGCGGTACCGGCGCGGGAAACGTCTCGCACAATCTGCGCGAACTTATCCAAGTGGCTGGTGCCGATCGCCTGCTCGGGGCGGCGGTGCCAGCGGGTGAGGACTTCCGTGCGGACTCCCAGCATCTTCTCGATGTCCGCCACCAAGTCCGGCAGGTTCTTGCCCAGGCTGTGGCGGCGCAGGTATCCAAGCTCTCGGCCTAGCAGTGCAAGTCGCTTCGCACCTTCGGCCGACATGCCCATCTCCTCGGCATCGGTCAGGTCGGCGAGCGCATCGATCAGTCCAACGGAGAACTCCGTGGCATTCGGAATGGCCTCCAGCACTGCCTCGATCAGCTCGTCGCGCACTCCAGGAGTTCGAAGCAGCTCGATGTTTTCCTGGCGCTGCCGTTCCATTGCAGCGTCGTCGACGGCCCCCTCTTCCCCGGCTCCGCGTTGAGCGATCTGCTCTGCCCGGCGCGTAAGAATGGCAAGGTCGGCTGCACCGATGTTCCACCGCGGTCCGGTCAAGAGGCGCAGCAGAGCCACGTCATCCGTCGGATCCACCAGCACGCGCAGGGTTGCGAACACGTCCGCGACCTCGGGAATGTCCAGCAGTCCCGGCCCCGCGGTCATGTCCGCGGGCACCCCGCGCTCTACTAGTTTTTCGTAAATCGGCACTGCGTCCTTGTTCACCGTCACCAGCACAGCGGCGGAAAAGGGCTTGACCTTCGTCGGGTCGTCGGCCATCTCCAGTTTCCGTTGGTAGTCCTCCCACTGCGACTGCAACTTGTCAGCGAGCCAGTCGAGTTCCTGCTCCCGCTCGTCGAAGAAAGCCACCGCCGTCTCGCCTTCCGCAGCACCGGGGCGCGGGCGTAGTTCGGAGACCAGGCGCCCGGTGCTTTCGGTGCTGCGCTCCATGGACCATGTAGAGATCTTGTTGGCCATGTCCAGCACCGTGGTGGGGTTGCGCCAGGAGGTCAGCAGCTGCAGCTTTTCGGCGGGCTTGCCGTTCGCATCGGGGAAATCGGTGCGGAATTTCTCCAGGTTGGAGGCCGTTGCCCCGCGGAATAGGTAGATCGACTGCATGGGGTCGCCCACCGCCATCGCGGAAAACTCGCCATCGCTTTCTTTCTTGCCGCCGAACAACGATTTCAGCATGATGCGCTGGGCGTGGCCGGTGTCCTGGTACTCATCCAGCATCACCACGCGGAAGCGGCGCCGCTGGTCCTGCCCCACTATCTTGTGGGTTTCCACTAGCTGCGCGGCCTTGCTCATCTGCTGGCCGAAGGTCAGTAGATCGCGCTCCTGCAAGGTTTCGCGGAACTGTTTCACCAGCGTCAACAGTTCGGTGCGATATTGCTGTGCTTTAAGGAAGTCGGTGTTAGCGCCGGTGAATTCATTCTTGCTTCTCTTACCCTTGGGCAGGTCCTCCAACAGCTTCTTCGCCGCCGCCGTGCTTTCCTTCTCGACCTCTTCGATGCTGGCCAGGTGGTTATCCATCTCATCCGACAGAGCACACACGTCCGCGATCACGCTGGGAACGGCCTTTTGCGCGCTTAATGGACTGTTGGAGTTGACCACCACATCGCGAGCCACCATCCACCGTTCGGCGTCCGTAATAAGCCGGGCGGCTGGTTCCGAGGGGATCAGCAGACCGTACTCGCGGACGATGTCCCCCGCATAGGAGTCATAGGTAGCCACCGCCGGCGCAATGTTCTTTAGCACCTCCCGCCGCGGATCATCTGCCGACAGCTGGTCCATGAAGGCGCTTTCCGCCAGGGTTTGCAGGCGCTGGCGGATGCGCTCGCCCAGCTCGGCCGCGGCCTTGCGGGTGAAGGTCAGGCCCAGGATCTGCTCGGGCCGAGCATAGCCGTTGGCCACCATCCACACGGCACGCGCCGCCATGGTTTCAGTCTTGCCCGCGCCGGCTCCGGCGACGACCAGGAAGTTGCCGAACGGCCCGGCCTGGATAACATCCGCCTGCTCGTCGGTCGGGGCGAACTTCTGCCCCATCAGCTGGGATAGCTCCTGAGGGCTGAAGATGTGTCGGTTGCTATCCATTTAAATCACCTGGTTCCCTTCGTCCTGCGCGGGGCAGATCGCCTTGAAGTCGCAATACCTACAGCCGTCGTTCGGCGTGGCCAGATATGTCGGCCCCGCTGTTACCGGTGCGATCTCCAAAAGCTGGTCGTGTACTCCGCTCAGTTGTTCGTCCGTCAGCTGTACCTGGTCTCTTTTGGTAATCGACGTGGTCTGAGCCCCCGGGTACACCAGCCATGCACCGCCGGGGCGGTACTTTTGCCCGCCGCCTCCGGGGCGCTCGTTCAGCGTCAGCAGGAACTGGTATGCACTCAGCTGCGGGCTTTCCGCCGACGTTTTATACGAAACTGCGTTCTTGCCGGTCTTAAAGTCAATCACTTGCGTCAGTCCGTCCTCCGGGTTCGTCACCAGCAGGTCGGCGCGTCCGCTCAGCGTCACCTCGACCCCGTCGGGTGTCTGCCCGACGCGCGCCCGTAGCGTTCGCTCGGTCTCGAGCTCTTGGCCCCTGTAGCTGGCAATGAAGTCGTGTAGCCTTTCGACGCCCTCTTCCCAGCGCGCCACCGTGTGCGCGTCCTTCCACGCTGGTCCGTCGAGCACGTGCGGCAGGATTTCGCGGACGGCCAGCTGTGCCTCGTCGAGTTCCATCCCCTGCACAATCTGCTCGGCGACAGCGTGAATGAATATGCCCACGCGCATCGGCTCGGTGGATTCGCTCACCCCTCCGTTGCTGTCCAGGAAGGTGCGCAGCGCGCAGGTGCTCCAGCTCTCCAACTTGGAGGGGCTCAATCGGATCTTGTCGCCGGCCAGCACGCGCGCGTCCGTGGAGGGTTCCGCCATGCCCCACCAGTCTTCGGGGGCTGCACCGTGCACTCCGGCCTGCGCCATCTTGGCCAGGTTACGTGCTGCCGCACGCCGTTCGTGGCCGGGGCGGTTGGGGTCGGTGACGGCATCACGCAGCTCCGCCAGCAGCGATTCGATGGCCAGCACGCGCGGCAGCGCGCCCGCCCCGGACCCGGAGACCATGCTCCCCGCGGCAGCTTCTGCCTCGTCGGTTGTAGCCAATTCCGTGGGCTCCACGCCCATCTCGGCAATGAACCTTGAGGGCACCAGCGCTTCATCGCCGGAGTTCCGCACGCAGGTCACGTGCACACTGTCGATCGCGCGACTGAGTGCCAGCAGGAAGAGCCTGCGCTCCTCCTCGATGGCATCGTTGATGCGCGCCACCGGCACGCTCGGGTCGATCCCCCGGTCCAGTAGGTCCACAAGCTCCAGCTGGCCGAAAAGCCCGCCGACGGTCGGGCCGGTCGGCCACTCGCCTTCTTGCACTCCGGCGATGGCCACCACCTTCCACTGGCGCCCTGCAGCCGCGTGGGCGGGCAGGATTTCCACGGCTCCGGCGCGCACGCCGCGCTGGTCGCGCCCGCCGGTGGGCACCTTCTGGGCGCGGAGGTTCTCCACGAAGCTCTCCACCTGCGCATGCGGATTGCGCTCCGCGAAGTCTCCCAGAATATCGAACAGGCTCATCACCGCGTCCAGATCCGCGTCGGCCTGCGCGCCGAGCGATCCACCCTTCAGAGCTTGCGCACGCAAGTGCATGTCCAGCTTGGTGGCCTGCCAGATCTTCCACAGCACCATCTCCGTGCCCTGGCGGTTCTTCCAAGCCTGCCGCCCGGCCTCTAGAACGGCAGATACGCGCTGGATGACCTCCTGCTCGCGGGGTCCGCTGTGGCCAAGAATCCACTGATTGTCCGGATCGTCGGGGTGGTTCAGCAGCTCCGTGACGTAGTCCGCGGCCTGGAAGGGCCTGCCATCCTCGTGAGCTCGCAGCGGCTGCCCGGCCATCTGCGCGGAGCGGATGGCCAGCGCCACCGCGCGGTGTACGCGGCGCACCATCACCGGGTCCGCGCCGCCCACGCTGCCTTCCAGCACACTGTGCATCTCCGCGACAGTGAGATCCCGGTAGCTCGCCTCTGCGGCCAGCAGCAACATCCGCACCAGGGGTTGTTCCGCCAGCACCACGGAAGTCGGATCCACCTTCACGGGCACGCCGTAGGCCATCAACGTCCTGCGCACCCGCGCGATACTTCCGGTGCCGCGCACGATCACCGCGATGTCGTCCCACGCGACCTGCTGTTCGATGTGTGCACGCCGCACCACATCCACAATCTTCAGCCGCTCCGCAGTCTCGGTCGGCGTAATCGTCACCTGCACAGTCTCGGCGCCTGTGAAGCCTCCACCTGCCCCTTTCCCCGCACTGGCAGAGCGCAGCTCCACGCGGCTCGGCTGCGCCCCCAAGTGCCTACGGAGGGCGTTCACGGACTGGGCCGCAGGTGGCGTCAAACGATAAGAAGCACTCAAAACCACCCGGTGGTCCGGGTCCTGCGAGTAGGAGTCCAGAAAGGCCTCGTCCGCACCGCGGAAGTGGAACACGCACTGGTCCGGATCACCTGCGATGAGGGTCCGGGTCCCCGGCACCATGAAGCTCTCGATCAGCCGGGCAGAGGCTGGGTCCAGATTGTGCGCGTCGTCGACCAGCAGCAGCTTCACCTTCTCCCGTTGCCGCTCGACCAGCTGCTCGCCTTCCGGCTTCTCAAAGGCCGCTAAGGTCGCGTGCAGCAGCTCGGAGGCATTCAGGCTCTCCGAACGGCTCAGACGCTGGACCTGCTGGTACTCCTCCTGGAAATGCCCCGCGGCCTCCCACATCGGCCGGTCGTGTTCGACCCCTAACTGCTGCAACTGCTTAGCCGACAGACCACGCTCGGTGGCACGCAGCAGCAGATCACGCAGCTGCTGGGCAAAGCCCGCGTAGCCCAGCGCGGGGACGACGTTGGCGGGCCAGTACCGGTTGCCGTCCTCCTCGGTGCCCCGCAGAATCTCCCGGATCTGCATGTCGTGTTCCGCACCCGTGATAAGCCGCGGCTGCTTCTGCCCGCGCAGAGTCTGCACGCTGCGGTAGAACGCGAAGGCCCACGAGTGCACCGAACGCACAAACGTGCCGGACGCAGCGTAGTCGCCCTCCCCCGCCATGCGCTGGTACAACGCCGCACGCACGGCCGTCGCCGCCTCCTTCGACGGTGCGAAGAACATTATTTCGGACGCCGATCCCCCCTGCAGCAGGAAGTCCCGCGCCGCAGAGATCAGCAGCGACGTCTTGCCCGTGCCCGGTCCGCCGAGGACCGCGTAGGGCCGGGCGTAATCCACCTGCGTCGACCCTTCGACCAAGGCTCCGGCCAGGCCGTCGAAAACCTCCGTTGGCTGAATCCCATCTGTGGGCTGGCCCAGCCGTACCTTCGGTTTACCGCTGGCTCCGAGGCGTTTTTCGAGATCGTGGTTGGGGTTTATCGGCGGGTTGTTGTGAGTGCTCTTTAGGCTGTCGTGGTCCATGGCTCTAAGTCTGTCATGCGCCTTGGACAACCTCCCGCCGAACACCTTTTTCGTGTTCGATTACGGGCGAGGGCCTCGATTATGGGGCGGCGACTAGTCTTCCCGCTTCGCTACCCAGGCCGCCACAACGTCGGCCACGCGCGCCAGCCCCTCCCACGATTCCGGCTGGGAGTTCGGCAGCATGGCGTGCAAGAACAGCCGGTACATCGCCGCCCGCAGCACCAGCTGCGTGAAGTCGGGCAGGTGCGCCCAGCGATCCAGCAGGGCATCCGGCGCGTTGCCCCAGGCCATCGTGTCCACGATCAGCAGTGCGACGCTCCAGGCCGCCGGGTGCCACGCCGGGTAAAGATCCGTGACGATGGGGTCGGCAGTGCCGTCGAAGATGGTGCAGCCGGCGATGTCCCCGTGCACCAGCTGGTCGTCCTCCACGATCGGTTCGCGCAGCTCGGCCAGGTTTGCGGCCTTCACCAGGGCGGCGGCAGCGTCCTCCCGCGGCACGCTCTCGGGCGCCAGCACCGGGGTGACCCATTCCGCCGGATCCTCGGCGAATGCGGCCTGGTCCGCCGCGGCAAACAGGTCGTGTTCGTTCCACTTCTCCCCTGCTACAGGCGGCGCCAGGAACGTCGGCTTCTTTTCGCCACGCAGTGCCTCGTTCAGGCGCAAAGCGGCCGCCACCATCTCGTCGAAGCGTGGCGACTGGTGGCCGGACATGAAAGTGCGCGCCCGCCAACCGGACACGCTAAAGCGCCCGTCGGAGGAAAAGATGGGTCGCGACATGGAGACCCCCGCCGGGCGCACCTTCGACATGATCTTGGCAATCCACGCCGCCCGCGCCGGCTCATCCGCCCGGGAAATCACCGCCCGGTCGCAGCGCCACCCCTGGCTCCACTCCTGTTCCAGCAGCACCGGGTGCGCCGAGGGCACCTGGAAGCTGGCCAGGATGTGTGCCGGCGGCGGGGAGTTGAAGTCGCTGTGAGAATCTTCGTTGATCATGTGCTCGCTTATTTGCTGTTCTTGTACCCAAACGGGAACACCCACGGGTTTGCCTTGCAGGTGTTCGGGTTGTCCTTGAAGGCCTTGTCTGGGTTGATCTTATAGATCTCGGCGTTGTTCAGGCTGATGGTTTGTTGCATCATGATCGGCGCCAGTGCGCCATCCTTGGAACACGGCACGTGGGCTTTGTGCCCGATGCCGTGGCCGACCTCGTGGTTAATCATGTACTGCCGGTACGCGCCCAGATCGCCCTCGAACGGGATGGCGCCGCGCACCCAGCGCGCCTCGTTGAGCACCACCCGCCCCTCGCCCGGGAAGTTGCAACTGGTCTCAATGCCATAGCTATCGCCACAGGTCGCAGCGGTGGTCTCCGGCGAGGTCAGCTGAATCCGCATATCCGGCTTCTTCCCCTTCGGCAGCTTCTTTTCGTCCACGTGCTGGAAGGAATACTGCGGATCGCCCACCCACGACTTCGGGTTGGCCAGGGTGGCGTCCACCATCGCGGCAAAAGCGTCGTCACCACCGTAGGCCGAGGACTTCAGCGTCGTCTCGACCTCCACGACGTAGGTGAACTTCTTCTTCCCCTTGCCAAAGGTCTTGCCGGGCTCGCCGGCGGTGCGGAACTTCCCGCTGCCCTTCTTCGTGTACTTGCCGCCCGGGGGCAGGGAACCGAACTTCAGGTCCTCATAGTCGCCGATTTCGCTGCCGTTAGAAGAGCCACCGCCGTCGCTGCTGGTAACCGCGACCTCACCGGTGGCCTGCGTGTCCTCCTCGTCACCCAGACCATGCAGAATGCTGTACATGACCAGCAGGGTCACCAGCACAAATGCGACAGTAATCAGTACTACGCCACGGAAGCTAAACCGCCCGCGCTCGGGCTGCCTCATATCTGCGCCCGACGCTTCCGGCGCGGACTTCCGCGCCGGCGGGATGGGGTGGCGCTCCACGTTACTGCCGCTACTCATACAGCTAGTCGCTGCCTGCTTAACTTACGAAACCGACAGAGTTCTTAGCCTCTGCGCCGACCTCTACGTAAGCGATCTGTCCACGTACCAGCACGTAGCGCGCCCCCTTGGCGCCTTCAATGGTCAGCGTCTCATTCTCGCCGGAACGCAGGAAGTTCTCGATCTCTGCCACGTACTCGTCCTGGGACTTGGCTTGCTCGCTCTTCGTGTCGATGGCGATAGCCAGCTCGCGGGCGTTGTGTACGAATCCGACCTTGATCTGCATGGGAAACCCTTCCTTCATGTTCGTTCTATACTCACGTGCAGTATTGTGACCATCATAGCTATCAGGTCGAGCAAGGAAGGCAGGTGCTGCAGGTGCTGATGCCCTCTGCGTCTTCTGGATCCTCTGCCTCCCGCCCAACCTTCAGCTCGCTCGGCGTGGCCGCGGAAATCACGGAGGCTCTGGCCACGGCCAACATTACGCGCGCCTTCGCCATCCAGGAATACACCCTGCCCATCGCGCTGAAGGGCTCCGACGTTATCGGCCAGGCACGCACGGGTATGGGCAAGACTTTGGGGTTCGGCATTCCTGTTCTCGATCGGGTTTTTGATGACGCCACCGTCACCGCCCCGGACGGCACCCCGCGCGCCTTGATCGTAGTGCCTACCCGAGAGTTGTGCCTGCAAGTCACCGACGACCTGACCCTGGCCGCCCGCAACTTGCGTGTGCCGGTGGGGGCCGAGGGGGCGTCCCAAAGAAAGAAGAGCAAGACCCGTGCCCTGCAGGTACAGGCGGTGTACGGCGGCGTGGGCTTCGACGCGCAGACGGCGGCCCTGGAGCGCGGCGTGGACGTGGTCGTCGGCACTCCGGGACGGCTGCTGGACCTGGCGAAACAGGGGTATTTGCAGCTGCAGACGATCGAGATCGTCGTACTGGACGAGGCGGACGAGATGCTGGATCAGGGTTTTCTGGACGATGTGCGCGACATCCTCACACAGACCAGCCCGCAACGGCAGACGATGCTGTTTTCCGCCACCATGCCAGGGCCGATTGCGGCGCTGACCAGAACGTTTATGCGGCACCCGGTGCTGATCCAGGCGGATAGTGCGGCGACGGAGGCAACCCACGAGTCGACGAAGCAGGTGGTGTTCCAGTCCCACAAGCTCGATAGGCTCTCCACACTCGCCCGTATTCTACAATCCCCCGGGAGGGGCCGCAGCATCGTTTTTGCCCGTACGAAGCGGCAGGCAGCGGGCGTGGCCGAGGAGCTTGCCAAGCTGGGCTTCCGCGTGGGCGCAGTGCATGGGGACATGCGCCAGAAGGACCGCGAGCAATCCCTGGACCAGTTCCGCCGCAACGAGGTGGACGTGATGGTGGCCACCGACGTGGCGGCGCGCGGTATCGACATCGAGGATGTCACGCACGTAATCAATTACCAGGTGCCGGACGACGAGCGGACCTATGTTCACCGCATCGGCCGTACGGGGCGCGCGGGCAACACGGGCACGGCGGTGAGCCTCATCGGCTGGGACGAGGTCGCGCGGTGGAACGCCATCAGCGACGCCCTGGGGCTGGACTTGCAGGACCCACCACAATGGTTCTCTTCCAGCGCGGAATTTCTGGCTGAGTTCAACCTTCCCGACGATGTTGGCGACCGGGTGGGGGCACCGCGCGGCGTGAAAGGTGCAGCTCTGAAGGTGAAGAAGTCCCGCAGGAGGCCGCGCCCATGAGCCGGCGCATCCCCTCCCCCGAGCGCGCCCGTCGCGGCGACCACATCGTCGCAGCCGCGTTGGCTTGCGGGCTGCTTGCCCTCGGCGGGATCACGTGGCTGGATTCCGACGCCCGCGAGGTGGACCACCGGGTCGCTGATCACCCGATCGAGGCCGAGGACAAGACCCTTGCATCCTCCGACTCCGCCAAGGGCGACCGGCAGATTCCAGAGCATCTGCGCGAGCTGTGGGAAGCGAGGACGGACTCCGCCGGCCTGGTGGTGGATCAGGGTGGGGTCGTTCTAACCTCCGGCAACAAGGCCACGATGGTGCGGGGCGACGACGGCACCGAGGTCTGGCACTATAAGGCACCCCACGACCTGTGCGCCGTGGCGGCGAACTGGGGCAAGGCGAATCTCTTCTTGCAGGGCCCCAAGGGATGCGGACAGGTAGTGGCGCTGGATAGCGGGACCGGCGAATACCGCCACACCCGCGACATGCTGGCCGCCGACCACGTGGAGTTGTTCCAGAGCCGGGACAACATCGGGATGCTCTCCCCCACGCGCACGGAACTGCTGCGCTCGGACGCAGTGCGGCGCGTGGAGGTCGGCGACAAGCTGACGGCAGTCAAGCCGAACAAGCAGGCATACACCGAGTGCACCTTTACCTCCGCACTGACGCGCAGGGATCTGCTAGTTACGGCGCAGACCTGCCCCAATAGCGAGAAGAAGCTGATCCGGCTGCTTAAGACGAACCCGGAAGACTCGGATGCCCCGGAGAAATACCACGAGTACGAGGTCCCAGCGGACAGCGAGCTGGTGGGCGTGGGGCTAGACCGGGCGGTGATCTACGCTCCCGGCAACGGCACCCGTGCGAAGGACGAGAACGATAACGAAGGGTCGCGCTTCCAGGTGCTGGATAAGGAAGGCGACTTCCAGCAGTTCCCCGCCGACCCCGCCCCGCTACTGGATCCGCAGCAGCGGGATGGCACGCTGTTCCGCGCCCAGACCGCGGATTCGGCGCACCTGATGAGCTGGTTTGATGGCACCCGAGTGGTTACCTTCACCCCGTCAACCATGGAGCCTGCGTTCCAAGTTAATGGCGCAATCGGCCCTGCCGCTCCTATGGGCGGGCGGCTGCTGGTTCCCACCGCTAAGGGGATTGCAGTGGTGGACTGGGATAACGGCAAGGTCCTGCGCACGATCCCAGTGGATCGCAAGGGCTACACCGGGCAGGTGACGCTCAAGCTGGCGGGTGAGGTGCTGGTGGAAAAGCGCGGTGAGTCCGTCGTGGCGCTGGGGGATGCTGACGCTGGGTAAAACTGCCCATTAACCGCTTTCCCCTGGCATACCAAATCATTTTCTTGTGATGTTCGTCACAATTTGAGAAAAAGCTCTAGCCAAACTGGCAATAACGTGCCAAAATCATCCAAGTAACCGATAAGAGACCAAAAGGTTAACAACAAACCAACAAGGTCTTAATCGCAAGGCGAGAAGCCGCCGCGACCCCCTCTACACACAGGTCTGCACGCCACTTCGCCACCACCACTTTTGCCTGAATTTACCTAGAGATTCTCTAGGTCAATTCGTCGAGCCCAACTTCGATCACCGGCCAAAGTGCCCACACCGACTGCAAAGAACCGAAACGACGCACCTTCGGACATCCTTTGTCTGAAAAAATAGAAGGGAAACACAATAATGGATTGGCGCCACAAAGCCGTTTGCCGTGAAGAAGACCCAGAGCTGTTCTTCCCCGTTGGAAACTCCGGCCCCGCCCTGGCTCAGATCGCCAAGGCCAAGCTGGTCTGCAACCGCTGCCCCGTCGCTTCCCAGTGCCTGAACTGGGCCATCGAGTCCGGTCAGGATGCCGGCGTGTGGGGCGGCATGGCCGAGGACGAGCGTCGCGCACTGAAGCGTCGCACCAACCGTGGTCGCACTCGTACCCGCAAGCGCATCACCGTTTAAACCCCAGCATTTTATTCAGCTATTTTGTCCAGCTACGCGCCCCCGCTAAGCTGAACAGGTTGAAACTGTCCCCTTAAACACCAAGGAGCTGCACAATGAGCAAGCGTGGCCGCAAGCGCAAGGATCGTCGCAAGAAGAAGGCTAACCACGGCAAGCGCCCGAACTCTTAAGCCGTAACTCAAAAAGGCCGGCAGGAGCACCGCAGAAAACGGTGCCCGCCGGCCTTTTGCTTTGGCTCGCTACTCCTCCACCCGGTAGCTAATCACCCGCAACTGCGTGCAGATCCGCGCCCGCAGCTCCACCGGGGCGGGCTGGCTACAACAGCTCCGCAGCAGGTCGCGCACCTGCTGCTCGAGTCCCAGCTGCCGCAGGCACTCCGGGCAAGCGTCGGCGTGAGCGCGCAAACGTTCGCGGCTCTCCCAGTCGGCGTCACCATCAGCCACCTCGTACAGGGCATCCAGCAGGTCGTCGCAGTCCGTCTTTCGCGAATTGTCTTTGCACATGTGCTCTTATCCCTTCGCTTCCGTCAGCTTGTTCTGAGCCGTCTTGTTCTGCACCGTCTTGTTTCGTGCCGCCTCCGTCACAATCCCGTGCTCCGCCGCCACGTCCTTCAGCTTGCTGCGCAGCTGCTTGCGCCCGCGGTGCAGCCGCGACATCACGGTGCCGATGGGAGTGTCCATGATCTCGGCAATCTCCTTGTATGCCAGCCCCTCAACATCCGCGTAGTACACGACCATGCGGTAGTCCTCGCCCAGGCTCATCAGGGCATCCTGGATGCGCTTATCCGGGATGTTCTTTAGCGCCTCCACCTCGGCGGATTCGAGCCCCACGGAGTCATGCTTAGCAGTCTCGGCCAACTGCCAGTCAGTCATTTCCTCCGCGCTGGATTCCGTCGGGCGTCGCTGCGCCTTGCGGTAGCTGTTGATGTACGTGTTCGTCAGGATTCGGTACATCCACGCCTTTAGGTTCGTACCTTCCTTGAAGGAACCAAACGCCTGGTAGGCCTTCATATACGCATCCTGCACCAGATCCTGCGCGTCGGCCGGGTTGCGCGTCATCCGCACCGCCGCACCGTAGAGCTGATCCAGCAGGGGCAGCGCGTCAGCCTCGAATCTTTGCAGCAGCTCGTCTGCAGTGTCATCGCTGCGTTTCATTCGCTCACCTCTCACCTTTCTTCCAACGCAATTCTATCGCCGGTTCATTCCCACCAGTTCCGGGAAGTTGTTCGCCACGGTGCCGACCTTCCTGTCCGCCTTCCTGCTGTGTACTTCTGTTCCCTTGTTTGGTGACGCCACCAGCTCCGCCCCTGCGCCCTTCAGCCAAGTTTCTAGCTCGTCGCCCACCAGGATCCTGGGCATGCGGCTGTGCAACCATTCGAGTTCCGGCAGGGCCGCGACGGTAATGATGGTGCCGTAGAGCTTGCCTTCCACGGCCTTGCACAGCCCGGCGGCGTATAGGGGGTGGCCGTCGGTGGCGGTGGTGAACCAGGGTTGCTTCTTGCCATCCTCCCCGACCGTCCACTCGTACCAGCCGTCCATCGGGAAGGCGCATGGCAGGGAGCCGGCGAACAAGGGCTTGGAGAATGCGGTCTCTCCCCGCGCGTTAAACACCGTCTTCGGCGGATAGCCCCAGCGTGCGGGGCCGATCGCGGCCTCGCTTCTAAACTCCCGCACGATGGGCACCTCGGTGGTGGGCGCCACGTTGTAGTTGGCGGACCACTCCCCGGCCCCGGCGCGGGGTATGCGCGAGGCTCCCAGCCGTCGTTGCAGGTCACCCGAAAGCTCTTCTAAGGAGCTGAACAAAACGTATCGGCCACACATACTCGCCCATTATGCCCACCCCACACTTCTTTTCCAGCGAAAAAGTGAGACAATGTGGGTATGTCTGCAGGTATGTCTGAACAACTCTGGCCGGCTCCGGTCGCCACCGAGCCCGTACAGGCCACCGTGGCTATCCCCGGCTCGAAATCCATCACAAACCGTGCGCTGATCCTCGCCGCGCTGGCGGATGCGCCCTCCACCATCACCGGCGGGCTGGTGAGCCGCGATACGGAGCTGATGATATCGGCTCTGCGTTCCATGGGAACCCAGATCCTGTTGAAGAACGACCAGATGTACGTCACCCCGGCGGAGAAGCTGCACGGCGGCCAGGTGGATTGCGGCCTGGCCGGCACCGTGATGCGCTTCGTCCCGCCGATCGCTGCCCTGGCCACCGGCACGGTTGCCTTCGACGGTGACGTGGAGGCCCGCCGCCGCCCGATGTCCACCACGTTGGACTCCCTGCGTGCCCTCGGCGCCACCGTGAAGACAAGCACCGAGTGCAACCCGGAGGGGCTGCCCTTCTTCGTGGAGGGTTCCGGGGAGATCCAGGGCGGGGAGATCACCATCGATGCCTCCGAGTCCTCCCAGTTCGTCAGCGGCCTGCTCCTGGCCGGTGCCCGCTTCACCGAGGGCGTCACCGTTATCCACGAGGGCAACTCCCTGCCCAGCCAGCCCCACGTCGAGATGACGGTGCAGATGCTGCGCGAGGCCGGGGTGGACGTGGAAACCTCCTTCAACCGGTGGACCGTCCACCCCGGCCCGATCAGCGGCCGCCAGTGGCACGTGGAGCCGGACCTGTCGAATGCCACCCCGTTCATGGCTGCGGGCGTGCTCACCGGCGGCACCGTGCGCATCCAGAACTGGCCCGCCACCACCAACCAGCCGGGCGACCAGTTCCGCCAGATCCTGCTGGACATGGGGGCGGAGGCGGAGCTGGACGTCCACCACGGCGATCTAGTTGTCTCCGGCACCGGCCGCGTCAACGGGATCACCTGGGACATGCACGATATTGGGGAGCTCACCCCCACCGTCGCCGCCCTGGCGGCCCTGGGAGATAGCCCCAGCCACCTCTACGGAATCGCGCACCTGCGCGGGCACGAGACCGACCGTCTGCAGGCGCTGGCGGATAACATCAACGCCCTCGGCGGCAACGTCGAGCAGACCGCCGACGGGCTGATCATCCACCCGGCTGCCCTGGAGGGCGGCCGCTGGGAGTCCTACGCCGATCACCGCATGGCCACCGCCGGAGCGATCCTGGGCCTGCGCGTCGAAGGCATCGAGGTCTCCGACGTTGACACCACCGCCAAGACCCTCCCCGGCTTCCGCCGCCGCTGGGCGCAGCTGCTGGGCCAGGAACGCTAGATGGGGCGGAGGCACAGCAACGCCCACCACTGGGACGAGTCCGACGTCCGCGTCCGCCCCGGCAAGGGCTCGCGCCCGCGGACGAAGGATCGGCCGAGCCATAAGAACGCCAAGCGGGGCATGGTCGTCTCCAAGGACCGCGGCCGCTGGGGCGTGGTGCTGGACGAAGACGGCACCCTCGTCACCTGCATGCGTGCCCGCGAGATGGGGCGCACCAATGTGGTCGTCGGCGACCACGTCAGCGTGGTCGGCGATACCTCCGGCAAGAAGGACACCCTGGCACGCATCGTGCGGCTCGAAGACCGCACGTCCATCCTGCGCCGCACCGCGGACGATACAGACTCTTTCGAGCGGATCGTCGTGGCCAACGCGGACTACCTGTTGATCGTCAGCGCCGTGGCCGATCCGCCGCCGCGCACCGGCTTCGTGGAGCGCGCCCTCATCGCCGCCTTCGTCGGCGGCCTCACCCCGCTGGTCTGCCTCACCAAGTCCGACCTAGCCGACCCCAGCGCGTTCGCTGCCGAGTTCCGTGACCTCGACGTGGAGGTTCTCACCACCGGCGTCAGCGACTCCCTGGACGAACTCACCGAGCACATCACGGGCAAGGTCAGCGCCCTCGTCGGCCACTCCGGGGTGGGCAAATCCACCCTGTTTAACCGCCTCATCCCCGACGCGGAACGCGCCACCGGAGAGGTCAGCGGGGTGGGCAAGGGCCGCCACACCTCCACCCAGTCCGTCGCGCTCCAATTGCCCGCGGGCGGCTGGATCATCGACACCCCTGGCATCCGCAGCCTGGGGCTCGCACACGTCGACCCAGATACCGTCGTACAAGTTTTCGAGGACCTCCGCGAGGTCACCGAAGACTGCCCGCGCGGCTGCACCCACATGGGTCCGCCCGCCGACCCGGAGTGCGCCCTGGATACCCTCACCGGCGCGTCCGCCCGGCGCGTCACAGCGATCCGCCGCCTGCTGGAGGCCCTGCGCAGCAACAACGAGTGGGAAATGTAGCTAACCCGCTACATCAAATCCACCAGGAACGGCAGCTCCTTCGCGTCGTACCAGCTCATCAGGTTGTCCTCGCAGTCCCCCAGCGCGAACTCCGCGTCCTCATCCCCCAGGTCAGCTGCGTCGATACATTCGATCGCTTTCGCCGTGGCGGCCTCCGCGTCGGCGTCATCAACATGGATCGCCAACAACTGCTCCACCTTCACAACCGCCGGATCCAGCCGCACCACGGACTCGCCGTCGGTCGGCGCCAAAGTAACCGCCGAGTCGTCGATCTCCGCGCTGATCACCACGCGCCGGTGCGGAAAGCGCTCCTCCCCGCCCGCGCTGAGAAGGCGCAGCGAGGCCCGCGCGGCGTCCAGGAAGGCCGTGTACGCCAGCTCCTCCTCGTCGCCGCCGGTGTAGAACTCCCGCACCGCCGGCGTTAGCGCAAATCCCACCGCGGAGCGCACCGGGTGCTCTCCCTGCTCCGCGAGTGTGCCCAGCATGTCAAAAGTCGCGGGAATGTACACCAGCATGGTTTAGAACTCCCCCTCCAGCTCGAACACGCCGGTAATCTCCACCACCGCGCGGTCGAACTGCTGGTAGTAAATGCCAATCAGGCCGGCATCCACGGCGCCGCGGATGTTCAGGATGTTGTCGTCCACCAGCACCAGATCCTGCTGCGGCAGGTCCAGGCGGTCGGCGGTAATGCGGAAGATCTCCTCCGAGGGCTTCTCCGCGCCCACCTCGCCGGACAGCACCACGGCATCCACGTAGCCGCCCTCCAACCACGTACGGATGGGGGCCGCGCCCGCCCCGCCCGGATCGTTGGAAAGAATCGCCGTGGCAATGCCCTCCGCTCGCGCTGCCGACAGGAGCTTGCGCCACCGCCTGCGGTCTTCCTCGGCGCCGTCCAACACTCCGCAATAATCAACTACTAGTCCACGCATGCCCTACATTCTGCCATCTTTTCGCCCTCCGGCGCCCCGCAGGGCGCGCACTTCGCTATAGTTATGCCCGTATGGCGCCTTCGGGGGAACGCGCCGTACGGCATCAATGGCATGAACAACAGGGGGTTTTCTTTCGTGACCACTTCAACTTCCACGCGCCCACTTCCGGACTTCGTGTTCCTGCGCCCACCCACCCCGGCCGTCGCGGTGCAGGTCACTGAGGAGGAGGTCACGGATTCTTTTCGTGACGCCAACACCCCACCGCCCCAACGCATCGCGCAGATCGTAAAAATGTGGCTGGAGGCTTTGGAGGGGCGCCGTCCGATCGATCATTTGCGCCGCGCGCCCTTCGGCGAGCGGGTGCTAGAGCAACTGCGCGTCCGCCGGCACGTGCGGCCGGAGCCGACGAGCGGGCGGGTGGAGAAGGGGGCGTCAATAATAAGCCTGCACATCCAGCCCAGCGCGGGCGATTGTGTTCGCTTCTGCGCGTCTGTGCAGATGGGCGAGCGAGTGCGGGCAATTGCGGGCAGCATGTCACAGCACACGCAAAAGCGCCGTGCGGAGCTGCATCAGCTGCACAGCTCCGCGCGGCGCGGGGTCAAGGTCTGGGCGATCGATAGCCTCAGCTTGATCTAGTTCTTAACCACCCATGGTGGTCTGCGTGGCGCGGTCCACGGCCACGCCCTCGTTACCGGCCGCCGGGTCCTCGACGTGCACCTGGCCGGCCTGCTTCAGCTGGTTACGCACCAGGAACAGCTGGCGGACGGTCTCTTCCTTGATGCCGTCCTTCATGCGGTTGAACATGTCGCCGCCCTCGCGCTGGTACTCCACCAGGGGATCGCGCTGCGCCATCGCACGCAGGCCGATGCCTTCCTTCAGGTAGTCCATCTCGTAGAGGTGCTCGCGCCACTTCTGATCCACGACGTTCAGCAAAGCCGCGCGCTCCATGCCGCGCATCTGCTCCTCGCCGGCGATCTCCGTGACCTTCTCCTCCAGCTCGTCGTACTCGCGGTTCGCGTCGTCGAGCAGCGCCTCCAGCAGCTGAGAAGAGCTCAGCTCGCCCGGGCGGCCGTAATCGTCGCCTTCCACCAGTTCCTCGTGGGTAAAGGTCGGGCCGTAGAGGGAATCCAGGGCGTTCCACAGGGTATCCAGATCCCAGTCCTCGACATAGCCCTCGGCGGTCGCGCCGTCGACGTATGCCTCGATGGTGTCCTTCAGCATGTTGCGGATCTGCTTTTCCACATCCTCACCCTCGAGGATCTGGCGGCGCTCGCCGTAGATCACCTTGCGCTGCTCGTTCATGACTTCGTCGTACTTGAGCACGTTCTTGCGCATCTCGAAGTTGGCGGACTCCACCTGGGACTGTGCGCCCTTGATGGCGTTGGTGACCATCTTCGAGTCGATAGCCTCGTCGTCCGGGATGTTCAGGCGAGTCATCATCGCCTCCATCGTCTGGCCGACGAAGCGCACCATCAGGTCGTCGCGCATGGACAGGTAGAAGCGGGTCTCGCCCGGGTCGCCCTGACGTGCGGAACGGCCACGCAGCTGGTTGTCGATGCGGCGGGATTCGTGACGCTCCGTGCCCAGCACGTACAGGCCACCGACCTCGCGGACCTTCTCCGCTTCTTCCTTGGACTCCTCTCGGACCTTCTCGATCTCGTCGTCCCAGGCCTCTTCGTATTCCTCCGGGGTCTCCACCGGATCCAGGCCGCGCTCGCGCAGGTTGATGTCGGCGATGATGTCCGGGTTACCACCCAGCACGATGTCGGTACCACGGCCGGCCATGTTGGTCGCCACGGTGACGGCTCCCAGACGACCTGCCTGGGCGACAATCTCCGCTTCCTTCTCGTGGTACTTCGCGTTCAGCACATTGTGCTTGATGCCGCGGCGCTGCAGCAGCTTGGACAGGTACTCGGAACGCTCCACCGAGGTGGTACCCACCAGCACCGGCTGGCCGGTCTCTACGCGCTCGGCGATGTCCTCGGCCACGGCCTCGAACTTCGCCTCCTGCGTCTTGTAGATCAGGTCGACGTGGTCCTTACGCTTGTTTTCCTTGTTCGTCGGGATCGCGGCGACGTCCAGCTTGTAGGTGGACTTCAGCTCGGCGGCCTCGGTCTCCGCCGTACCGGTCATGCCGGCCAGCTTGTCGTACAGGCGGAAGTAGTTCTGCAGGGTGACGGTGGCCAGCGTCTGGTTCTCGTTCTTGATCTCGACGTGTTCCTTCGCCTCGATCGCCTGGTGGATGCCCTCGTTGTAACGACGGCCGTCCAGGATGCGACCGGTGAACTCGTCGACGATGACTACCTCGCCGTTACGGACGATGTAGTCCTTGTCGCGGGTGAACAGCTCCTTCGCCTTGATGGAGTTGTTCAGGTAGCTCACCAGCTGCGAGTGCTCCGGAGCGTAGAGGTTTTCGATGCCCAGCTGGTCCTCGACGAACTCCACACCCTCTTCCTTGACGCCCACGGTCTTCTTCCGCTCGTCCACTTCGTAGTGGATGTCACGGGTCAGCTTCGGGGCGATTGCCGCAAAGGCGGTGAACCACTTGCTGGAGCCCTCGACCGGACCAGAGATGATCAGCGGGGTACGGGCCTCGTCGATGAGGATCGAGTCGACCTCATCCACGATGGCGTAGTTGTGGCCGCGCTGCACCAGGTCGTTCAGGGAGTGCGCCATGTTATCGCGCAGGTAGTCGAAGCCGAACTCGTTGTTCGTACCGTAGGTGATGTCGGCGTTGTAGGCCTCACGGCGCTCGGCGGGGTTTTTGCCGCTCAGGATCACGTCGGTGCTGAGCCCCAGGAAGCGGTGCACGCGGCCCATCCACTCGGCGTCACGCTTAGCCAGGTAGTCGTTCACGGTAACGACGTGCACGCCCTTGCCGGACAGCGCGTTAAGGTATGCGGGCAGCACACAGGTCAGGGTCTTACCCTCACCGGTCTTCATCTCGGAGACGTAGCCGAAGTGAAGGCCAGCGCCACCCATGATCTGCACCTTGTAGTGCTTCTGGCCGAGCACGCGCCAGGAGGCCTCACGCGCGGTGGCGAAAGCCTCGAGCAGGATGTCGTCCAGGCTCTCGCCGTCTTCCTGAACTCGCTTCTTCAGCTCGTCGGTCTTGGCCTGCAGCTCCTCGTCGGTGAGTTTGGTGTATTCCTCATCGAGGTCCATCACCTGGTCGGCGATTTTCGCGAGACGCTTGACCGCACGGCCTTCGCCCATACGGAGGATTTTCGAAAGTCCTAGCACGCTGATGCTGTCCTTTGCTCGATTTCTAAAACTGGTTAGCTAACTTGTCGGCTTCGGATAATCCTACCCCCACCCCCAAGGCCGGGGGCAACTACACCCGGCAAGTCCGGGCATAATCCAGACATAAAAAGCCGGCCCCCACGGGTTAGTCGTGGGGCCGGCTGATGGGTTGAAGACGGATTAGAGAAAGGGGTTACTTCTCTGCGTCCTTTTCCGCTGCCTTCTCCTCCAGGGTGATCAGGCCGTAGTCGAAAGCGTGGCGACGGTACACCACGGACGGCTGGCCGGTCTCCTCGTTGATAAACAGGAAGAAGTCGTGACCCACGAGCTCCATCTCGCTCAGCGCCTGGTCAACGCTGATCGGAGCGGCCTTGTGCACCTTCTTGCGCACGATCTGGCCGGGCTTGAACTGATCCTCGTAGGGATCAACGTCGTACGGGCCGACCTCCTCCGGCTTGGTCTCCGCCTTCGGCTGTGCCTCTTCCACCAGGCTGGCAGCTGCCTCGCCCATGGACATCGGAGCGCGGTGGCCGGAACGGGCGATCTTGCGACGCGCCTTCACCTTGCGCAGGGAGCGCTCCATGCGGCCAACGGCGACCTCGAGGGCAGCGTAGAAGGAATCTTCCTTAGCCTCTGCGCGAGCGATGTGACCCTTGCCGGTTGCGGTGATCTGAAGGCGATCCTGCTGGTCACCACGGCGCGGGTTGGGCTCGTGCTGCAGCTCCACGTGGAAGAACGTGAGGGTCGGGTCCAGGCGCTCGATCTTCGCGAGCTTGCCCTTGACGCGGTCTGCGAAGTGCTCCGGCACCTCAACGTTGCGCCCAGTGATCTCTACGCCTGCCTCGGGTGCAGCAAGTTCCTCGTTGCCAAAGTCGGACGAGTTTTTGCCGGTCGACATTGCTCAACCTCCAAAGTCATTCACCGCCAGAATCGGGCCGGATTACCCACCTTCCAACGGCGATCGTTCCAATTCCTAGTCTACCTATCGCCGTTGCTGCACTTGTGCATATACCCCTTATTGATGTGATCTACGCGCCAGCCAATACCAGCGCCAATCGAGGCCGTACTCCCCGCGCCGTCAGAGCCAGCGCAAACTGCGCTGTTGTGGCGCCGGTAGTGCACACGTCATCCACGATCACGACCTCCCCCACCCCGCGCAATCGCCCGACCGCCGCCGAGTCAAACAGGATACTGCTGGCCACGTTCTCGCGACGCTGGTGACGGTCCAGCCCCACCGAATCCACACTCGCCTCGCTCAGCCACGCCACCGGGTGGACCTCCACTCCGGGATACAGCGCTGCGGCGGCGTGGCAGAAGCGGGTAACGATGTCCCCACCGCGCTTCCGCGCTGCCGATTTCCGGGTGGGGGCGGGCACCAGAACCACCCTCCCCAAACGCGGATCCGGCACCAATCCTAAGCCGCTGACGTGCAGAATCCCGGCGGCCAACACCCTGCCGGCGACGTCTATGGCCGCCGGCCGCAGTCGCTCCTTGGCGCTGAGAATAAGCATCCGCCGCGCGCCGCCGTACACCCCGGCGACGAAAACCGGCACTGCCGCCACCCGCGGCTGCCAGCGCTGCCAACGCTGCATCAGCTGGAGCCCGCAGGCCTCGCACAGCTGCCCGCCGGTCACCGCCCCGCAGCACACGCAGTCCGCACGCCACACCAGCCCCGCGAGCGCACCGAGATCCCCCTTAATCCCCACGGGCACTCAGCCTAGTCGGCCAGCACCGGCGTTGCCCGCTTTCCCTGCATGGTCGGCACTTCGCGCCAGAACCGCGACTCCTCGGAGGTAACGTCGAACTGCATCAACGCATTTGCGTCAGTGACGTAGATCTTGCTGCCGTCCGTGGCCACCGACACCACCGGGGCAGAAAGGTTGCGGCCCGTGATCTGCTGCGAGTAAGACCCGTCAACCTCGATGTCCCACACCGGGGCGTCGTTGGCGCGCGTGCCCACCAGCACGGACCCGTCATCGGACCAGTCGGCGCTGACCGCGGTATCCCCCACGGCGTGGCCGATCTCCACCGGCGCACCCAGCCGCTTCGTGCCATCGTCGGTCGTCTCCAGCGTCACCACGTAGACGCGTCCGTTCACGATCATCACAGCGCGGGCGCCGTCGTGCGATACGCGGAAAACGCTGATGCGCTTCTCGTTCCCGTCGACCATTCTCATTGTGGAGCTGTCCACCTGCCGCTCCCCCACCGCGCCGGTCTCCGGGTTGCGAGTGATCTCCGTGATCCGCTCGCCATCGGCCACCACGTAGGCCGACGTGGCATCCAGCCCCCAGGTCGGGCGCGTCAGCGAATCCGCCTGCACGGAGCTCACCGGCTGGTCTCCCTTCGCCCCGATCATCAGTTGGCGTGGTGCATCGCCCCGCCCGGTCACGGCCGCGTAGATTTCGTCCCGCGGGCTTAGCGCCACGGACTCGACATACTGTTGGGAAAGCCATCCCTCCAGTTTCTGCGCCCGCGTCCCGTCCTGCTGATAGATGTCGCCGCCGGAGACTGCTCGCAGCGGCGCCTGCACCTGCACGTTCGGGTCGTATTGCGAAAGATCCTGCACCAGCCACTTGCCATGCATCTCATCGCTCATGGGCGTGCCATCCGCCGTGAGCTCATAGGGTCCACGGACTTCGGATCCCGCCAGCGTCCACACCACCTGCGCCGCCAGCAGCCGGCGCGCGTCTGGCGATAGTTCCTGCAGGCCGGTGAAGTGTACGGCGGGGTCTCCCTCGTCGTCGTTGGCGACCTGGGCGGTGGCGTCCTCAGGAATAAGATTTCGCACCGCCTTCTTTAAACGATCCTGCGGACCCGCAACCAACAACGAGACCAGGGAGGCGGCGGTGGACTGCTGTCCGGTGTAGATCCACCGGCGATCGGGCACGAGCGCCCGGCCGTTGAGGTCCGGGAAGTAGATGTTGCGCGCGCGGTAGGTGCCCACGAAGTCCTGTCGGTCCAGCACCACGACGTTCGGCAGGTTGCTGATGCGCCACTGGCCGTCGACGCTTTGCATCTCGTAGCTGGTCTCGAACGCGCTGTACTGCGGGTCGAACACGCCGCCCACGCCGAGTGTGCCGACGATGTTGCCGCGCACGCGGTAGGTGATCTTCGAATCATCGCCCGGGCCGTCGGAGGCAATGTCGATCCTGTCTAGCACCATCGTCGGCGCATCGGATTGCCACCGCCCCTGCATGCTGCCGGTGAGGAACCTCTTTGCCGCCTGGTGGTTACGCAGCGGATGGGCGCTGGCGGTGAAGAAATCGCGCAGCAGCAGGTCGGAGGGCTGCCCATCAGTCGGGGTCGGTGCCTCTTGCCCGCTGGGGGCCGGAGCGTAGCTGGAGATCGCCTCGGGGTTCGTATCGTCCGGCAGCGTCGAGCAACCGGCCAGCAGCCCCAGTCCGGCCACCGCGGACAGTACCTTTTTGACCTTTGTGACCTTTGTGGTCTTGTTACTCATCATCGCCCCCTTCTTGTTCTTGGGTAGTGACGCCCTCAGCCTCCACCGCCAAAGGCAGCGGCGAGGTCTTTACGGTGCGGCCCTGCTCCAGTGGGAGGGTCAGCCGGAAACAAGCGCCCACGCCGGGCTCGCCGATGGCCTCGAGGCGGCCGCCGTGCAGGTTGGCATCCTCCTTGGCGATGGCCAGGCCCAAGCCGGTGCCGCCCGTGCGACGCTCGCGCGAAGGGTCGGAGCGCCAGAAGCGGTTGAAAACCATCTCCTCCTCGCCCGGCTTCAGCCCCACTCCGTGGTCGGTGACGGCGACTGCCAGCGAGTCCTCGCCGACGGCCATCTTCACCTCGATCGGATTGCCTTCCGAGTGGTCGACAGCGTTGGCCAGTAGGTTGCGCAGGATGCGTTCCACGCGGCGCGAGTCCACAGCCACAACCACGGGATCTTCCGGCAGATCAACATTGAACTCGGTGCCGACCTCCTCTGCGATGGCCCGCACCTGCTGCAGGGCGGAGCGCACCACGCCACGCACGTCAACCTTCTCGGCGGATAGGTTCGCCACGCCCGCGTCGTGTCGAGAAATCTCCAGCAGGTCGCCCAGGAGGGTCTCGAAGCGGTCGAGTTCCTTCGTCATCAGGTGAGCTGCACGGGCGGTCAGCGGGTCGAGTTCGTCGGCGTTGTCCTCGATCATGTCCGCCGCCATGCGCACCGTCGTCAGAGGGGTGCGCAACTCGTGGGAGACGTCGGACGTGAACTGGCGTTGCAACGAGCCGAACTCCTCCAGGTTGCGAATCTGGGTAGAGAGCTTTTCCGCCATGTCGTTGAAGCTATAGGCGAGCCTAGCGACCTCATCTTGGCCGTCGACGACCATCCTCTCGTGCAAGTGGCCTGCCGCCAGCTTCTCGGCGATCTTCGAGGCCGCACGGACTGGGCCGGTAATCTGCTGGGAGAACACCCAACCAATCACCAACAGCAGAATGATCAGGACGATCCCGCCGGCCATAAGCAGGCCGCGCATGAGGTTCAACGTGGCCTCTTCAGAGGTCAACGGAACCAGCAGGTACAGCTCGAGACCAGGAATGTCGGAGTACACGGGACTGCCGATGATGAGCGCCTTGTAGCTACCGTTTTCCCCTTCTACGCGGGCATACTGGTAGGCCACCTGCCCCTGGCGCACAAACTCGCGCAGATTTTCAGGGATATCGATGTGATTGGGAATCCGCGTTTCCGTCTCGCTGGCATTGTTGGCGATAAGCACCGAGTCGTACACCGGGGCGCTTGATTGCTCCACCCCTGGCGAGCGGTTCGTCAGCACCGCCCTTGCGGAAGTCAGACGCACGGACACCGGGTTGGAAGAGTCGGTGGCGCTGATCTGCTCTTCCACTGCCGTGCGTGCCCGATCCATGCTGTCCACGGCCTCGGAGAACTTGGTGGCCAGCAGCTGCTGGCTCAGGAAACCGACCAGCAGGAAACCAATGAGCAGGAATGCGAAAGTACTGGAGGCCACCACGCTACCGATGACTCGCAGCTGGATGGACTGTTGCCAGCGCAATCGGATCGAGTTAATGAGCCGCAGCCAGGTATCCCGCGGCCGGCGGAAGAAGTCGCGCAGCACGGACCAAAACGTCGCACCCGCAGCTAGCGTCTTCCCCTGCACTTTCTGCGGGAAACCCGGGGCCTTTGGTTGTGTTTGGCGGGCTGGCTTGCGTTTCTTGGCCCTCGCTTGTTCCCTCGCTTGTTCCTGCTCCACGAGAACCTATTCGCCGGTCTTGTAGCCGATCCCGCGGACGGTCTGGATGATCTTCGGATCATCCGGGTCCTTCTCCACCTTCGAGCGCAGGCGCTGGATGTGGACGTTCACCAGGCGGGTGTCGCTGGACTTGCGGTAGCCCCACACCTGCTCCAGCAACTCCTCGCGGGAAAACACCTGGCGCGGGCGGGAAGCCAGCGTGACCAGCAGGTCAAACTCGATCGGAGTCAGCGCGATCTCCTGACCATCCCGGATCACTTGGTGGCCGGGCACGTCGATCTTCAGGTCCGCCACCTCGATCGTCTCCGCAGGTGCCTCCTCGGGGGTGCGGCGCAGTCGAGCCCGCACGCGCGCCACCAGCTCCTTCGGCTTAAACGGCTTGTGCACGTAGTCGTCGGCACCGGATTCCAGCCCCAGCACCACGTCCACGGTGTCGGTACGCGCCGTCAGCATGACGATCGGCACCGTGGAGGTTTCGCGGATCGCCTTGCACACGTCAATGCCGTTCATGCCGGGCAGCATGACGTCCAGCAGGATGAGATCCGGGTTGTGTTCTTCCGCGGCCTTCACGGCCTCTACGCCATCGCCCACGACCACGGTGCGAAAGCCCTCACCCTGCAAAACAATGGTGAGCATTTCCGCAATTGCCGGGTCGTCGTCGACCACCAGAATCTTCGTTTCCACGGTTGTCATCCTCTCATTTCTTCCAGCAGGTCCGCGACCTTTGCCGCGCGGGCCTCATAGTCATCTCCGGTGCTGTCGACCGTCACCCATGGGCTCAGCCACTGCTGCTCCGCCAGCGCCCGGTAGGCACGGACGGTGCGTTCCTGCAGGCTGCTGTCCCGTTCGTAAGCATCTCGTGCCCGCGACTGGTCCTGGGACTCGCGCGACTCGGCGCGCTGCCCGGCCACCTCCGCCTCGACGTCCACCAGGATCTGCAGGTCGGGTGCCGGGATTCCTAGCTTCTCCTGCTCCAGTTGGTTAACCCACTGGCCGACCTCGGCCACGTCGCCGTTGACGCGCGCGGCGGAGTAAGCCACGTTAGAGGCGGTGTAGCGGTCGATCAGAATCACGTAGCCATCTGCGTCGAAGTCCGCCAGTTCCGCCCCGATCTCGGCGCGGTCGAGGGCGAACAGGGTGGCCATGCCGTGCACGGAATCGATCAGGTCGCCCAGGTTCTCGTGCAGCGCCTCTCGCGCCAGCATCGCTGGGTGGGATTCCTCGTATCGCGGAAACGCGATGCGCGCGACCGGCACCTCGCGCTCCACCAACTCTTTTTCTACGGCCGTGACCAGGGTGTTCTTTCCCGCACCGTCGACCCCTTCAAAGCTAACGATCATGTCTAGTAGCGGTAGTGCTCCGGCTTGAACGGGCCGGCAACGTCCACGCCGATGTACTCAGCCTGTTCCTTGGTCAGCGTCGTCAGCTTTCCGCCGAGCGCCTCGACGTGGATGCGCGCAACCATCTCGTCCAGGATCTTCGGCAGGCGGTAGACGTCGTTGCCGTACTGGTCGGACTTCGTGTACAGCTCGATCTGCGCGATCGTCTGGTCAGCGAAGGAGTTGGACATCACGAACGACGGGTGGCCGGTGGCGTTGCCCAGGTTCAGCAGGCGCCCCTCGCTCAGCACCACGATGGAAACCGGGTCGCCGTTGGCATCCGGGAAGGTGAACTCGTCTACCTGCGGCTTGATGGTCACGCGGCTGACGTCCTCGCGGTGCAGCAGGCTGGCCATGTCGATCTCGTTGTCGAAGTGGCCGATGTTTCCGAGCACCGCATGGTTCTTCATCATCTGCATGTGCTCAAACGTGATGATTCCTAGGTTGCCCGTTGCGGTGATGACGATGTCGGCGTCACTAATAAAGTCCTCAACCTGCACGACCTCGAAGCCGTCCATGAGCGCCTGCAGGGCGTTAATCGGGTCTACCTCGGTGACCTTTACGATCGCGCCCTGGCCCGCCAGCGCTTCGGCGCAGCCCTTGCCGACGTCGCCGTAGCCACACAGCAGCACCGACTTGCCGCCGATCAGCATGTCGGTGGCGCGGTTGATGCCGTCGATCAGGGAGTGGCGGGTGCCGTAGCGGTTGTCGAACTTGGACTTCGTCACCGCATCGTTGACGTTCATCGCTGGGAAGGGCAGCAGACCCTGCTCCGCGAAGTGGTACAGGCGGTGCACGCCCGTCGTCGTTTCTTCGGTCACTCCCTTGATGTTTTCTGACGCCCGGCTCCAGAACTTACCGTCCTCCGCCAAGGTCTCACGCAGCATTCCGAGGAAGGCCTTGTACTCGTCCGAATCCTGCTCTTCCGCGTCGGGGACCAGGCCGGCGTTTTCGAACTCCATGCCCTTGATGACGGCCATTGTCGCGTCGCCGCCGTCGTCGAGGATCATGTTGGCCTCCACGCCTTCACCCCAGGTGAAGATCTGCTTCAGGCACCACCAGTACTCGTCCAGGGTCTCACCCTTCCAGGCGAACACCGGCACGCCGGCCGGAGCCTCCGGGGTGCCATCGCCGACGACGATGGCCGCGGCGGCCTCGTCCTGGGTGGAGAAGATGTTGCAGGATGCCCAGCGCACCTCTGCACCAAGGGCCACCAGGGTTTCGATGAGCACGGCGGTCTGTACGGTCATGTGGATGGAGCCGGCGATGCGGGCGCCCTTCAGGGGCTGCTCTTCTGCGTATTCGCTACGCAGCTGCATCAGCCCGGGCATCTCGTATTCCGCCAGGCGGATCTGGTGGCGGCCGGCCTCTGCCAGCGAGAGATCCTTGACTTTAAACTCCATGGGTGGGGTGACTCCTCGGTAAATGTACAGGTATATAGCTATAGGGCTATTTTTCTTCAGACAGTCTACTAGCTCAGCGCCTCGACGAAGGTTTCCAGCCCCTCGGCTTCCAGGTCTTCCTCGCCCTCGCGCCGCTCCATCTCCCCGTCGAGCAGCTGCAGCGCAACTTCCTGCAGGTTGGTTGGGCATTCGCCGATGTGGGCGCGGATAAAGGGGTGTTCGTCAGCCACCGTTGCCGTGCTGAAGGGCGCGCCGCCCCAGATGGCTGCGACCGTGGCCGCACACAGGCCGATGGAGTAGTCCACCGAACCGGATTGTTCTTCGCGCAGGGCGAGGTTCACGGCGTCCACGAGAGCCCCAGCTACCTCGGGGCCATCCAGGTCGGCCAATTCGTCCAGGAAGTCCACGTTGTCTTCCTGCGAGAAGATGAATTCGTCCCAGTTGCTCATGGTGCTGCCCTTTCTGTCGCTCAATTACCGACTGTAGCGCGTTTACACGCCCAATAACTGTGGTCAAAGCCGTGTATCCCTGCTAGGCTCTGTTGTGCCTTAACCAAATTGTGACTTTTGCCGAAAAGGAGGTGAGCCAGATGGCCGAAGAAGAACAACGCGGCGCCGAAGAAGAAAAGGGCACCGCCGTCATCTACGAGACCGGTGAGCAACACTCCCCGGTTCCCCGCGCCATCAGCGGCATCGCCATCGTCGGCTTAGTCCTGGCCGGAGTCATCGGCGTCTGGACCTGGCAGTCGGGTTCGGAGGCCACCTCCCCGAAGCGCAATACGACAGAGGAGTCGACTGTCGCCATCAGCACAGGCGCGGCTTCCCAGGATCACGATGTGGTTTCCGACGAGCCGACCGCGCAGCCGGATCCGCCTGCCTACTCCACGCGCGCCCCGCAGTCCGGGAACGGGTCGAACTTCAGCAATGTCGCCCCGCTGGGCCAGGATCCCTACCTGCCACCCAACGCCTGGAACGGCCAGCAGAACAACGGCTCGCAGCCATCCGAGACCATCGTCGCGGAAGGCCTGGAGTCCCCCGGGCAGGCACAGCAGCCACAGGTTCCGACCCAGCCCCCGTCGACCCAGCAGGCTCCACAGGTCTCGTCGGCTCGGCCGGGCGCGTCGCAGGCGGAACAGCCCGGCACAACTAAGCCCGGCCCCGTCACCGAGACCGGCAAGGCCACGGACGGCAGCGCCGAGATCCCATTCCCGACGGATGGCTTCCCTCTGGAGCCTTCCGACTCGACTAAGACCGCCGAGCCGCAGCGCGGGACTGACGAGGCCGAGGAACCAAAGGAACCTAACAACGGCGAGGCCTCAGACGGCCCCACCGACACCACGGCAGGCCCGAAGCCTAAGCCCCGGGACGGGCGATAAAGGCCTTCCCGCTCACGCGCACCTCCTCGCCTGCGGGCACCCACGCGGCGGAGCCGCTATCCAGGTGCAGCTCCCCGCACTCCGTGGCTCCCCCGACGGCCAACACGATTGCCGGCCCGGCGACCTCTGCATCCCCGTCCACTCTGCGCAGGCTGAATTCCTCCGCCGGGGTGTGATACACCCCATCCGCATCGGCCTGCAGGCGCGGATCCGCGAGCGCCTCCCAGCGCACCACGCTCAGCAGCTCCTCGACGTCGATGTGCTTCGGAGTCAGCCCGCAGCGCAGCACGTTGTCCGAGTTCGCCATGATCTCCACGCCCGTGCCGCGCACATAGGCGTGCAGCTGTCCCGCGTCCAGGTACAGTGCTTCGCCTTCCTGCAGAACCACACGGTTGAGCAGCAGCGCAAACAGCACGCCCCGGTCGTTCGGGTACTGCTGCTCCAGGCGCAGAACCAGGTCCGCCACCTCGCCCACCCAATCGTCCGCGTTGGCCACGAGCTCCCGGCAGCGCCGCGTGAGGGCGTCAATAATCTCCGGAAGATCCCCCGGCGGCATGTGCAGCGCGCACTCGACCGCACCGCGCAGATCGCCTCGCAGGAAATCCAGTTCGGGCAGGGCCAGCCGATCCAGCAGCTCGGCAGTGCGGGCGACCGGCCGGAAGCCCGCCATCGCCTCGAACTCACCCAGGGCGACCAGCAGCTCGGGCTTGTGGTTGTCGTCCTTGTAGTTGCGCTCGAAGGCGTCGCGGGCGATCCCGGCAGCCTCGTCGGCGGCGAATCCTGCCTCGGCCTGCGCCTTCGTCGGATGCACTTGAATGCTCAGTGCGCGCTCGGCGGCCAGCAGCTTCAGCAGAAACGGAAGGGCCTTGCGCCCCTGCCCCAGTTGTCCTTCGGGATCGGCGGTAATCAGGTCCAGCAGCACCCCGGGAGCACCTGGGTGCGCGCCGAACCACAGCTCGGCCTCGGGCTGCTCGGTCGGGGTAGGCCGCCCCTGCAGCTTCGCCAGCGCTTCGTGCGACCCCCAGGCGTAGTTCTGGACAGCACCTTCGATGCGGCGCATATGTGCCTCCTAAGCCCGGATCACGGCGAGAGCTTCGTCGACGATGGCCTGTACTCCCTCGTCGTCGCGCGCCTCGACGTTGAGGCGCAGCAGCGGTTCGGTGTTTGACGCCCGCACGTTCAGCCACGAACCGTCCTGCAGCTCGATGGTCACGCCGTCCAGCCGGTCGACGGATGCAGTGCGGTCGGCGAAGGCCTCCACCACGGCCTCGGTGCGTCCTGCCTGGTCGGCAACCTCGGAGTTGATCTCCCCGGAGGCGCGGTAGGTCTCATAGGCGCGCTTCAGTTCGGACAGCGGCTTGTCCTGCCCGCCGAGGGTCGCCAGCACGTGCAGGGCGGCCAGCATGCCGGAGTCCGCGTTGAAGAAGTCGCTGAAGTAGTAGTGCGCGGAGTGCTCGCCGCCGAAGACAGCGCCTTCCTTGGCCATCTGCGCCTTGATGAAGGAGTGGCCCACGCGGGTGCGCACCGGCTTGCCGCCCTTGGCCTCCACCAGTTCGCGTACGGACTTGGAGGTGATCAGGTTGTGGATGATCGTCGCGCCCGGCTGCTCGTCCAGGTAGCGCTCGGCGATCATGGCGCAGATGGTGGAGGGGGAAACGGCCTCGCCCAGCTCGTCCACGATGAAGCAGCGGTCCGCGTCGCCGTCGAAGGCGATGCCGAGGTCCGCACCCTTGTCCACGGTGAACTTCTGCAGGTCCACCAGGTTCTTCGGGTCCAGCGGGTTGGCCTCGTGGTTCGGGAAGTTGCCGTCGAGCTCGAAGTAGAGGTCGAAGATCTCCAGCGAGTCCTGCTTCAGCGCGGCGGGAACGGTAAGCCCACCCATGCCGTTGCCCGCGTCCACCGCGACCTTCAGGGGGCGGATGTTCAGCGGCACCAGGTTGTTCAGGTAGTCGGCGTAGCCTTCCAGCACGTCCTCGGTGGTGTTGGTGCCGGGCTCGCCGTCATAGGCGGGGATGCCCTCGACCAGCTCGGAGGAGATGCGGTCCAGGCCGGAATCCTGCCCCACCGGACGTGCGCCGGCGCGGCAGAGCTTGATGCCGTTGTACTTCGCCGGGTTGTGGGAGGCGGTGAACATGGCACCCGGGCATTCCTTCACGCCGCTGGCGTAGTACAGCTCGTCGGTACTGGTGAGCCCCAGGGTGATGGTGTCCAGCCCCTGCGCGTTCACGCCTTCCGCGAAGGCGGCGGCCAGGCTCGGAGAGCTGTCGCGCATATCGTGGCCGATGACGATCGTCTCCGCGCCCTCTTCGCGCATCAGGCGGGCGAAGGAGGCAGCCACGTCGCGCACGAACTCCTCGTTGAGGAATCCGGCGCCCTCGCCGACAACTCCACGGACGTCATAGGCCTTGATGGCCGCTGCTACGTCTTTGGGGGAATGGGTAGCCATGGGGTTTCCTTTCGCTAGTGCTGGTCGCGGACCGCGCGCAGGTGGCGGCGCGGCGTGGACCGGGGCAGGTTCTTCATGGATGGATGGTGCGGCGTGGCTTCGGGGATCTCCGAGCGCCGGTAGAGCCGGGGGGCGGGTTGCGCCTGCTCCTGCTTCTCGTGCTCGGCGGCCTGCTGCACGGCCTCGGCCAGCGCCATCAAGTCTTCTTCGTCAGCTTCGGCGGCCGCGGGTTCGTCGGCAAACTCCAACGTCCAGCCCTGCGGAACGGTGGTGCGGCGGGCGTGGCTTTCGCACAGGTCCCACCGGTGAGGGTTTCCGCTAACGCTCAGCGGCCCCACGATGGCCAGCTGCTCTGCATAGTTGAACTCCAGCGTGGCGACGGCAGGCTTGCCGCAGCCGGGGCGAGAGCATTGTCGGATAAAAGTCACGCGCATTAGTGTAGCCCTTTTACCCTGGCTTTCGAGCGTGCCCTCGTGGCATGTCGCCGCAGCGCGGTTAAGATGTGTTCCTATGAAGCAGGACGCGCGCATGAGGCAGGACCCCCGCGGCAGGGGCATCCGGGGCATCTTGCTGCCGGAGGTGCCGCGGAATAAGTCGCGTTCGGAGCGCTTCGACGATGCGGTCTTGGATGCGTTCGAACCTATTTTGGAACGTTTTGACGCCGAACTTTCCAGCCTCGACGTCGCCGTCGACGTCGTGCCGCGCATGCGGCTGAGCGCGGGTTACCGGCAGTGGCCGGAGGATGTGGTCGCCGATGGTCAGGTTCCGCTGGGCCGACTGGTCACCGCCGGCGTGGACAACACTGGCGCCCCTACCCGGCCGCGCATCATTATTTTCCGCCGTCCAGTGGAATCCCGCGCGACTTCCGCGCGGGAGCTGCAGGACATCCTGCGGATGATCATTGTGCGCCTTGTGGCCTGCTATCTGAACGTCTCCCCCACTCAGATCGACCCCCGGCTTTAGTTAGCCAATACGCTTCTTCAGGCGGCGACGCTCGCGCTCGGAGAGCCCGCCCCAGATACCGAAGCGCTCGTCGTGCTCCAATGCATATTCCAGGCACTCGTCGCGCACGCCGCAGGCCTGGCAGATGCGCTTGGCCTCGCGGGTGGAGCCACCCTTCTCCGGAAAGAACGCCTCCGGGTCGGTTTGCGCGCACAGCGCCTGCTCTTGCCAGTCCTGCTCTACTGCATCGAAAAGCAGATCGAAGTCCTGCGTCAGATCGAAGAGGTTCTTCTGGCGAGCTTCATTGTCCACGTTCGCCTCCTGCTCTACCGCCGAGGAACCGTCAGCAAAGTGGCCACGAAGGGCGGTGTCTACTGACTTGTCCACGGAGGTCTCCTCATCTGATGTATCTGATGTATCTGATGCCTGACTTTGTTGGTCTACTGAAGATTACACACTGGTAATTACACCGCGTCAAGCTTTGGGAAATTCCCTCAAGCCACTTCATTCACATCAGTCACTAGCGCCCCTACAGCCACAGCCTCCTGAGAAAATAGGCTCTAACGCAACCACAACGTATGCACGGAACGCTACCTAAAACCACAACATATGGACATTTTCCTGAACCTTTAGTTCAGGACACACTAGATGTAGTGAAATTTGTCTAAATTTTTCCTCGGACGGCGAAAAACGCTAGATGTCGGAGGAAAAGCGCACGCCACCGTCCGGCAAACTCACTCCCGGCCACACGCGCAGGCCATCGCGCAGCTCGCAGCGGGCACCGATGACGGCACCCTCACCGATCACGCAGTCCACCAGGTGCGCCCGCGCACCGATGCGCACGCCCGCGGCAATCACGCAGCGCTCCACGGTCGCGCCCGCCTCGATCTGCACGCCATCGAAGACCACGGATTCCTCCACGCGCGCCCCGCCGCCGATCTCCACGCCGCGGCCGATCACGGTGCCGCCCAGCAGCAGTGCCCCGCCGGCGATGGCGCTGGACTCGTCCACCAGGCTCTCCCCGTGGCGTCCATCGAGCAACGGTGAGGGGGCGATGCCGCGCACCAGGTCCGAGGACCCGCGCACGAAGTCCGCCGGCGTACCCATGTCGCGCCAGTAAGACTGGTCCACGTGGCCGAACACGCGGGCTCCGGATTCCAGCAGGGCCGGGAAGATCTCGCGCTCCACGCTCACCGGGCGGCCGGCGGGGATCTTCTCGATCACGGAGCGGTTGAACACGTAGCTGCCGGCGTTGATCTGGTCCGTCGGCGGGTCCTCCGTCTTCTCCAGGAACGCGCTCACGCGGCCTTCGGCGTCCGTCGGCACGCAGCCGAAGGCGCGGGGGTCGGAGACGCGCAGCAGGTGCAGCGTCACGTCGGCCTCCTGCTCCACGTGGGTCTTCAACACGGCATTCAGATCCGTCCCGCCCAGCACGTCGCCGTTGAAAACCATCGCGCGGTCGTAGCGCAGGTGGTCCAGCACGTTGCGGATACCGCCGCCGGTGCCCAGCGGCTCCTCCTCCACCACGTACTCGATTTCCAGGCCCAGGTGGCTGCCGTCGCCGAAGTGCTCTTCGAAGACCTCAGCCTTGAACGAGGTGCCGAGCACCACGTGCGTCATCCCGGCGGCCTTGATGCGAGCCAGCAGGTGCTCCAGGAATGGTGCACCGGCCACCGGCAGCATCGGCTTCGGGATGGAGTTAGTCAGGGGGCGCAGTCGGGTGCCCTTGCCTCCGACCAGGATCACTGCGTCGGTCGTGGCTGCGAGATCTACCACTTCTTTGGCCTTTCTGTTCCTTACTGCTTTTTGCTATTGGTTTTCACACACTAGTCACTGTTTTTGCCGCGGCGTTCAACCCACGCCGTGCGCTGCCGCAATTGCAATCTTCTCGCGGATCTTCAGCCCGGCCTTCAGCACCATGCGCACCGGAAGGTAGCGCCACCCCGGCAGCCGATCCGCCTGGAATCGGTAGGCGCTGTCGTGGTGGGCCTTCAGCACAACGTCCGGGTGCTTGCCCGCCACGTGCCCCTTGGCGTGCCGGATCTCCGCGCTCGGAACGAAAACATTCAGCCACCCCGCGCGCCCCAGCCGGTCGCCCAGGTCCACGTCTTCCATGTACATGAAGTACCGCTCATCGAACCCGCCCAGGGCCTCGAAGGCATCCCAGCGCAGCAGCAGGCAGGAGCCACTCAGCCAGCCTGCGGTCCGCTCGCTGTCCATGTCTTCGTCGTCCAGGTAGCGCTTGGTCCAGGGATTGGTCGGCCAGATCTTGCCCAGCAGCGCATGCCCGATGCCGGAGCCGAGTTGCGGCACCGCGCGGGCGGATGGGTAGGCGCTGCCGTCTGCCTCTACGATGCGGGGGCCCAGCGCTCCTGCATGAGGGTGACGCCGCGCCGCCTCCAATAGTTTCTCGATCGCGTCTTCGCTAAACACGACGTCCGGGTTGGAGATCACCAGGTAGTCCGGGTTGATCTCTCCGGCTTCGCGGGCCGCACGCAGGTGGCGGGCGCCGAGGTTCATGCCGGCCCCGTAGCCGACGTTGCCCCCGCTGTAGAGCAGCTCCGCGCGCCCGGCCTCTGCGGCCGCTTCGGGAGCTCCGTCCGTAGAACCGTTGTCCACCATGACGACCCGCGCGTTAGTTGGCACCGAGTCCAGGAACTTGTTTAGGTACTCCCCCGGTGAATAGGTCACGGTGATAATCGCGATGGGTGCCTCTGTCATGGCCGTTGAGGTTACCCCAGGGCAGCCCGCAAACTATCCCGCCACGCGGGCAGGCCGGTCGCCGGAATCTGCAGGGCACTGTTGCGGGGCCGGCGCGCGGGAGTGGGATACTCGCTGCTCGGAATGGCCTTTACTCGCGCCGGATCGCACCCCAGTGTGGCGAAGATCTCGCGGGCGAAACCGCACCATGTGGTCAGCGGCCCGGAACCGGTCACGTGGCTGATCGCCGGAGACTGCCGCCCATCCACCATCGCCGCCAGCTCCGCCGCCAGCACGTCGGCGTGGGTGGGCCGGCCGAATTGGTCGTCCACTACCGAGGGATTCACGCCCGCCCGCGCCAAGCGCGCCATGGTGGTGGCGAAGTTGCGCCCAGTCGCGTCGTAAACCCAGCCCGTGCGGACCACGTGCCCGCCGAGGTTCAGCACCCGCCGCTCCCCCTCCAGCTTGCTGCGCCCGTAGGCGTTCAACGGGCCGGGCTGGCCGTCGACCGGGTTTTCGCAGCCCACCGGCAGGTCTCCGGAGAACACGTAGTCGGTGGAGACGTGCCACATCGGCACCCCGTGCACCTCGGCCCAGGAGGCTAACCTCCCCGGGGCTACCGCGTTTACCTGATGCACCACACCCGCGTTTTCAGGCTTCTCGGCATCGTCCACGGCTGTGAATGCAGCGAGGTTGACGATGGCTTCAACGTCAGACGGCGGCGTCAATAAGAAAGAATCCACAGATCCCGCAACGGCGAGGTCCGCGTGCGCGCGCCCTACCGGCACAAAGTCGGGGCGGAGGCGCAGCAGGGCCCGGCCTACCTGACCGGAGGCTCCGAAAACCAAAACACTCATAAAATCAGTACTACACCAGCGGCATCTTTGCCGCTAAAGTGTGAATAATGACAGAGCAGACAGGGCATCAGAGAAGTCGCCATTCACGGCGTATCCAGGCAGCCCCCGGTGGCGTAGAAGCCAAGCAGATCGGCCCCGGCTGGTCGCGCGGGGTGCTGGCTGCGGTCTCGGCACTCGCGCTGGTCGTGATGGGTATCGGCTACATGGCGGTCGGCAACCTGAACGGTGGGCTGGCCCAGGCGGACAACCTGAACCTCGGCAATCAGCCGGACGGGGCGACCGACATTCTGCTGGTGGGCGTGGATTCCCGTACGGATGCGAAGGGCAACCCGCTGTCCCAGAAGGAGATCGACATGCTCCGTGCGGGCGAGGAAGAAGCCACGAACACGGACACGATGATCCTCATTCGCATCCCGAACGATGGCTCCTCGGCGACCGCGGTCTCGCTGCCCCGCGACACGTACGTCAGCACCCCTGACAACGGCAACATGAAGCTCAACGGCGTGTACGGCACCGCCAAGTTCGAGAAGTCGCAGGAGCTGGCGAAGGACAGCGACTACAGCGAGTCCGACATCGACCAGAAGTCCACCGAAGCCGGTCGCCAGGCGCTCATCAGCTCGGTGGCGGACCTCACTGGCATCAACGTCGACCACTACGCTGAGGTCGGCCTGCTGGGCTTCGTGCTGCTCACCGACGCGGTTGGTGGCGTGGACGTGTGCCTGAAGAACAAGGTCGACGAGCCGCTGTCCGGCGCAAAGTTCAAGAAGGGCCGCCAGACCCTCAACGGCCAGGACGCACTGAGCTTCGTCCGCCAGCGCCACGAGCTGCCGCGCGGCGACCTGGACCGCATCACCCGCCAGCAGGCCTACATGGCCAGCCTGGCCAACAAGGTGCTTTCCTCCAAGACGCTGACGGACCCAGGCAGCATGTCCAAACTCAACGACGCGGTGCAGCGCTCCGTGGTGCTGGACAGCGGCTGGGACGTCATGGGCTTGGCCACGCAGATGCAGAACATGGCCGGCGGCGACGTAAGCTTCCAGACCATCCCCGTGACCAGCATCGACGGCACGGGCGACTACGGCGAATCCGTCGTGACTGTGGATAACGACCAGGTTCACGAGTTCTTTGAGGATCTGCTGGGCGACAAGCCGGGCGAGGAGAGCACTTCCTCCGACAAGCCCGCCGACATCACCGACTACAAGGCTAAGGACTACAAGGTCAACGTCTTCAACGCCTCCGAGGCGCCCGGTCTCGCCGCCAGGGTGTCGGACCTGGCTAAGGACTACGGCTACAAGCCGGGCAAGGTCGGCAACCACGCCGAGACCGGCATTTCGGAGTCCCAGGTCAACGCCAAGAACCCCGACGATCCGGCGGCCCGCGCCCTGGCGAAGCAGTTGGGCGGGCTGACGGTGGTGGAGGATTCCTCCCTGGACGAGCACGAGCTCTCCGTCACTCTGTCCGGCACCTACGCCGGCCCGGGCGTCCTGGAGCAGTCGGCCCCGCTGACCAAGCCGGATGACCCGAACGTCGGCACGCTCACCGAGGGCATCAAGGACCTCGACGGCGACGGCATCCCGGACGAGGACGCCTCCGCAGCCCAGACCGGCACTCACTCTGACAAGCCCGCCTCCGTCGGCACGCCGGGCTCCGGCGAGGGCACCGACCATAAGGATCCGATCGACGCCGGCGGCGACGGTCCGATGTGCGTGAACTAATGGATATTATCGCCCCGCTCGTAGCCCAGGACCCGGCCAGCCCGCGCCTGACCACCTACACCCCCGCCGGCCGCATGGAGCTGTCCGCCCAGACCCTGCACAACTGGCAATCGAAGGCCGCCCACCTGCTGGATTCGCTCGCCCCGGCATCGGTCGGGATCGCCTGCGCCCCGGGTTGGCAGCCGCTCATGATCGTTCTGGGTTGCTGGCGGACTGGTGTTTCTATTGTTGACGCCGACTCTTGCGACGTGCTTTTTACCGATGACTTAGCTCTGGCGGAGGCCCACTCGGGTGAGGTTTTCGTGCTCTCCGACGATCCTTTCGGCCGCGGCGTGGAGGAGTCCGGCGGCGAGCTGCCCTTCGGAGTGAACGACTTCTCCCCCGAGCTGCGCGTGCAGCCGGATGACTACCCCGGCCCGGCTGCCGCCCCCGCCCCGGAAGGCCCGCGGGTGCTGGTGCCCGCGTGGACCGATACCCAGTCGATGCTGGATACACTAAAGCCGCTGCGCGACGGCGGCTCGGTGGTGATGGCCACCGAGCCTACGGCCGAGATCGCAGCGGCGGAAAACGCGACTATTTAACGTCCTTGCGCTGGTGGACAAAGAAGGCCCAGGCCACCAGCACCACCGTCCAGGCGCAGACGATGGCCACGCTGACGGGGGTTTCGTGCGCGCCGATAGAGACGCTGCCGCCCAGGATCATCCAGATGTTGTTGAACGGCAGGTAGGGCGCGATGTTGTCGGCGATCCATTGGCTGAGCTGCTGGGAGATCAGCTCCACCGCGGTCGCCCACACCAGTGGCAGCGCCACCGCACCGGCCGTAGAGGGAATCAACACGCCGATCGCCGAGGCCATCAGGCTGATCAGCCCGGCGAACAGGATCGTGTAGCCCAGCAGCGGCAGCTGGTCGGTGTTGATCTCCTGCGGCAGGGTCGCCATCATCGCCAAAGAGACTCCCACCGCCACGGCCATGGTCACCATCGCCAGGGCTGCGTTGACGAACATCTGCGCGAACAGCTGCTGCCAGCGGGCGGGGATCACCAGGAAGGACTGCGCGTGCAGGTTGTGCCCGCGCGTGCCGCTGACCCGCACGGCCGACAGCGACAGGATCAGCAGGTACGCCGGCATGAGACCCACGCCCAGCTCCGTCAGGCCCACCTCCGGCTCGTTCATCCCGTATTCGGACCGGTAGTAGCTCAGGGTCAGCGCGTTGGCGCCGATGTAGAACAGCAGGACGAAGCCCAGCATGATCCAGGTGCCCCACATGACGCGCGAGCGCGTCCATTCACTGCGGATGATTCCTAGCATTACTGACCCCTCCTGTCTTGAGTCCTGTACTCCACTGCCTGCCCGGTCGCGTCCAGGAACTTCTGCTCCAGGCCCGCGCGCTGCGGTGTCATCTCCAGCACCACCGCGCCAGTATCGCGCGCCAGTTCGCCGAGGCGCCGGTCCAGGTCGGGAGCCTCGGAGGCGAACTCCAGGGATCCGTCGGGGCGCCGTGTGAGGTTGATGCCATCCAAGCGCGAGGTGGCGTCCACAAAAGAATCGGGATCGGCCACGCGCATCCGGATGGTGGGCTGGGCGCCCGTGCGCAGGAACTCGTCCATCGTGTATTCGCCGATGAGGGAGCCCTTGCCGATGACAACCAGGCGGTCGGCGGTGAGCTCCATCTCGTGCAGCAGGTGGGAGCTGACCAGCACGGCGCGGCCTTCGGAGGCGCTGCGGCGGATGAGCTCGCGCATCCAGTGCACGCCCTCCGGGTCGAGGCCGTTGACCGGCTCGTCGAGGATTAGGTGCTTCGGGTCGCCCAACAGTGCCACGGCCAGGCCCAGGCGCTGCTTCATGCCGAGGGAGAACTTCTTGATCTTGCGCTTCTGCACCCCGGCCAGGCCCACCAGCTCCAGGCACTCGTCAGCGCGGGCCTGCGAGATCCCGGCCGCCTGCGCGATGGAGCGGATGTGCGCCCGGGCGGAGTGGCCGGGCATGTACCAGGTGGGTTCCAGCAGCGCGCCGGCGATGTGCGGGCGCTGGGCGCGGTAGGCGCTTAGGGGCTGGCCGTCGAAGGTGACCTCGCCCTTGCCTATCGTGTCCAGCCCCAGGATGCAGCGCATCGTTGAGGATTTGCCGGAACCGTTCGGCCCCAAGAAGCCTGTGACCTGCCCGTCGGGGACAGAAAAAGTGAGTCCATGGAGAACCTCCGTGGAGCCATACTTTTTGGTTAATTCTTTTACTGCGATCATGATGCCAGTGTAACTGAAACTTATTTCACGTCTCGGGTCTTGTTGCTGTACAGGCCCAGCGCCAGCAGGGCGACCATCCAGACGACCATCACAGCGAAGCCGAAGCCGGGGCTGACCATGTCGGTGTGGTCCGGGGCGTAGATCCAGGTCTGCATGTCCTGCACGCGGCTGCCCGGGGACAGGTGGTACAGGGTCTTCAGGAAGGGGATGCTGTCGCCAGCGCTGTACAGCAGCCCCTCGACCACCAGCATCCACACCAGCGGCAGCGCGATGGCACCCACTCGATTGCGCAGCAGCGCGGCGATGCCGACGGCCATCACGGCGAAGGCGGGGGCGCCCACCGCGTATCCCCACAGCAGCAGCTGATCTTCGCCGGTGAAGTGCCCAGCCGGGAATACATTGAACACCGCCCAGCTGAGCGCCACGCCGAGGATGTAGTTCAGCTCCACGAACACCGCCGCCACCAGCGCGCGGGCCAGCAGCCAGGAACTCCGGTGCTTCTGAGTAAGGAAAGCGTGGGCCGTCATGTGGTTGCTGATGTCGCCGCCGGTCGTCGAGGCGCCGAAAATAATGGCGATCATTAGGAAGATCATTCCGCCGAAAAGCAGGTCGGGCCAGCCGCCATCCAATCGCGGGGAGTCATTGAAAAGCATGTAGAGCGTCGTCGGGCCGTAGATCGAACCCGTGAACAGGATCACGTAGATCCAGGTGCTGCGGAGGCTTAGCAGCTTCGTAACTTCGGAGGAGATTGCTTTGAGCATGGTTTGTCTCTTTTCTGTGCGGTGGGGGCTAGTTGCTGCGGTATTCCTGTTGGCCGGCGGTAGCGGCGAGGAAGCGCTGTTCCAGGTTGTCTGCGGTCGTCGCGAGCTTGGTCACCGCGAACTTTTCCTCCAGCGCCGTTGCCGCGATCGTCGCGCGTACCTCGTGCTCTGGAATGTTGTTGACGCCCACACGCAGCGTCCGCTCCCGGTCCAGATCGACCTGGAAGCCGCGGCTGCGCAGGCTGTCTGCCAGCAGGACCGCTTCCTTGCACTCGACTTCCACATGGGCGCCGCCGGCGAGGAACTCGTCTAGGGTTTGCTCGCCGATGAGCTTGCCCTGGCCGATCAGTACCAGCCGGTCGGCGGTTTGCTGCATCTCGCTGAGCAGGTGGGAGCTAACCAACAGGCCGCGGCCGTCGTCGGCGAGTTGACGGATGATGCGGCGCATCCAGGACACACCCTCCGGGTCGAGGCCGTTGACCGGCTCGTCGAGGATCAGGTGCTGCGGGTTGCCAAGGAGGGCGGCGGCCAGGCCGAGGCGCTGCTTCATGCCCAGGGAGTAGCCGCCGACCTTCTTCTTGCCCGCGCTGGTGAGGCCCACCATGTCGAGGCATTCGTCCACGCGCTTGTCGGAGATGCCCGCACCCTTCGCGATGACGCGCAGGTGGTTGCGGCCGCTGCGGGCAGGGGTGAACCAGGCGGCGTCCAGGACCGCGCCGGCGATGCTGGACTTGTTATCCAGGCCTGCGAAATCGCCGGCGTACCCCTTGCCGCTGAAGGTCACCTTGCCGGCGCTCGGCTTATCGAGGCCGAGCATGCAGCGCATGGTGGTGGACTTGCCCGCGCCGTTGGGCCCGAGGAAGCCGGTCACCTGCCCGTCCGGGACAGTGAATGAAAGGTCGTTGACTACTGTTTTCTTGCCGTACCTCTTGGTGAGGTTTTCCACGATGATCATGGTTCCCATGCTGCCGCCCGGGGTGGTGTTCCCACATCGGACGAGGGGTTGATCTTGCGTGTCCTACCTCAGTATGACGGCCCGCCCTCCTGATCTTCGATCGCCTGGTGATACTCGGCCAGCGCCTTGGTTTTGCGGACGTTGCGCTGGGCGAAGGTCTCCCGCCCCAGCGGCCCCTCGGCCTCGGTGATCACACTGTGCCCGTCGCCGTGGGAGGTCCAGACCTCGTGCCCGTCGGGGTGCAGGGCGACGTCCCAGCTGCCGGCGGTCTTGAGGTTGTGATGCTTTGAGCAGAGTAAGTGCAGGTTCGCCGTGGACGTCGGTCCGCTGCCGTATCGCCTTACGTGGTCGTATTGGCACTTGTAGGCGGGAACCTCGCAGCCCGGGAAGCGACAGTGCAGGTCGCGCCCAGCGACGGCTGCCTTGATGCCCTCCGTCGGCGCATAGCCCTCGCACTCCGCGTAGCCCGGCGCAGACAGGTGCGTCACCCGCTGCAGCCAGGTCTTGGAAGCGGAGCGATTCAGCCAGTGGTCCTCCCCCAGCACCGCACCGTCGTTCGCCGGGTCGTGGTACAGGTTCAGAGTCACCGAAACCTCGGCCTTGTCGGTGATCAGCCGCAGCATCGCCTCCGGCTGCGAGCACTCGTACTTTTTGGCGGTGGCGCGCACGATCTTGTCGATCTCAATGCCCTCCATCCGCGGAACCCGCAGCGTGAAGGTGGTGTACTCCGGGTCGCGGCAATCCACATTGAAGCTTGGCTCGGCCGCGGGTGCCTCATCCTTAGGTACGACGTTCCGATCGACCTCCCGCAAAATCTTCGAGATGCGGTTGTGGATAGTCCGCGGTGAGAACACGTGCTGGTCGGGACGTGAAGGCGTCAATTCGCAAAGTACCTTTTCCTCGACGGCCGAGCGATCGTCCGGCGCCACGGCGAAAAGATCCTGCGCCACCCGCAGCACGTGGCGGGCGCTGTAACACCCCTGGTCAAACAGCTCGACGAGCCGCGGAAAGTCGCGCAACACGAAAGCGGCCTCGGCCCAGGCCTCCGCGACCCCGGCGGAAACACCCAGACGCACGGCGAGGCGAGTGCAAAAATCGGGCACCAGATCCTCCCCGTCCGGGGCGCATGCCATTATCAGTTGGAATTGTTGTTGATTGAGCTGCCGCGCCGCGACGGTCAGCGGGTCCTGCGAACTGGCTATTCGAAACGATGGTGGTGAGGTAGTCATGGAGTTCCCCTAATCCAGCGGCGAGGTTGTGGTACCCCGCCAAACTTCCTAACTAAAGAATAGAACACACCATCAAACTAAGTCAATACCCCCACCAAACCTTTTTCTTTTTTATTGACGCCACCAGCCTCAACAGCAAGAATGTCCGTAAAGCTAAAGTAGAGCTTTTAGAAAGTCTGTTCGAGTAAATCCTCGGAATTGACGAGGCGATACTTGAAGGCAAACAGCACCGCATGCACCCGATCGCGCGACTGGGTCTTCGTGAGCACCCGGCCGACGTGCGTCTTCACGGTGGGCAGCGAAATGTAGAGCTTGTCGGCGATCTCCTGGTTGCTGAAGCCCAGCGCGATGAGCTTCAGAATCTCCAGCTCGCGCGGGGTCAGCGGATCGGGAAGATCCAGCTCCACGGGCTCGCGGCGCTGCGGGGTTTGCTCCATGCGGATGCTGCGCAGCAGGCGCGCGGTGGCCTTCGGGCTGATCACGGCCGCCGAATCACCGACGGTGCGGACGGCGGAGATGAGGTCCTCGGGGTCGGTGTCCTTGAGCAGAAAGCCGCTGGCCCCGGCCTCCACTGCACCGAGGACGTAGTTGTCGTTATCGAAGGTAGTCAGCACGATCACGCGCGCCCCGGAATCACCGGAAACCACCCGGCGGGTCGCCTCGATGCCATCCATGTTCGGCATCTGCACGTCCATGAGGATGATGTCCACGGGCTGCGATTCGGCCAGCTCGCAGGCCTCTTGGCCATCGGCAGCCTGCCACCGGACGGTGATGTCATCCTGCGAATCCAACACCAATCCAAAGCCGGCACGCACCAGCTGCTGATCGTCGGCCAAACCTACGCTAATCACTTAATCCTCCTTCGCAAAAGGCACCGTCGCGGTCACGTTCCACCCGCCGGGGTACACCGCGGAAGCACCCCACTTGGCCTCGCCGCCGTGGATCGCCACGCGCTGGCGGATGCCGGTCAGGCCGCGGCCGGAGCCCTCTATCTGCTCATCGCCCGGCGCGTTATCCACGCTAATTGTCACCCGGGCAGGCTCCCACTCCAGCCGCACCTGGGCGGGCACAGAACCCGCGTGCTTCAGCACGTTGGTCAGGGATTCCTGCACGATGCGGTACACACTGAGGTCGCGGACCTCGTCCAACTGGCGCGGCTCGCCCGTGACGTGCAGCTCCACCTGCACCCCGTTGCGCTTTGCATCCGCCACCAGGTCGGGCACGCCGGCCACCCCAGGGGTGACGGTGGTAGAACGCGGCGAGGGGGCGTCATCGTGAAGAACAGAGAGCAGCTCCCGCATCTGGGTCAGGGCCGAGCGACCGCGCGCGGCGATCGTGTCGAGGGCTTCGATGGCCTTGTCCGGATCCTTGCGCCCTGCGTAGCGCCCGCCATCGGCCTGCGCGATGACGACGGTGAGGGAATGCGCGACGATGTCGTGCAGCTCGCGGGCGATACGGTTGCGCTCGCTGACGGTGGCCAGCTCGGCGCGAGCGGCCAGCGCCTCGACTGCCTGGTCGCGGCGCAGCGAATAGCGGCCCGTCAGCCACATCAGGGCGACGGTCACGGCGGTGAGCAGGATAATTAGGCCCCAGAACAGCCAGAACTCGGCGGTTCGAAAGTCCACGCCGGCCCACGCCAAATCGCCAGTCGTGCCCGCGTTGTAGAAAGTCCCCCACGCCATCGCGAAGAAAGATCCGAGCAGCAGCAACGTCAGCCACAGCTTCCGGCGCAGCGTCAGCTTCGCGGAGATGAAATAAGCCTCATAGGCCACGACCCAGTATCCAAGCGGCCACACCAGCAGCGCCGACGCAGCGAAAATAAACAGACCGAGCGCCGTGACTGCCACGCCTGGCTCGGGCCGGAAACGCTGCAGAAGCAGGCCGATAAAGCTGATGACCAGCCCCGTGACGGCCAGCACGACCTGCCACGTGGAGTTCTCGATCCCGCTGCCGAGAGCCGCGCCCACACCGAGGAAGAGGTATAGGAAGCCCGCGATGGATACGAACACCCACCAGGAGGCATCTCGCCACCACACCGGACGAGGAACTGCTTCATAAGACATGTATGAAGAGTCTAGTTACAGGCGCACCCTATCGCCGTAAACGAGCAGGCCATTAACGAAACGGGTGAGGAACGGCGGCGAGAAGTGGCTGGTTGCCTCCAGCAGCTTCGTCTTCCAACCGACCGGGAAATGCACCTTCGTGGGGCTGCGGCGCGGCGCGGTCACGGCCCTTACTACTTCTGCGGCCACGTCTTGTGGGGTTGTGGACGCCCCCAGCCGCCGCATGCCCGCCGTTTCCACATCGGCGATGAGCGCGGTCCGGGAGTACAGGGGCAAGACGGTGCGGACTCGAATGTTGTGCTTATCCCACTCGAAATCCAGCGCCTCGGAGATGCCGCGGACGGCGAACTTGGTGGCGGAGTAGGTGGCCATATCCGGGGTGCCGTAGATGGAGGAGGCGCTGCAGACGTTGACGACCACGCCGTCGCCGGCCGCTTTGAGGTGTTCGAAGGCCGCGCGACAGCCGTAGACCACGCCCTTGACGTTGACGTCGACGAGGGCGGAATCCTGCTGGAAGCTCCCGCGGTCGATGAAGTCGCCGCCGTAGAGAACGCCCGCGTTGTTGATGAGTGCATTGATTCCCCCGGTGCGGGCGGCGAAGTCGGTAACAGTGGCGGACCACTGGTCGGGGTCGGTGACGTCGAGGGTGCCGGGGATAATGTTCGGATGTTGGGCCCAGCCGCGGACCTTGTCTCCGTCGAGGTCGTAGGCGCCGACGGTCCAGCCGACCTCGGCGAAGGACTCAGCGATTGCGCGGCCGAAGCCTTGGGCTGCGCCGGTAACGAGTATTGATTTCATACTCCTAACTATTACAGTAGCCAGAGTACAGGAGGTAAATTATGGCCTATTTAATCATCGACCCATCCGGGAACCCATTAAGTCGCCCGAATGATGGAGATGTTGTATCCAATCCAGACACAGGGCAGGTCCTTACCGTCAGCTTCCTGAGAATAATCACGCCCGACGGGGACTATGAAGTTGATTTTCTTCCCGGAATTGTCGACCTCTACCAAGGAAGCAAGGATAGATCATCCTATTCCACAAATATTCAAGAGATAAGCGTCGAGAAAGGAACTCGACTTCACAAAATTGGCAGTATCGACCATATAGATGATGTAACCCTGACGCATTTAGGGGATAAATACCGAGTTCAGGCCGCGAAACTAGACGACACGAAACCAGATAGTTTAATCCTCTGCGAAGATGGTTTTATAAGAACTTTGCAAGATAGTTTTTCTGCTACCGACAGGCCTCAAGGAGTAATCCTCGTTCTCCACAAAGTAGACGAGTAGGCAGCCCCGACGCCCCCTACCCAGTTAGAACGCTTCACCCCATCAGCTTCTGCTGCAGAGCACGATCCTTCTCCAGCACCGCGTCGCGCATGTTCTCCTGATACTCGACCATCTTGTCCATCAGGGCCTCGTCAGCCACCGCGAGGGTGCGCACGGCCAGCAGTCCGGCGTTCTTCGCGCCGTCGATGGAGACGGTGGCGGTCGGCACGCCGCCGGGCATCTGCACGATGGAGAGCAGGGAATCCAGGCCATCCAGATTGCCCAGGGCACGCGGAATGCCGATCACCGGCAGCGGGGTGGCCGCAGCAACCATGCCGGGCAGGTGGGCGGCACCGCCGGCGCAGGCGATGATCACCTTCACACCGCGGGTGTGGGCGGTGCGGGCGTAGTCGAGCATGCGCTCCGGGGTGCGGTGCGCGGAGACCACGCCAACCTCGAAGGGGATGCCGAACTCGGCCAGCACCTCGGCTGCCGGCTCGACGGTGGGCCAGTCGGAGTCGGAGCCCATCACCAGGCCGACCAGCGGGGTGCGTGCGTTCTCAGTCATCGGTTAGTCCTCCCATTCGGCGGTTTCCAGGAACTTCGCGGCCAGGCGCGCCTGCTCGCGCGTGCGCGTCGGATCCTCCCCCAGCATATTGACGTGGCCGATCTTGCGGCGCGGGCGCCAATCCTTGCCGTACATGTGGATCTTTGCGTTCGGGAAACGACGCCACACCGCATCCATGCGCTCGTGCATCGGCATCGCCGGATCCTCGGCAGCTCCCAGCACGTTTGCCATCACTACCACCGGCGCGGTCGGCTCCGTGGAGCCCAGCGGGCGGTCCAGTACGGCGCGGACGTGCTGCTCGAACTGGCTGGTGATGCAACCATCCTGGGTCCAGTGGCCGGTGTTGTGCGGGCGCATCGCCAGCTCGTTGACGATGATCTCCGGCTGGCCGTTCTCGTCGGTGGTCTCGAACAACTCCACGGCCAGCACACCCGTGACGCCCAACTCCGTGGCGATGTCACGGGACAGCTGCTCGGCGGCGGCCAGGATTTCAGGCGTGGAGTTAGGGGCGGGCGCCACGGCCTCCACGCAGATTCCGTCCTCCTGCAGGGATTCCACTGCCGGCCACGCCTGCACCTCGCCGGACGGGGTGCGGGCCACCATGGCGGACAGTTCGCGCACCAGCGCGACCTTCTTTTCCGCCATCAGGGGGATCTCCTTGTCCAGCAGCTTCTCCACCAGCTCGCGGGCCTCGTCCACCGTGGCGGGGAACCACACGCCCTTGCCGTCGTAGCCGCCGCGGCGGGCCTTCAAGCACACCTGGCCATCCACGGCCTCGAAGAACCCGGCGATGTCGTCGGCGGACTCGATGGCGGCAAACGCCGGCACCGGGGCGCCCAGCTCGCGCAGCTTCTTGCGCATCACCAGCTTGTCCTGCGCGTGGATCAGCGCAGACGGCTGCGGCTGCACGTTCACGCCCTCGTCGATGAGAGCATCCAGGAATCGGTTGGGCACGTGCTCGTGGTCGAAGGTCACCGCGTCGGAGTCGCGGGAGACCTCGCGGACGTGCTCCTCCAGCGCGTAGTCCCCCAGCACCACGTCGGCGGTCACCTGCGCGGCCGAGGAATCCGGAGCCCCGGCCAGCACGCGGCAGCTAAGGCCCAGCTCGATTGCTGCTTGCTGTGTCATGCGCGCCAGCTGCCCGTCACCGATGATCGTCACCAGCGGCGCGCCCGGCGCGTGCGCGGTCTCGCGGGCTAATGACCAGTCGGCTGTGTTTTTCCCGTTGTTCTCACTCACGCCTTCTAACTATAGTTCCCCGGCCCGACACGCCTAAGCTGGCTCTTCAGCAGCCGCTCGAACTTGCGGGTATAGGGAACCGAATGCAGCACCAACGGCACCCGGGCGCCCGCCACATACACCGCCACGTCTCCCCGGTGGGAGCGGCAATCCACCACGTTGGCCAGCGGGATCTGCCCGATCCGGCTGCGCAGGTGGCCGGTCGCGGTGATCAGCCGCCTGTCGGTCAGCAGCATGCGGGAGCGCGCGCGGAAGATCAGGTGGCGCACGCAGCGCCTCCAGCAGACCCACAGCCACGCAACCAGCAGGCCCCGGCGGAGCCAGAGGAAGGCTTCCACGGTGGGGGCGTCCAAAGCATTGGTGGCCAAGTACTGATCCAGAGCGCCGATGCCCATCCAGAACAAGCCCGTCCACAGCATCAGGCGCAGCACCGGGAAGAACATGGAGCGGCGCGCGGGGCTCAGCTCCGCTAAGACCTGCTCGCCGGGGTCGAAGGTGATTTTGCTCATGCGTAGCGCCCTCCGTAGTCGCCCGTGCCGTCGGCGCGCAGGTGCACGATCTCCCCGGCGCGGATCACGCGCGTGCCCTCGCTGGTGCGGACCAGCAGCTCGCCGTCGTCGTCGATGTCGGTGGCCGCGCCCTCCACGACCTCGTCGCCGGGCAGGAAAGCGCGCACGGAGGTGCCGATGGTCGCGGAAGCCTGGCGGTAGCGCGGCAGTACGGTCTGGGCCGCCCCTCCTAGTCGACGCCACCTTTCCAGATTCGCCGCCAGCTCCGCGAACACGGCCACCGCAACGTCCTCGCGGCTTGGGCAGGGCAGTCCCAAGCGGGCGCATTCCAGGTCGATGGAGCTGGCGTGGGCGACGGGCAGCTCGTCGGTCTGCAGGTCGTAATTGATGCCGAAGCCCAGGATGATCGCCGGGTGCGGGTCCAGGTGCACGGCCTCCACCAGGATGCCCACCAGCTTGCGGCCGTCCAGCACGCAGTCGTTGGGCCACTTCAGCTGGATGGGGATGTCCGCGGAGGCGCGGATGCCCTCCACGATCGACAGGCCCGTGAGCAGCGGCAGCAGGCTAATGCGATCCACAGGCACGTCCGGCAGACGCAACAGCACGGAACAGATCAGCTGGCTGCGGGCCGGGGCCTCGAAGGAGCGGCCCTTGCGGCCCCGCCCGGCGGTCTGCTCCTCGGCCATGAGCAGGGACATGTCGGGCAGGTCCTCCCCGCAGCGCACGCGGTCGGCCAGGTCGGTGCTGGTGGAACCGGTGGTTTCCAGCACTTCGACGTGGCGGTAGCCCAGCGGAGCCAGGCGCTCGGCCAGGCGGCGGGGGTCTAGCGGCGTGCGCATGGGAGTACTGTCCTTTCTCTTCACATGCCTTCCCTCAGACACTCTAGCCCCACCAATCACGGCGCTGAAGTTTTTACACCGTATTATGGCGACCATGAGCTCTACCACCGACACTTCGACAACCGCCGGGAAGATCGCCGACCTCCGCGATCGACTGGCGGAGACCCACAAGCCGCAGGGGGACGAAATCCCGCGCGCTCGTCGCCGCGTGGACGCACTGCTGGATGCCGGTAGCTTCGTGGAGACCGACGCGCTGGCCCGCCACCGCTCCACCGCCTTCAAGGCCGACAAGTTCCGCCCCGCCACCGACGGCATCGTCGCCGGTTACGGCACCGTCGACAGCCGCCCGGTGTGCGTGTTCTCGCAGGACGCCACCCTCTTCGACGGCCAGATCGGCGAGACCGCGGGCGAGAAGATCCTGAAGGTCATGGAGCTGGCCGTGAAGTCCGGCACCCCGCTGATCGGCATCTACGAGGGCGCCGGCGCCCGCCCGAACGAGGGCATCGCGGCCCTGGAGTTCTTCTCTCGCATCCACAACCTGCAGACGAAGCTGTCCGGCGTGGTTCCGCAGATCGCCCTGGTCGCCGGCCCCACCAGTGGCGCGCTGGTGCACTCGGTGGTTCTGTCCGACGTCGTCGTTGCGGTCAAGGGTGCCGGCGAACTGGTAGATGACGCCACAGACGGCACCGCCCACATCGTCGCCGAGGACGACGCCTCCGCACTGGGACTCGTCGCGGACATCCTGGGCTACCTTCCCAGCAACAACCGGGCACTCCCCCTGCCCGGGGAGGAGGCGGACGCCGAGGCGGAAACAGACGAGCTGGACAGCCTGATCCCCGACTCGGACGCGCAGGCCTACGACATGCACAAGGTGCTGGACCGCGTGGTGGACGCGGGCACCGTGCTGGAACTCCAGAAGTTCCACGCGCCGAACCTGATCACGGCACTGGCGCGCGTGGGCGGCCGGAGTGTGGGCGTCATCGCGAACCAGCCCGAACAACAAGCAGGAATGATCGACGACGCGGCGGCCGAGAAGGCAGCGCGCTTCATCCGCTTCTGCGACGCTTTCAACGTGCCGCTGGTGACCTTCGTGGACTCGGCGGGCTACGCACCGGACGTGCTGTTCCGCCGCACCGCGAAGCTGATCGGAGTGACGGCAGCGGCGAGCGTCGGCAAGATCGCCGTGGTCACCCGCAAGGCCTTCGGCGACGCCTACCTTTCCCTGGGGGCGAAGCGCCTGGGCACCGACCTGGTGTACGCATGGCCGACCGCGCAGATCGCGCAGGACGACAGCTACCAGGCGGAGCCTTACTCCGCCGCGGAGCGAGGCCTGGTGGACGCGGTGATCCCGCCGCGCGAGACCCGCGCACGCATCGTCGACGGCCTGCGCCTGGTGGAGCGCAAGGCCGAGGACGGCTACCCGCGCAAGCACGACAACCTGCCGTTCTAGGAGGAAGCGCGTGACTGACTTTCAGGTGATCAAGGGCAACCCGGACGAGGTAGAGACCCGGGCGCTGCAGCTCATCGTCGACGACCTGGCCAAAGAGGCCGAGGCGCTGCGCAACGCGAAGCCGGATACGCGCGGGCACTACGGCCGCGAGCTGCGTCACAGCAGCCCCGGCGCGTTCCGCAACCCGCGGATGCCGCGGGGCTAGGGCATGCAGCTGACATTGGCCAGCACCTCGCCGGCGCGCGAGAAGGTGCTGAACGCCGCCGGGGTATTCCCGCGCAAGGTCTCCCCCGGCGTGGACGAGGAGGCCGCCGTCGCGGAGCTGGTGAACCCCACCCCGGCGCAGTACGTGCAGCACCTGGCCACTGCGAAGGCGCGGGCGGTAGACGGCGAGTTGGTGCTGGGCGGCGACAGCATGCTGCTGATCGACGGCGAGCTGCAGGGCAAGCCGCACACGCGCGAGGAGACGGTGCGGCGGTGGCGCCAGCAGCGCGGGAAGCGCGCAGAGCTAGTCACCGGACATGCGCTTTTTGACGCCACCACGGGCCAGATCTACGAGGAAGCCGTGGCCACGCAGATCCAGTTCGCCGATGTCTCCGATCGGGCGATCGAGGCGTACGCCGCCACCGGCGAGCCGCTGAAATGTGCCGGCGCCTTCACCCTGGAAGCGCTCGGCGGCTGGTTCATCGAGAGCATCGACGGGCACCCGTCGGCCGTGATTGGCCTATCGCTACCCGCCCTGCGGCGGGGGCTTGCTCACTTCGGCTACGACTTCTCCGACCTCTGGGGCTAATCAGCCTTGACGGAGCGCTGCTCGGGGCCGACGTAGCTGGAAAGCGGGCGGATCAGGGCGTTGTCCTCGTTTTGCTCCACGATGTGGGCGGTCCAGCCGACGACGCGGGCCATGACGAAGATCGGGGTGAAGAACGGGATGTCGATGCCCAGCATGTAGTAGGTCGGGCCCGCCGGGAAATCCAGGTTCGGCTGGATGCCGGTGCGCTGGTCCATGGCCTTCTGCATGTTGTCGTACATCTCCACCCAGCGCTGGCCGTCGTGGTTGGCGGCGGTGCGGCGCATGGCGGCCTCCATGGTGGGCACGCGCGAATCGCCCTTCTTGTACACGCGGTGGCCGAAGCCCATGATCTTGTTCTTCGCGTCGCACTGGTCCAGCACCCACTGCTCGGCGGCTGCCGGGTCCTCGACGGCCAGGAAGTTGTGCATCACGGCCTCGTTCGCGCCACCGTGCAGCGGACCCTTGAGGGCGCCGATGGCGCCGGTGACTGCGGAGTAGACGTCGCTCATGGTGGAGCTGATCACGCGGCCGGTGAAGGTGGAGGCGTTGAAGCCGTGCTCCGCGTACAGGGTGAGGGACTGGTCGAAGGCCTCGACATCGTCGCGGTTGTTGGCGGGGCTGCCCTCCTCGTCGCCGAAGCACATGTAGAGGAAGTTCTCGGCGATATCGCGGTCGCGGGACGGCGGGATGTAATCCAGGTTCTTGCGGCGGCGCAGGTCGTAGGCGATGATCGTCGGCAGCTTGGCCAGCAGCGTCAGCCCGGTGCGGCGCACCGCGTCGGGGCTGCGATCGTCCGCGTTGAGGTCCTCCGTGCCGAACACACTGACCGCCGTGCGCAGCACGTCCATGGGGTGGGCGGTCTTGGGCAGGGAGTTGATGAGGTCCAGCATGCTGCGGTCGATGGGGCGCAGGGCGCGCTCGCGCTGGCGGAACTGCTCCAGCTCGCGGAAGTCCGGCAATTCGCCGTTCCAGAGCAGGTAGGCCACGTCCTCGAAGGTGCAGTGCTCGGCCAGCTCCTGAACGGGGTAGCCCCGGTAGGTCAGGGAGTTGGTCTCCGGGTTCACCTTCGAGACACCGGACGTGTCCACCACCACGCCGTTGAGGCCCTTGTTGATGTTCTTGTCGGTGCCGGTGACGTTGGAGGTCTTGCTGGACTGGGCGCGGGGCGTGGTGAAGTTGGTGCGTCCGCGGTCGAAGGGTGCGTTGGAAACCTTGATCGGCTTAGTCATGGTGAGTGGTCCTTTCGGGTTAGAAGATGCCGCCGGGGATCTGTGGTGCGCGTGCCAGCACGTCGTCGCTGACCACGAGGTTCAGCTGGCCGAGCTCGCCTGGGGCCAGGTCCGCGGTGGCCTCGGCGACGGCGAGGAAGCGATCCTGCTCCGCCTCGTCCACCACGCCCTCGGCCAGGGTGCGGAACTTGTTGATGTAGTCGGCGCGGCCGAAGGGGCGGGCGCCCAGCGGGTGGGCGTCGGCCACGGCCAGCTCGTCGACGATCTCGGTGCCGTCGCGCAGGGTGACTACTGCCTTGCAGCCGAAGGCCTTCTCGGCCGGGTCGGTGGAGTGGTAGCGGCGGGTCCACTCCGGATCCTCCACAGTGGAGATCTTGTGCCACAGCTCCACGGTCTCCGGGCGCTGGGCGCGCTCGGGGGCGTAGGAGCGCTCGTGGTGCCACTCGCCGTCTTCGAGGGCGACGGCGAAGATGTACATCACGGAGTGGTCCAGCGTCTCGCGCGAAGCCTTTGGATCGAACTTCTGCGGATCGTTCGAGCCGGTGCCGATCACATAGTGGGTGTGGTGGCTGGTGTGCAGCACGATGCTTTCCACCTGGCTTAGGTCCCCGATCTTGTCCCGCATGCGGCGGGCCAGGTCGATTGGCGCCTGGGACTGGTACTCCGCGGAGTGCTCCTTGGTGTAGGTATCCAGGATCGCCCGCTTGGGCTCCCCCGCCTCCGGCAGGGGTACGACGTAGTGGGCGTCCGGGCCGTCCAGCAGCCAGGCGATCACGCCGTCCTCGCCCTCCCAGATCGGGGCCGGGGCGCCCTCGCCGCGCATGGCGCGGTCCACGGCCTCCACCGCCATCTTCCCGGCGAAGGCAGGTGCGTGGGCCTTCCAGGAGCTGATGAGCCCCTTGCGGGACTGACGCGTAGCCGTCGTGGTGTGCAGCGCCTGTCCGACAGCCTGGTAGATCACCTGCGGGTCCAGCCGCAGCAGCGTGCCGATTCCCGCGGCCGCGGACGGCCCCAAGTGTGCGACGTGGTCGATCTTGTGCTTGTGAAGGGAGATACCCTTGACCAGATCCACCTGGATCTCGTAGCCGGTGGCGATGCCGCGGATCAGGTCGCGCCCGCCCAGCCCGCGCGCCTGCGCTACGGCCAGGATCGGCGGGATGTTGTCACCGGGGTGAGAGTACTCAGCAGCCAGGAAAGTATCGTGAAAATCCAGCTCTCGCACCGCTACGCCGTTGGCCCAAGCGGCCCATTCGGGGGAGACGGTGGCGTCAGTACCAAAAACGGCGCTGGGCCCGGTGTGGCACAACGCCTGGGTGCGCGCCGAAGTTACTGGGCGGCGCAGGATGGAAGCGGCAGCGACGGCCGCGTTGTCGATAATGCGGTTGACCACCATGTCCGCGGTGTCTTGCGGCACCTCGACCGGGTCGGCGGCGACCTGCGCGACCTTCCATGCGAGGTGTTCTTCCTGCGGAAAGTCGTCGGCAGAGGGGTGGACGCGAACGTCGTGGTTAATCATCGCGGGGGTTAGATCCTTTCGGGAATTGAGGCTGTGATGCGCCTCACTCTAACGCCCCGCGACGGGTTATGTAGTTAAACAAATATTTTTTGACGCCAAAACGTCAGTGTTGCGCTGACGCGCTTAAGCGTGCTTTGCCTCCACGCGCTTGATGGCCTCCTCGGCAACCAGCTGCTGGATGCCCATGTCCAGCTCGGAGGTGAAGCCCACGCAGGAGCAGTTGATCTCGCCCAGGACGTAGGTGTCCTCGCCGGTCTCATCGTCATCGGCCAGCATAAAGTCGGCGGTCCAGATCAGCGGGATGTTGTCGCCACCCAGCTTCTCAGCGATGACCGGGCGAGCAGCGGCGAACATGTCCACCAGGTCCTGCCACTCCTCCGGCTTCTGGTAGGTGTACTTCGCACCGGAGAACAGGGTTGCGGAGAACGCATCGCCGCCCTCGGCCGGCTTCTTGTGAACCACGAACACCGGGTGCGGACCGACCAGCAGAATGCGGATCTCGCCCTCGACGATGCGCGGCATGAAGCGCATGTCCACCAGCATGCCGTTGTCGCCGACGATGTACTGGTCGCAGAAGTCCATGAACTCGCCCAGCTCGCGGACCTCCGTGTGGTTGTCGACTGCCTCGGTGCACTTCAGCTTCGTATCCAGGGGCAGAGCCGTGCCCGGCTCGATGGACTCGGCCAGCTGCTTGTCCTCCAGCTGCACGCGCCAGATGCCGGAGCCGGTGGAGCCGCGGTTCTGCTTCAGCACGCGCTCACCGTAGGACAGGGAGGTGGGGAAAGTCTTGTGGAAGGAGTCGACGTCGTAGTAGGCGGCGGTGTCGTCCGGCACCAGGTCGGTGTCGTTCAGCTTCACCAGCGCATCCTTCGCGCCGTAGGCCATCATCTCAGCCGGAGTGGACATGCCCACCAGGCCGGCCTCCTCGGTCAGCTTGGTCAGCATGTCGAAGTAGCCCTTTTCGCCGCCGGGGATGTGGCCCGGGTTGACGCGGGAGATGTAAGCGTCGTACTTAGCGGCAACGTCTTCGTAGATCTCGCTGGCCTTCTCCGGGTCGAAGTAAACAACCTCGGCGCCCCAGCCCTTCTCGCGGATGGCCTCGACGATGGGCATGGTGTCGCGGCGGTGGCCGTCCTCACCCTTGTCGTTTCCGCCCTGAACCTCAAAGACAACAATGCTCTTGTGCACGGTTTCCCCTAGCTCTGGAAGTAAAAAATGCAGTGCGCGTGGCCACGTTTAGCCAACACCTTTAATTCTATGGCGAGCCAGCCCGGGCGGCAGTGTGAGAAAGGCTGGCAAGAAGGCGCTAGACTCTCAATCGATCGAAAGGCAGGTGTTTCATGGGAATCGAATTCGACCCCAGCCCTCAGCTCAAGCAGTACGCACAACCAAACAAGCTGGTCACGAACGCTTGGCTCGGCGCAAAACTGGGGACTCCCGGCCTCAAGGTCGTCGAGGTGGACGCAGATTCGCTTTTATACGATATTGGTCACATTCCCTCTGCCGTGCGCCTGAAGTGGTACGAAGACCTCTCGGATCCGGTGTGGCGCGACCTTATCGGACCAAAGGAGTTCGAGGAACTCATGGGGCGCCTGGGCATCTCCCGGGAGGACACGGTGGTGTTCTACGGCGACCACGCCAACCTGTGGGCCGTGTACGCGCTGTGGGTCTTCGAACTTTTCGGCCACCCGGATGTGCGGATCCTGGACGGCGGGCGAGACGCCTGGATGCAAGAGGAACGCGAGATTTCCTATGCCGTCGACGAGGTTTCGCCGCGCCCCGTCTACTCAGTTCCTTCCCACCGAAACGACCACACCCACCGCATCTTCGTCGACGAGCTGCGCACGAAGTTCGACGGCACCCAGGTGATCGACCTGCGCAATGCCGAGGAGTACACCGGCGAAGTAACCCTGCCCGGCTACCCTATCCGCCGCAACGGGCACGTGCCGGGGGCCAAGAACCTGCGCGCCGACTCCTCACTGCTGGCCAACTCGCGCTTCCGCCCCGCCGAGGCCATCGAGGCCATCCATGCCGAGCTGGAGCTGGACCCTCACCGTGAGACCGTTGTTTATTGCAACAACGGTGCCCGGGCCGCGCTCGAGTGGTTCGTGCTGCGCTTCCTCTTGGGGTGGGAAAATGTGCGGGTTTACGATGGCTCGTGGATCGAATGGGGAAACATGATGCGCGTGCCCATCGAACGCGCCTAACCGGGGAGTGTAGCCTCATTAACTAACCCCTAACTAATAACCCGAAAGGATTGTCCGTGACTTCCAGCACCGCCGCTGACTTGACGAAGGTACTGATCGCCAACCGTGGCGAGATCGCAGTGCGCGTCATCCGGGCTGCGCGCGACGAGGGCATCGCTACCGTCGCCGTGTACGCGGACCCGGATGCAGAGGCACCCTTCGTACGCATGGCCGACGAAGCGCTGGCTCTCGGCGGCCAGACCTCGGCGGAGACCTACCTGGACATCGAGAAGATCATCGGTGCCGCGCGCAAGTCCGGCGCCGACGCGATCCACCCGGGCTACGGCTTCCTGTCGGAGAACGCGGACTTCGCCCAGGCGGTCGTGGATGCGGGGCTGAACTGGATCGGCCCGCCGCCGGAGGCCATTCGCAAACTCGGCGATAAGGTCACTGCGCGAAACATTGCTCTTAGTGTTGACGCCCCTATGACTCCGGGCACTAAGGAACCCGTCGCGGATGCCGCAGAGGTCACCGCCTTTGCAGAGCGCCACGGACTTCCGATCGCCATCAAGGCCGCCTTCGGCGGTGGTGGGCGCGGCATGAAGGTCGCCTACACGATGGACGAGATCCCGGATCTCTTTGAGTCCGCAACCCGCGAGGCCATCACCGCCTTCGGCCGTGGAGAGTGCTTCGTGGAGCGCTACCTGGACCGCGCCCGCCACGTCGAGGCGCAGGTCGTGGCCGATAAGCACGGCAACGTCGTCGTCGCCTCCACCCGCGATTGCTCCGCCCAGCGGCGCTTCCAGAAGCTCATCGAGGAGGCCCCCGCGCCGTTCTTGAGCGACGAGCAGAACGAACGCATCTACTCCTCCGCCAAGGCCATCTGCCGCGAGGCCGGCTACTACGGCGCGGGCACTGTGGAGTACCTGGTGGGCTCCGACGGGCTGATCAGCTTCCTGGAGGTCAACACCCGCCTGCAGGTGGAGCACCCCGTCACCGAGCAGGTCACCGGCTGGGACCTGGTGCGCGAGCAGTTCCGCATCGCCCGCGGCGAAGAGCTATCCCGCACCGAGGATCCGGAAATTGTCGGCCACTCCATCGAGTTCCGCGTCAACGGCGAGGACCCGACGAACAACTTCATGCCGGCCCCGGGCCGCATCCAGACCTACCGCGAGCCCGCCGGTCCCGGCGTGCGCATGGACTCCGGCATCGAAACCGGCGCGGTGGTCGGCGGCCAGTTCGACTCCATGCTGGCCAAGCTCATCGTCACCGGCGCCGACCGTACCGAGGCGATCCAACGTTCCCTGCGGGCGCTGGAAGAGTACGAGGTCGAGGGCATCCCGACCGTGATCCCCTTCCACCAGGCCGCGCTGACCGACCCGGCCTTCGTCGCCGAAGACGGCAACTACCGCGTGTACACCCGGTGGATCGAAGAGGAATGGGACAACCAGCTGCCCGCCTACGAGGAGCCACTCGCGGCCGCTGCCGAGGGCGAGCTGCCGAAGGAGAAGCTGGTCGTGGAGGTCGACGGGCGCCGCGTAGAGGTGCTGGTGCCGGGCGAGATCCTGGCGGGCCGCGGCTCGGTAAGCCGCGCGAAGAAGCGCCGCGCGAATGCCGCGGACATCGCCATCACCGGCGACACGGTGGCCGCCCCGATGCAGGGCACCGTGATCAAGGTGGAGGTCGCGGAAGGCGACGAAGTGGCCGAGGGTGACGTGCTGCTGGTGCTCGAGGCAATGAAGATGGAGAACGCCGTCAAGGCACACAAGTCCGGTGTGGTGCAGTCCTTGAGCGTCGGAGGCGGCGATGGCGTCACCAAGAATCAGGCACTTATGGAGCTGAAGGACGACAGCTCTACTGAGAACGAATAGACAAGACAGGAAACGCACCCCCATGACTGAAACTACCGCTGAGCAGGCTAACAGCTTCGAAAGGAAGACGCCGAAGGGCATGATCTTCCTCGGCCTTGGACTGCTGATCGTCGCCGTAATCACCGCTATCGTTTCGCTGGTGGGTGTGAAGGACTTCGGCAAGGGCTACGACGTACAGGCCGGCAAGGAGTACTACCTACTGGCCGACGAGGACGCCCTGACCGCGAAGGAGTGCACCCTGGTCGATAAGGAGGGCAAGCAGCTCGTCGACCGTATCGAGGCCGCGGATCTAAAGTTCAGCCAGGATGACCTGGAGATCTCCGACGTGTCCCTGCCCTTGACGAAGAACAAGGGCGTGTACACCTCGATCAAGTTCACCGAGGACATCGAGGGCGCCAAGTACACCTGCGACCAGGGCAACATCTACATCTCCAAGTACTCCTCCGGCACCCTGCAGGCACTGCGGTGGGTGACGATGCTGTGCGGCGCTGCGGGCGTAGCGATTCTGATTCTGGCGGCGTTTGCGAACCAGCGTAAGCGGGCCGCTGATGATGCCGATAGCGCAGCGGACGCAGAGGACGCAGAGGACACAGAGGACACAGAAGACTGAGTGGTAGAAAACCTTACGAACCAGCTGACCGGGACCTTGGCTAAGTGGAAAAGCTCCAAGCGGGGCTACGTATTGGCGCTCGACCAGGGGACCACATCTACCCGCTGCATCATTTTTGACGCGCACGGCAAGATCATCAGCTCCAGCCACATGGAGCACCAGCAGATCTTCCCCCGCCCCGGCTGGGTGGAGCACGACCCGGAGGAGATCCGGCGCAACACCCGCCGCGTGATGGCGGACGCTGCGGCCTCCCACGACATTCCGGTAGAAGAGTTCGCCGCGGTGGGCATCACCAACCAGCGCGAAACGACCGTCGTCTGGGATCGCGCTACCGGCAAGCCCATCTACAACGCCATCGTGTGGCAGGACACGCGCACCGACAAGATCGTGAGCTCCTTGAGCGAAGAGCAAAAGGACATGATCTTCGAGCGCACCGGCCTGAACGCCTCTACCTACTTCGCCGGGCCGAAGATCCAATGGATCCTGGACAACGTCGACGGCGCCCGCGAGAAGGCAGAGCGCGGGGAGCTGGCCTTCGGCACTATCGACTCGTGGCTGATCTGGGAGCTCACCCGTCGCTCACACAAGAAGTCCAAGGCGGGCCGCAGCGGCAATGCCCGACATGTCACGGACGTCACCAATGCCTCACGCACCATGCTGATGGACCTACGAACGCAGACGTGGGATCCAGAGCTGTGCGAGCTGTTCGGCGTGCCGGAATCCATGCTGCCGGAGATCGTCAGCTCCTCCGAGGTGGTTGGGAAGGTTCGCCGCAGCGGACCGGTGCAGGGGGTGCCGATCGCGGGCATCCTGGGCGACCAGCAGGCCGCAGCCTTCGGCCAGGTGTGCTTTAACCAGGGCGAGGCGAAGAACACCTACGGCACTGGCAACTTCCTGCTGATGAACACCGGCACCGAGCCGCAGTGGTCCGAGCACGGGCTGATCACCACCGTCGCCTACCGGCTTGGCAACCAGCCCGCCGTGTACGCGCTGGAGGGCTCCATCGCCGTCACCGGCTCCCTGGTGCAGTGGCTGCGCGACAACCTGGGGTTCTTCGATACCGCCGACGACATCGAGCCGCTGGCTCGCAGCGTGGACGATAACGGCGGTTGCTACATCGTGCCGGCCTTCAGCGGGCTGCTGGCGCCGCACTGGCGCCCCGAGGCCCGCGGCATCATCGCGGGGCTGACCCGCTACGTGACGAAGGCGCATATTGCCCGCGCCGCGCTGGAGGCCACGGCCTTCCAGACCCGCGAGGTCGTTGAGGCCATGAACGCGGACTCGCAGGTGGATCTGAAGAACCTGCGCGTCGACGGTGGCATGGTGGTCAACTCGCTGCTGATGCAGTTCCAGGCCGACCAGCTGGAGGTGCCAGTGACGGTGCCGGAGGTCTCGGAGACCACCGCCCTCGGAGCGGCCTACGCCGCCGGCCTGGCCGTGGGCTTCTACCGGGACCTCGACGAGCTGGTTTCCCTCTGGCAGGAGGAAAAGACCTACTTCCCCAAGGGCGACCCGGAGGAGCGCAAGATCGCCTACGACAAGTGGAAGCGCGCCGTGGAGCGGACGTTCAACTGGACCGAGGATTAGGCTCCGGGTGCTACCTTTAGAGGTATGAACGAACCGTCCCGCCGTGAAATCCGCATCTCCGATGTCGACCGTAGCGACGCTATCAGCGCGCTCGGTGAGCACTTCGCCGACGGTCGGCTCACCATGTCCGAGTACGAGGAGCGCGTGCAGCAGGCCACCACGTCCCGCTCCGAGCGCGAGCTCGCGCAGTTATTCACCGACCTCCCACCGCTGGAGGCTTCGCGCGAGCTCGTTCCCTACTACTCCGCCCACGAGGTCGATCGCCAATACCGCAGCGGCAGGAACGTGCGTCTGGGCTTGCTGCTCAGCACCGTGATCGGCAGCAGCGCCCTGGCCATGCTCTTCAATGGCGTGTGGGCGAACTCCGCCATCCTGCTGCGACTAATCCCGCTGGTTTTCGTGCTGCTTTACGTCATGAAGGTCGGCCCGAGAGCCTGGTACGAGCCCAGCCCGGAGCAGTTGGAACGCCAGCGCTTCCGGGAGCTGAAGATGCAGCAGCGCGCCCAGCAGGCGCAGTGGAAATTCGAGCGCAAGCAGCGCACCCACCAGCTGACCAGCAGCGCGATGAAGTTCGCGCAGAAGCGCCTTAACGGAACTGGTCAATAACCCCGGCGAACAGGCGGATGCCGATACCCAAGGCGCGCTCGTCGAACACGATGTCCGGCTGGTGCAGGTCGGGCCTCTCCCCCTTGCCAGTCCACGCGCCCAGGCGCGCCATGGAGCCCGGCACGTGCTCCAGGTACCAGCTGAAGTCCTCGCCGCCGGTGGATTGCGGGGCCTCCTTCAGCGCGTTCGGATCCACGTCCTTGACGGCCTGCGCGAGTGCGGCGGTGGAAACATCGTCGTTCATCACCGGCGGCACGCCCTTGGTGTAACGCAGCTCGAGCTCTGCTCCGGTGGGTGCCACCAGGTGCTCTAGGAGTTCTCGCAAGGTTTCTTCGCCACGACGCCACACTCCAACCTCCGCGGTGCGGAACGTACCGAGCAGGCGGACCTCCTGCGGAATTGCGTTGAACGTGGAGCCGCCGTTGATCGCGCCGAAGGTCAGCACCGTGCCGGTGCGCGGGTCTACGGTGCGGGACAGCAGGCCCGGCAGCTGCGAGGCGATGAGGCCTGCGGTGTACACCAGATCCGCCGCCAGGTGCGGACGGGAGGTGTGGCCGCCGTGGCCGCGCAGGATGATCTCCACCACGTCGCTGGCGGAGGTGATCGCACCGGTGCGCACGCCGATCTCGCCGGTGCGCAGCTTCGGCTCGCAGTGGACGGCAAAGATGCGGGACACGCCATGAAGCGCTCCGGCTTCGATGACGTCCACCGCGCCGCCGTCCATGACTTCCTCGGCGGGCTGGAAGATAAAGCGAACCTGAACCCCCAGGGCATCCTCCCCGTGGGCGTCAACAAAGTCGGCGAGGGCGACGGCCAGCCCCAGCACGATCGTGGTGTGGATGTCGTGACCGCAGGCGTGCATGACCCCCGGCACCTCGGAGGCGTAATCGAGGCCTGTGACCTCCTGCAACGGCAGCGCGTCGATGTCACCGCGGAAGGCGATGCGGGGCGCGCCGACGGGGCCAATGTCGGCGATCAGGCCCGTGGAGGGCAGAGCCACAGGTTGCAGCCCGGCGCGCTCGAGCTCGGCAGCCAGGAAGCGGGTGGTCTCCGTCTCCATGTGCGACAGCTCGGGGTTGCGGTGCAGGTGACGGCGCCAGTCGATGACCCGCTGTGCGTTGTCCCGCGTCCAGTTCTGCACGAACTGGGCGACAGAATGGGTGCTGCTTTCCTGCGCGCGTTCCTGTGTGCCGTCTTGCACTTGAATACTCACGTCCCTCTCACTTTTACTGACCTGTCTAGTCTAGCGCCTGCGGTATTCTTGGTTGGCATGACTGCTTCCCCAAATCCTTATGAATTGGCCGCAGAGGCTGCGGCGGCGCTGAAAGAGCGCACCGGCCTCGATTCCTACGACTGTGCCGTAGTACTCGGCTCGGGGTGGCGCCCCGCCGCCGATGTGCTGTGCGAAGGCGCGGAAGACCTGCAGGAGTTCCCAATGTCGGAGCTGCCGGGTTTCCTGGCGCCGACCGCGCAGGGGCACGGCGGCACGGTCCGCAGCGCGCAGATCGGTGGACGTAACGTGCTGGTGCTGCTGGGCCGCACCCACGCCTACGAGGGCCACGAGCTGTGGCGCACCGCCCATGCGGTTCGCACCGCAGCAGCCGCGGGCGTGCAGACGATCGTGCTGACCAACGCCGCAGGTGGCCTGACCGAGGGCATGACCGTGGGCGAGCCGGTGCTGATCGCCGATCACATTAACTTCACCGCCAAGACACCCCTGACGGGCGCGAACTTTGTGAACCTGGTGGATGCCTACAGCCCCGAGCTGCGCGCCAAGGTGCAGAAGCTGCGCCCCGGCATGCGCGAGGCCGTGTACGCGATGATGCCCGGCCCGCAGTACGAAACCCCGGCGGAGATCCACATGCTGCGCACCCTGGGCGCGGGCCTGGTGGGCATGTCCACGGTCTACGAGACGATCGCCGCGCGCGAGGCGGACGTGGACGTGCTGGGGATCTCGCTGGTCACGAACCTGGCGGCGGGGGTTACCGGCGAGGCTCTGAACCACGAGGAGGTTCTGCAGGCGGGCAAGGAAGCCGCCAACGACATGGGCAAGCTGCTCGGCGAGCTGGTGAACAACCTATGAGCCAGTTGAAGTTCGGCACCGCCGGCCTGCGCGCCAAGATCGGTCCCGGGCCAGACGAGATGAACGTCGGCACCGCCACCCGCGCCACGGCCGGTGTGGCTGCGTGGCTCAAGGAACGGAAGCGCCCCTTGCGCGCCGACGGGGTTTTTCGTGCGGCTGTGGGCTATGACGCCCGCTACGCCTCCCACGCCCTAGCCCGCGCCACGGCGGAAACTTTCGCGGGTGCAGGCTTCGACGTGACCCTCATCGCGGAGCCCTCCCCCACCCCAGTGTTGGCGTGGCTGGTACGCTCCCGGCAAATGGATGTGGGCGTGCAAATCACCGCCTCGCACAACCCGGCGCAGGACAACGGCTACAAGCTGTACCTGGACGGCGGCGCACAGCTGGTCTCCCCCGCCGACCGGCAGATCGAGGAGCACATTGCCGCCCAGCCCACCGACGCGGCGAAGATCCCCCGTTCCGAGGCGAAGTCTGTAGACCTGTCCGTGGTCTCCGGCTACGTCACCGAGCTGGGCACCCTGGTGGCCACCGGCCGCCAGGCGGAGCTGGCGCCGCGGCGGAAGCTGAAGATCCTCTACACCCCCATGCACGGCGTGGGCGGCAACGCCCTGGAATGGGCCTTGCGCGAGAACGGCTTCGGCAACGTGCACGCGGTGGCCTCGCAGCGCTGGCCGGACCCGACCTTCCCGACGGTGGACTTCCCCAATCCGGAGGAGCCGGGTGCCACCGACGCGCTGCTGGAGGAAGCCCGCGCCATCGACGCGGACCTGCTGATCGCCCTGGATCCGGATGCAGACCGCTGCATGCTGGGGTTGAAGCGCGCGGATGGCGAATACCACATGCTGCGCGGGGACGAGGCCGGCCCCTTGCTGGCGCGCCGGGTGCTGGCGGGCGTGGGGGCGTCCACAAAGAAAAAGCCTGTAGTGGCGACAACGGTGGTCAGTTCGCAGCTGCTGGGGCGCATGGCGCGCGCCGAGGGCTGGGACTACGTGGAGACGCTGACTGGCTTTAAGAACCTGGCGCGCGCTGCCGACGGTCGGCCGGGTGAGCTGGCTTTTGCCTACGAGGAGGCGATCGGCACCGCGCCCGCGCCGCACATCGTGGCGGATAAGGATGGCATTGCGACGGCGCTGATCGCGGCGGCGTGGGCGGCCGAGACGGATCTGGCTGCCGAGCTGGACGACATCGAGGCCACCTATGGGGTGTTCAGGACCGCGCAGGTCAGCGCACGTTTCGACAGTGCGGAGCAAGCGCAGGAGCTGATCGCGCGCTGGGCGGACAACCCACCGGCAGAGCTCGCGGGTGCGGCCATGCAGGCCGGGCCGATCGAGGATTCCGCGGGCAACCGCACCGACGGCGTGCGGCTGGTGGGCACTTCCGGGGACATGGGGCTGCGCGTGGTCGCCCGCGCGTCCGGCACCGAGCCGAAGGCGAAGTTCTACCTGGAGGTCAGCGCGGTGCCAGGGGCGGATGCACAGGCCGTGGAGGCGCTGCTGGAGCGCCTAAAGGTCGATGTTTCGGGGGCCGTATAGGCGGTCGCCGGCATCGCCCAGGCCGGGGACGATGTACGCGTCCTCGTTCAGGCTGGGGTCGATGGTGGCGGTGAAGAGTCGGCGCACGCTCACGTTGGCCTCCACCAGCGCATCCACGCCCGGCTGGGCGGAGACCATGCACACGCAGGTGATGTCGTTGGCGCCGCGATCCTCCAGCAGGCGGATGGCGTGCAGCAGCGAGCCGCCGGTGGCGAGCATCGGGTCGACCAGGAACACCGGCTGGTCGCTGAGGTCGTCCGGCAGCGCCTCCAGGTAGGGCACGGGCTCGTGGGTGGTTTCGTCGCGGGCCATGCCGATGAAGCCGACCTGTGCGTCGGGGATCATGGACAGCGCCGGGTCGATCATGCCCAGGCCGGCGCGGATGACGGGCACGATGATCGGGGGCTTTTCCAGCCGCGTGCCCGTGGTGGTGGCGACGGGGGTTTCGAGCTCGAAGTGTTCGACCACCAGGTCCGCCGAGGCCTCGTAGATCAGCATGGCCCCCAGGTCGGACAAAGCGGCGCGGAACTGTGCGTTGTCACTGTTCTTGTCGCGCATGATGCTGAGCCGGGAGGCGACGAGCGGATGATTAACCACCTGAATTTCCATGGTTCCCCACTCTAGTTGATTCGCGATTGAACCTTTCGGGCTGCGGCGGAGTCTAAAGAAACTGCAGAGTGTTTTTGGGGGAGGGTTTCATGCTTTCAGGGGATGCGTTAACGGCCGATTCGGAACTGGTGGGGCGGCTAAAGGGGCGCACGCAGGATGTGAGTACGGCGCTACAGGGAAAGGTCGCGCCACTGCACGGTGCCGTGGGTATGGTGGCGCCGCCGGCGCTCAAGGATTTTCTGCGGGCGCTGTCGACGGCGCGGGACGCCCACGATGGGTTGTTGCGGGATGCGGAAAGCTACTTTAATGACGCCACGTTTGCGCTCGGGAGCGTGCATCGCGGACTAAACGGGCACGAGGGCGAGTACTCCCATGCCTTCAGCGGGTTGAGGGAGGTCTGAGGTGCTGGACATAGCGAGCCTCGTGGCCCCACTGGCCGCGGCGATCCCCTCGCCCTTTAGTCCCGGCCTCAGCGCCAGCGTCTCTGGGGTAAGGGGCCTGCAGGATCTGGGGAATCTGGCGGCCTCCGCCCTGCAGGGACGGGCGGGCGATAACGTCCACGGTTCCCTGGACTCGGTGGCCAAGGTCGTTTCCCAGGCCTTAGGTGCAGGCGGCGCACTGGACAAGTTGGCGGGGCAGGCCGCCCAGGCCGTAGAGCGGGCAATCGGGGATTTGAGCGTCATCTTCGACGACTGCGTGCGGGAAGTCGGCCAGGCGGTGGCCACCAGCGGCATGGCCGGCCCGCTGGGCTTGGTTAATGGCCTCGGCGCGGCGATGCCGGTGGTGTTGCGACACGTCGGGCGGGCGGAAGATCGCATGCACACTCTAGAGGAGGAGCTGCGCGGGTTGACCCTGGACGTGCACGAGGTGAAGAAGGAACAGATCCCCGAGCGGTTGCCTGCCAGGAATCCGGACACGGCAGAGGTTGCGGCGCCGGCGTCACAAGATAGCAACAGCGCGCCGGGCGCACCGACGGACCAGGCACACAAGGCGGTAGCCGCGGCGAAGACGGCCCTGGGCACCCCGTATCAGTGGGGCGGGACGGTGCCGGGCAAGGGGCTGGATTGCAGCGGCCTGGTGCAGTGGGCCTACCAGCAGGCCGGGGTGGACCTGCCGCGCACGGCAAGCGCGCAGGCGGTTGGGCCACAGATCCCGCGCGCGGAAGTGCAGGCGGGCGACCTGGCGGTATGGGACGGGCACGTGGCGATGATCGTCGACGGCGGGAACATGATCGAGGCCGGCGATCCAGTGCAGATCAACCCCATCAGGCAAGACAATATCGGAATGCCGTTCAAGGGCTTCTACCGGCCGACGGCGGCGTAGGCGAATCGGCATCGGCAAACAGAGGAGAAAAACATGCCACTCATCAACGGACGATCCCACGGCAGCGGGTTGGCGCGCATCGTGAGCACTCCCCCGCCGCGCGAGTATCTGGCCGCGCAGTTCCTGGGCGAAATGCCGGAAACCGTGCCCGCGGTGCTCACGGCGGAGCTGCGCAACCGGCGGGCTGACCAGACGCAGGACTAAACACCGACGTAGCCAGACCGACCTAGTAGAATGCCAGCCATGGCAGCAGAAAATGGCTTGAGGACATTCGGCAACGGCATCGTTGCCGTGGAGTTAGAGATCACCAGCGGCACCTGGTACACCCTGTGGGCCCCGAACTGGCTGGTCAAGGGTGAGCGCTGGCAGGGGTTCCTGGGCGATGACGACGATCTTTTCGTCTTCGACTCCCCCGCCAAGCTCCTGGCTTTCCTCGAGGACGGCGGGCGCAACGAGCTGGCCGAGCACCCCAAGTGGGCGCAGTTCAAGTCCGACTTGGTCACAAATGTGGTGCCCACCCGCACCGGCAAGATCAGCCTGGTCGAGGTGCCTCGCAAACTGGCTCAGCGCCCGGGCTATGAATCCACCTCCGCGGTCGCCCGCGGTTTCGATCTGCTGCGTTCCATGGGCAATGTGCTGGGGCTGAAGAGCGTGAACAACTGGTTCCACTCCTACTCCATTCTGGATAATGTGCGCCGCGGGCCGGACCACTACCAGTCGCAGAACGGCCTGGAAGAGTGGTCTGGCGTTGGCCGCACCGTGCTAGATCGGTGGAAGGGCATGCTCGACGACGTCGAAGTGCACCTAACCGAGCCAGAGGTCGACGAAGAAAAGGTGAAGGACGCACAGAAGCGCATCGACGAGGCCCAGGAGGCCCGCGAAAAGCGCCAGAAGGAAAAGGAGGCCGAGGCGGCGGCTGCGGCCAAGACCACCGACGGCGAGGACGTCGATCCCTACGACAAGACCATCTGGGCCGACGCCGGCATCGATCCGATCCGCATCAGCCTGAACGGCCAGTACGTCTACACTCTGCGCTGCTACGTCGGCGACAAGCCGCGCTTCCTCGGCCGCCACGGGGAGATCAACACCTTCCCGAACTCTCGTGCCCTCGTGCGCTGGATTATTGACGCCCACGATCACGACCTCGAAGAGCTGGATACTTGGGGCGACCTGGTCAGCGCCGCCAACGCCGGCGAGCTGGAGGTCACGGTGCACGACTCGAACCAGTACTCCTTCGCTGGCCTGCACGACGACATTTCGGAGTCCCTCGACGCCGTGGATACCGACCAGCTGGGCCGCGCCTACGAGCTGCTGGCGGACGCCGCGGACTGGGCGGGCGACGACGGCGTGAACAAGATCCTGCTGAGCTACCCGAAGCTGCAGAACTACCTGGCTTACATGCTGGGCTCCCCGTCGGACGCACAGCCATCCGCCCCCTTCGACGAGGAGGCGAAGGGCTGGAAGGCCCTGGAGGAAGGCCTGATTAAGCGCTTCACCCGCTTCTAGAAATTAGATGGCTGGCCCTGGCCAGCCCCAGGGCATCTTCGCCTGGCTGTTGTATTTGAAAAGCGCAAATACACCAAGAGAGACGGCCGCCAACGAAAGGGCGATTGCAAAATAAACGCCGATTTCTGCACTCCCTTGGAAGACCTCCTCGAAAACCAGGCCTTCTTCCCGCAGTCGAGCACCCTCTTCCCTCTCCATGGCCTTCAATGCTCGCTGGATCTTCATGATCGACCAGATCGCCCAGCCTAGACCCACCAGGCCCGCGCCGATGAACATGGAAGAGGCCACACGCGGCTTCACCGCCTGCCACAACATGACGGCACCCACAATCAGTAGCGACAGGGCTGCGACATTGGCTGGTACGCCGACTCCGGCACTGCTGAACTTCGAATCAACAACGTCAGCACCTTCCGGAGCACCTGTGACGACAACCCTGCCCCAGCCGTTCACATTTAGCCTCATAATCCCTTCATCGTGATTAAACCTCAGCTCCGTCCATCCGAGAAAGCTCGCAGTGAACATAAGCAAGGCTAAAGCTGTGGCGCCGCCGGAGACGAGCAGCATCCATGTGCCGGGACGGTAGCCGTATCCAAACTGAGGGTTTCCACCCATCGCGCCGTAGGGATTGGGATTGTTCATGGATCAATCACTTCCGGTCATTCACGGGCAGCTACTAACAAAAGAGCTCGTCTGGGCTTACCATGACGAGCTCTCTTGCGATGTAGAAAGGTTCTTACTGCCCCGGCTGGTTAAACGGGTTCTGATTACCTGGCTGGCCGAACTGACCCTGCTGATTCGGCTGGTTCTGTGGCTGTCCTGGCTGACCGAACTGACCCTGCTGGTTCGGCTGGCCGAACTGCTGAGGCTGACCCGGCTGGCCGAACTGGTTCGGAGCGTTGTTTCCGTTACCCGGAACGTTCAGCAGCGGGCCGAACTTCACAATCGCCAGCACGCCGAGCGCGATGATCGCCAGAGCGATGATGATTGCCAGGAAGACCGCGAACTTCGGCCCGCCGTCCAAGGTGATGTCAGATGCGAACCCGTAACCACTGCTGGAGGACTTGGCTGCCTCCAGCTCGTCCTTTGCCTCCTTGTAGGGGCCGTTGAAATCAACGATTGCCCAGATGGCCCAGATCAGATGCAACGCCCCACCGGCAATGCCCAGGTAAACGGCCACACGCGGCTGGATCTTCAGCCACAGCATGACCGCCGCAGCGATCAGCAAGCCCAGAGTCAAGACCATGAAGAGCACACCCAGGCCGGTGTTACCGAAATCCTCGGCGAACTCCTGCTTAACGGCATTGTCACTCACCGAGAGCATGCCCCAGCCGTTCACGCCAGCGGTGTACTTGTCGTCGCCGAGGGTAGTCGTAAAACCAACCCACTTGAAGAAGCTGAAGAACAGCACCAGCAGCGCTGCGATGCCAGCCACGCCTGCAGCCAGCTGGTTCCACGCCAGCGACTGCAGCCCCTGCTTCATTGCCTGACCGGCCTGCCCCGGCTGGTTCGGCTGGCCAGGCTGCCCCGGCTGGTTCGGCTGGCCAGGCTGCCCCGGCTGGCCAAACTGGTTCTGTTGGTTCGGCTGCGGCTGGTTCGGCTGCTGCGAGTACGGATTCTGGCCACCTGGGTTCGGTCCCGGCTGGCCATAAGGGTTCTGATTGCTCATGGCGAATGCTCTCAATCTTTTCTGCGAATAATTCCTATCTAGGATTCGTCTAATTATTGCAGCCCGCTGCCGAATCGGCGACCGAAATGGCATTATCGATCAACAACGAAGAATTGGTCGAACGTCACGTTGCTGGCCACCTCGCCGTGTTCGTAGACCTTTAGGTCCTTCTGATTGATCTCGATGCGAGTTCCGCCCCCGACGGGCACGCTGTAGCTGCCGCGGCTCGGGTCTGCGTAGGACATGTCCACGTCCTTCTCGATCGAGTGGCCACCGACATAGCTTCGGTAGTAATAGTCACCGTGCTCCCCGACCTTGCACACCACTACGTAATCGCCGTCGCCATAGGCCGCGTACAGCCACTGGTCGTCAGCATTGCAGTGCGCGGGGCTGCCCTCCCAGCCATAGCTGCTCAACCTATATTCTGGGCTGGAAGATCCACTGCCTCGCGGCTCCTCCGGGGTTGGCTCGTCCTCCGGGGTTGGCTCCGCTTCGCTAGTCTTTTCACGCTCGGTGGTCGTGGCGGGGCTCTCGCTGCTCTTTTTGGACGCCACCGTCTCCGCCGCTACCGGCGATTCCTCACCGTCGCCGCTGTCTTTCCCCATAACTGCCGTGGCCGTCAGCACGCCCGCGACCAGCAGCGCCACCACGGAGATTGCAACGATGGAATACACCCACGGAGAGGTCTTATTCTGCTGCGGAGCCTGCTGCGCAGGATAGTTGGGGTTCCAGTTATTCCAGTTGTTATTACTCATGTGATGTTCCGACCCTAGCGGTCGAGAATATTCATGTTCAGCAGCTTCGGGCCGCTATTGCCCACGCCGAAGAACAATAGGCCCTTCAACTTGCCATTGTTGTCCTCCACGGAGACGAGGTAGAAGTCCTCGTAGCGGTCAACGCTCTCCTCGGTCAAGACAAACCGGGCGAAATCGTTGCTCTTGGTGACTTCTCTGGGCTGGAGAGCCAGGGCGTCAAACTCCTTATTCATGCCCTCGTATCCGCCGTCGTCCAGGTCGAAGTAATCCGAGGCATCGGACATGAATTCCTTGCCGACGTGATCGTCCATCCACATCTGGGTCTCGCCCTTCTTACGCAGATCCAGGAACTCCTGGGAAAGGTTCTTCACCTCTCGCTCGTCTCCGAAGAACCAGCTCACACCCTTGTAGGCCCCAAACAACACCAGGACTGCGAGAAGGGGGACAATAGCCGCCACGGTCAGCGCCAGCTTCGAGGAACGGGCGAACTCGCGCTTCAGCTTGGACGGCTGCTTGGGCTGCTGCGGCTGTTGCTGTGGTTGCTGCGGCTGACCGGGCTGCTGGAACTGTTGGAACTGCTGGGGCTGTGCCTGCCCCTGCGCCGGCACCTGCATCTCACCCAGGTCACGCAGCGCGGCAATGTCGATCTCGGGGGCATTCGGATCGTCCAGGCGGGCATCGTACATGCCGCGCTTCGTCGGATCCGCAATCACCTTGCGAGCCACCTGCAGCTCGTCCTCCCCGCCCGGGTTGGAAGCATTACCCGTGCTCAAACGCTTATCGATGTCCTCAGCGATGCCCTGAGTGCTTGTGTTCCGGTCGATCCCAAGTGACTCGTACAGGTTGTAATGCGCCACGGCTTAGGTCAGCTCCCATCCTTAAAACGTCGTTATACAGGCATTTAGCTTAACTTAAATCCCGCAGTTCGTGGTTGAGGGAATCCAACTCGCCCCCGCCGGCCATTTCCAACGTCAGCTGCTCCAGAGTGACCTCGGAGTAATCCGCGTCCAGGGTCTGCTCGCCCATGTTCAGCAGCACGAAGTGGCTGCCCACCAAGTACGCATGGTGGGGGTTGTGCGTAATCAGCACCACGCCTACCCCGCTTTCGGCGGCGGACTTGATGAAGCGCAGCACCATGCCGGATTGCTTGACGCCCAGCGCTGCGGTTGGCTCGTCCAGAATGATCACTCGCGCACCGAAGTACACAGCCCGAGCAATGGCCACGACCTGCCTCTGACCACCGGAAAGGTTGGCGATCGGCACCTCGACATCGTCCAGGTGCACTCCCATCTTCTCCAACTCCTCAGCCGCGATACGGCGCATCTCGTCGGCGCGCAGCAAGCCGAAACGCCCGGTGAGCTCTTGGCCCAAGAAGAAGTTCCGCCACACGGACATCTGTCCGACCACGGCCAGGTCCTGGTACACGGTGGCGATGCCCTTATCCAGGGCATCCTTCGGCCCGTTGAAGTTGACCTCCTCGCCGTCGACCAGAACCTCACCACTGGTGTGCTTGTGGCGGCCGGCGAGGATCTTGATGAGGGTGGACTTGCCCGCGCCATTGTCGCCCAGGATGCAGGTCACCTTGCCCGGATAGATATCCAGGTCAATGTCCTTCAGCACGTGGACATCGCCATAGTCCTTGTCCACATTGCGGAGGCTGATAATCGGGGTGGCGTCATTAGAAGAAGACATTTAGCTGCGACCTCCCGAAGTGAACTTGGAGACAGAGTTGTTGGTGAGCACCGCAAACAGCAGCATGGCCCCCAGGAAGAACTTGAACCAATCCGGGTTCCAACCTGCGTAGACGATGCCCTGGTTCGTCATACCGAAGATCAGCGCGCCGATGGCCGTACCGATGGCGGTGCCGCGCCCACCCGTGAGGGCACAGCCGCCGATGACCGCGGCGATGATGTAGAGGAACTCGTTGCCCACACCCTGGCCAGCCTGGATGGAATCGAAGGCGAAGAGATTGTGCATGCCCACGAACCAGGCGGCGAAGCCGACGAACATAAACAGGATCACCTTCACGCGGCGTACCGGCACACCGGTGGCGCGGGCGGCCTCAGCATCACCGCCGACGGCGAAGATCCAGTTGCCGAAGCGTGTCTTGAACAGCAGAACGCTGGCCAGGGCCACGAAGAGGAGCCACCAGAAGACGATGGTCTTGACCTCCACGCCGAAGATGTTGATCGAGGAAGCGAAGACAGCCTTGGCGGATTCGAAGCCCTCCATATCAGCGATCGACGGGGTGGCGACCTGCCCGGTGACGAGCTTCGTCACGGCCAGGTTGATGCCCTGCAGCATCAGGAACGCGGCCAGGGTGATGAGGAACGACGGAATGCCCGTGCGCATCACCATCATCCCGTTGAAGGCGCCGATGGCCAGGGCGATCAGCAGGGAGAGGAATACGCCCACCCAGGAGTTCAGCCAGAAGCTGTAGTTCAGCATTGTGGCGGCCAGTGCGGCGGTGGTGACGGCCACGCCGGAGGAGAGGTCGAACTCGTCGCCGATCATCAGCAGACCGACGGCCAGGGAAATGATGCCCATCGTGGAGCTGGCGTACAGCACCGTGGAGAACGCATCGAGGGAGCGGAACGACGGGGCGACGATCATGAACAGTGTGAAGATCAGGACCGCGCCGAGCACCGAGGTGAACTCGGGGCGCTTAAGGATACTCATCGCTTTCATCGCAGCCCTTCCTTGGCCGCGTCCGCGATGGTGTCCACGTTGGACTTATCCACGAACGACGGGCCGGTCAGCACCGGCTGGCCGCCGCCCACGGTGGACCCGTTGCGCTTGGCCAGCCAGAGCGCGTCGATGGCCATGTAGCCCTGCAGGTAAGGCTGCTGGTCCACGGCCCACTCGATGGTGCCATTCTTGATTGCGGCGACGAGCTCCGCGTTGGTGTCGAAGGTGGAGATCTTTGCCTTGGAACCGGCCTGCTCCTTGGCCTGCACGGCCGTCAGCGCGACGGGGGCGACCAGACCCATGACCCAGTCGATGTCCTTCTGCTGCGCCAGCTTGGCCTGCACGGTGGACTGCACGCTGGTCAGATCCATGCCGTTGACGTAGAGGTTCTCCACGGAACCGCCGCCGAGGCCCTTCTTGATGCCCGCACAGCGGGACTCCTGGCTAGGGTTGCCCTGCTCGTGAATGACGCACAGCACCTTCTTGGCGCCGTCCTTCGACAGGCGCTCGCCGGCGCGCTCGCCGGCGACGGACTCGTCCTGGCCGAAGAAGGCGCTGACGTCGTACTTCTTGTAGTGCTCCATGCCGGAGTTCAAGCCGACCACGGGAATGTCCGCCTTCGCCGCGCGCTTCGCCGCCGGGCCCAGAGCCTCCGGGGTGGGCATGGTCAGGGCCAGGCCGTCGACGTTGGAATCGATGGCATTCTGCACCAGGTTCGCCTGGTCAGGTGCCTGCGGGGAGGAGCTGTAGCGGAGCTCCAGGTTGTTCTTCTTGGCAGCATCCTCCGCGCCTGCGCGGACGAGATCCCAGAAGGTATCGCCCGGCGCGCCGTGGCTCACCATCGCCACGGTGTATCGCGGGGTATCCACTCCCCCGCCGCCGTCGCCGGACGCACCGCCACGCGGCCGACCACCGGTCTCCGAGCACGCGGCAAGCACCGCGCCCGTGCAGATAATCACCAGCATCGCCACTGCGCGGCGGAGGTTGAACTTAATTCCCCAAGAATTCGCCATGCAGAGCATTTTGCCAGTTCACAGGGGCAAAACCCAACCCTAAGCGGGCTAACTTAAAGCATTCAGATGCGTCTAGCTGGAGGTTTGGTCGCCTGCTTCGCCATCGCTTTCCTCATCGTCCAGGCTAAGGCCCAGCTCCTCCAGCTCGGCCTTGAGGTTCTCCATGGACAGCTCAATATCCTGCTGGCCCGCACCCGCTGCAACACTCGCGCCGTGCGGCTGGCCGTGGCCGTGCAGGCGTTGCATGCCGTTGGAAAACTCGGTGCCCTCCGCGTCGCCTGCGTCCAGGGCCTCGTCCGGCAGGCTGTTGCCAACCTCGGCGTAGGCCGGATAGATCACGTTGCGCTCGAGGTCCTCGCGCAGCCCCTCGTCGCAGTACGCCACCTGCAGTGCGTTGCTCGTAAGCTCCAACAGCTGCCACAGCTCCAGGTCGCAGTGCTCGGCCAGCAGCTCGAACTCGCGGGACATCGTGGTGCCGGAAACCAGGCGGTTATCCGTGTTCACGGTGCAGAAGAAGCCCATCTCGTACAGCAGGCCAAACGGGTGCTCCGCCACGTCGTCGCAGATACCCGTCTGCGTATTAGAGGTCGGGCAGATCTCCAGGGCAATGCGCTGGTCGCGCATGAAGCGGGCGACCGGACCCAGCTCGATGCCGCTCATGGTGGCATTAAAGTCCTCGTACACACGCACGCCGTGGCCGATACGTCGGGCGCCCTGCGCTAGGGCGTCACGAAGAGAGTCCACACCGGCGGCCTCACCAGCGTGAATGGTGAAAGGAACGAGGTTCTTACGCAACAGGTCGAACGCGGCGGCGTGCTTTGACGGCGGGAAGCCATCCTCGGCGCCGGCGATGTCGAAGCCCACCACGTACCCCTCGCCCGGGGTGTGCTCGCCATAGTTGTCCACCGTGAGCTGGGCGATCTCCTCGGAACGATCCGCGTGGCGCATGGCGCACAGGATCAGGCGCACGTGGATGCGACCGCCGCGCTCGGCGACCAGGCGCTCGCCCTCCTTCACGCCCTGCACCGTAGCCTCAACGACCTGTTGCAGGGAAAGGCCATCGGCCTGGTGCTGCTCGGGGGCGTAGCGCAGCTCGGCGTAGCAAACGTTATCGGCGGCCAGGTCCTCGACGGCCTCGCGGGTGATGCGCACCAGCCCCTCGGCGGTCTGCATGACGGCGGTGGTGTGATCGAAGGTGGTGAGGTAGGTCGGCAGGTCGCCGGAGTTCGCCGCCTCGTAGAACCACTTCTCCAGCTCTACTGGGTCGGTGGTGGGCAGCTCGTAGCCGATCTTCTCGGCAAGCTCGACCAGGGTGGCGGGACGGACGCCACCGTCGAGGTGGTCGTGGAGCTCTACTTTGGGAAGGGACGCGATGATGTCAGAGTCAATCATGTCTAAAGATCCTAGCTGCATTCGCGTCCCACGCTCGCAGCTGGCCGCTAGCGCTTGAAGATCTTGGTGACCAATCCGCCAACGACCACGCCCGCGGCTGCGCCGATGCCAAGCAGACCGGCACGGTTGGCGTCGGCACTACCCGCACGCACCTCCTGGCGCACGCGAATAACGGCGGCCGGCGGTGCATCCGGGCGCAGGTTAGCCAAGGATTCCGGCGTGGTCGCAGCCCACGCGGAGCAGTACAGCAGGATGCGCCAGATGAAGTACATCAGCACCATCACACCGATCACCGGACCGAAGGCCGCGCCGGCGGGGTTGGATAGCGCGTTGGAGAAGAAGATGGTGGCGAACTGCTTGAAGATCTCAAACAGGATCGCGCCGATAACAGCGGCCTTCACCGCGGACTTGCGAGGCACCTTGGTGCGCGGCAGGTAGAGGATCATCCAGAAGAACACGCAGAAGTTAGCGATCAGCGCCACCAGCAGGGCCACGCCGAAGGTGATGTAGCGGATGCCCGGCACGTCTGCCAGCCCGACTGCATCCAGCAGCTGGGTGGTCAGGCCGGAGTTGCCGATGGTGGTGATGGCGAAGGCAGCGATCAGGGAGACCAGCAGGCCGACCAGGCCAATCAGGTCCTTTACCTTGCCGGAGACGAAACCGGAAGGCGTACCGTCGACCTTCCACATCGCGGAAACACCCAGGCGCAGGTGGGCGATCCAGCCCAGTCCGGTCCACAGGGCCAACAGAAGACCGATGGAGAATACGGACTTCCTCTGTTCGATGGACTGCTCGATGATGGTCTGCAGCACATCTCCCATGCTGCCGTCGCCCATGTTGGCGACCCTGTCCATGACGTCGTTCAGCAGCCTCTCGTTGCCCGCCAGGATCATGGCCAGCACGGCCAAGGTCAGCATCATCAGGGGGAAGATCGTCATCACCGAGAAGTAGGTGATGCCGGCGGCGAACTGGTTACCGCCCTGCTCGGAGTACCGATCCTGCATCCGCAGCACGTGATCCAGCCACGGCCACTTGTCGCGGTACTTATCCAGCGGGCCTGGATCGTCCTTGCGGGATCGCTCCACGCCATAGTTATCCAGCTTGCTCTTATCAGGATCGGTGGTCGCCAAAGGGACGGCCCTTCCTTCCGGTCGTCTCGTCTTGAAAGTTCTTCACATTAGTAAAGCACGGCGGGGGCTGCCGTGCTTTGCTGTTTCGCGTTGCTTGTTCCGCGTTATTGCTTCGCTACTGCCTTACTTCCGCCAGGAAGCCCACGCGCTCGTAGACCTGCTCGATGGTCTTCGCCGCGATCTCGCGGGCGCGGTCCGCACCATTTGCGAGGATGCGGTTCAGCTCGGCGGGGTCGGCCATGTACTCGTCGTAGCGCTGGCGCAGCGGGGTGCAAAACGCCTCCAGCACTTCGGCTGTGTCCTTCTTCAGGTCGCCGTAGCCAGAGCCGGCCTTCTGGTAGCCCTCCACCAGTTCGTCGATGCTCTTATCCCCCAGCGCGGACTGGATGACCAGCAGGTTCGATACGCCCGGCTTGTTTTCCTTGTCGTAACGGATTTCGCCGTCATTATCGGTCACTGCCGAGCGGATGCGCTTGGCGGAGACCTTCGGGTCGTCCAGCAGGTTAATCAGGCCCTTGGGGTTGTCCGTGGACTTCGACATCTTGGCCGTCGGGTTCTGCAAGTCGTAGATCTTGGCCGCGCCCTCGGGGATGAAGCCCTCGGGCACCACGAAGGTCTTCTTGTAGCGGGAGTTGAAGCGCTCCGCCAGGTTGCGGGTGAGCTCCAGGTGCTGGCGCTGGTCTTCGCCGACCGGCACCAGGTGCGGGCGGTACAGCAGAATGTCCGCGGCCATGAGCATCGGGTAAGCGTACAGGCCGGAGGTGGTGTTGTCGCCGCCCTGCTTGGCGGACTTGTCCTTAAACTGCGTCATGCGGCGCGCCTCGCCGTCACCGGTGATGCACATCAGCACCCACGCCAGCTGCGCATGCTCCGGCACGTGGGACTGCACGTACAGGGTGGAGCGCTCCGGATCGATGCCCAGTGCCAGCAGCTGCGCCACGCCCGCGAGGGTGCGCTTGCGCAGATCCTTGGGGCTGTAGCCGGGCACGGTGATGGCGTGCTGGTCGGGGATGAAGTAAAAGGTCTCGTAGTCTTCCTGCAACTGGATAAACTGCTTGACTGCTCCCAAGTAGTTGCCCAGGTGGTAGGAATCGCTGGTCGGCTGCAGGCCGGAGACGACGCGCTGTTTCTTCGCAGGTTGGTTCATATTATGTAACCTTACTCGTCGCTGTTCCGGGGTTCTTCGGGCGGGTTTTGTGACGCCCGCTCGTCCCCGTATTCGTACTCTCCCCGATCGACCAATTCGAACCGGTTTTTCCTCTTGCGCTTCTTCTGCCCGGATTTGTCCTTAGGTGTCCTCGGGGCCTTCGGGGCGCCAACGCTGCGCCGGCGCATCTCACGGCGCTGCACCCCGGCTTTGTTGAGCGCCCACATGGTCAGTCGCCCGGCGGGGTCGCGGACGTATTCGCGCTCCTGGTATTCGAAAACCGGCAGGGAGATGCGGTAGAAGATCGCCAGCAGGCGCAGGCCGAAGGCGAAGATCAGGCAAATGACGATGACCAGCTGGGTGCCGATGGTCTCGTCCAGGTTGAAGTGCAGCATGCCCATATACATCACCGCTACGAGGATGGCGATGGAGGCGTAGAGCTCCTCGCTAAACACCAGCGGCACCCGGTCGCACAAAACATCGCGCAGCACGCCGCCGAACACGCCGGTCACCACGGAGGATACGACGACGATCAGGGGGTGGTAGCCCAGCTCCAGCGCCACCTGGGCACCCAGCAGGGCGAAGGTGGAAAGGCCCACTGCGTCGAGCACCAGGAAGATGGTGCGGAAGTAGTCCATCAAGAAGCTGGCCAGCACCGTCACCAGCGCGGCGCCCAGCACGATGGCCAGGAAGATCGGCTCGTCTACCCAGCGCAGCGGGTAGTGGCCGAACAGCAGGTCACGCACCGTGCCGCCGCCGAAGGCGGTCACGGAGGCGATGAGCATGACGCCGAACATGTCCATCCGCTGACGTCCCGCAGCCAAGGCCGCCGTCATTGATTCGGCGGTGAGCCCCAGGACGTAGAGGACGGTCAGCATGCGTACTCCACCAGCACCGGCGAGTGGTCGGACCAGCGCTGGTCGTAGGCCGCGGCTTTATCCACCCACGCGTTGTTGGCGGTCAGCGCGCGTTCCAGCATGCCGCGGGTGGCCACCTGTAGGTCGATGCGCCAGCCCGCGTCTGTATCGAAGGCCTGGCCGCGATAGGTCCACCAGGAGTAGGGCCCGGCCTGGTCGGGCAGCACCCGGCGCATCACGTCGAAGTAGTGCGGCTCCTCCGTCGCGCCGGCGGCCAGGCGGGCGCTGGCAAGATCCCCCGGCGCGTAGTCCACTGCCCCGAAGAAGTCCCCGGCCACGCCTGCGGGGTTACCGTTGCGGCCGGAATCTTCGGCGTCCGCCACCTGGGTGGCATCGTCCGGGAAGGTGCCTAATAGGGAATCCATGAATGCCCGCTCGTCGGGCAGGAAGCCGGACTTCTTGCGGTTGGTCTTCCAATTCTTCAGGTCCTCGCGGCGGTGGCAGATGTTCCAGTCTCCGCCGACTACCAGCTCGGGGTGTCCAGCCTGTTCGGCCTGTGCCGCCCGGTTGTGCATGTACTCGCCGAAGGAATCCAGGAAGCGGTACTTCTCGTCCTGCTTCTCCGTCCCCGCCGAGCCGCTGGGCAGGTACAGGGAGGCCACGCGCACCGGCAGATCCCCGGCGTCCACCGTGGCCTCGATGTAGCGGCCGGAGTCGGCGAACTCCTCGCTTCCTGGACCGTCACCGAAGCCGATCTGCACGTCCCGCAGGGGCAAACGCGACAGGATGGCCACCCCGGCCCGCCCCTTGGCGGCCGCCGGAGCTTGAGCCAGGTGCCACTCCCCCAGGACGGGTTCCAGGGCAGCACGCGTCTGCTTCTCGTCCGCGCGCACCTCCTGCATAAGCACTACGTCCGCTGGCGTGGCCTCCAGCCACGGCAGGATCCCCCGGTTGTCCTCATGGCGCACCTTCGCTGCCGCCCGAATTCCATTGACGTTAACCGTCGCAATAGTCAGTGACTTCATGAGTCCCTACCCTACTAACCCAGACAACTAACCCTTACTATTCCTTAAAGCTTTAGAACCTACGCCCGGGCGGCTGCGAGCTGACGGCGTCGTAAATAATAGGCAGGAATCCACAGCAGAGCGCCACAGGCGGCCATCGCCGCACCAGCGAGCGCAGGGGTGGAATAACCATAACCAGCGGCGATGACGGCACCGCCGACCGCCGCTCCCGCCGCATTAGCCATGTTCAACGCAGAGTGGTTCAGCGCCGCGGCGAGGGTCTGCGCCTCGCCCGCAACGTCCATCAGGCGGGTCTGCAGGTTCGGTACCAGGGTGGAGCCCAACAGGCCGATCACGCCGAAGTTGATGATGCCCGCCACCGCATTGTGGGACAGGAAGTAAAAGGCGGAAAGGACGACGATCAGGGACAGCAAGGTGCTGAGGATCGCGTACTCCAAGTTCCGGTCGGCCAACACACCGCCGATATACGTGCCGATGACCATGCCGATGCCGTAGACCATCAGCGGAATCCAGATGAGGTTTCCGTTGAAGCCCGCGTTCTCCGTCAGTGTCCAAGAGATATAGGTGTAGACCGCGAACATGCCGCCGAAACCGACGGTGCCGATGGCGAGGGTCATGAGCACCTGCGAGTTCACCAGCGCGCCGAGCTCCGTCAGTGGCTTCGTGCGCGGCATCAACGTCATGTGCGGCACCGTGAGCCACAGGGCGACGAAGGTGACCACGCCGATGGCCGCGACCATCGCGAAGGCCGCGTTCCACCCGAAGGTGGAGCCCAGCCACTGCGCGATCGGCACTCCGATGACGGTGGCAACGGAAAGCCCCATGCCCGTCAGCGCCACGGCCTTACCGCGCTTACCGTTCGGAGCCATGGAGGCGGCGATCAGCGCCGTGACGGAGAAGTACGCGCCGTGTGGGAAGCCCGCGATGAAGCGGGAGAGCATCAGGATCCCATAGGAGTGCGCGAAGACACTCAGACCGTTGCCGATCACGAAGGCACCCATCAGCAGCAGCGCCAGGCGCCGGCGCGGGATCGAACCCGTGAGCGTGGTGATCAGCGGGGCGCCGACGACCACGCCCAGCGCGTAGGCGGAAATCACGTGGCCGGCCTGGTCCTCCGAGATGGCGAAGTCCTCCGCGATGAGGTTCAGCAGCCCCATCGCCACGAACTCCGTGGTGCCGATGCCGAAACCGCCCAGGGCCATCGCCACCATGGCGATGTAACGGTGGCGGGTGGAGATCTCCGTCTGGCGCGGAACCGGGCGGCGGGAGGGCAACTTTGTAAGTTTCGTTTCGCTCACGGGCATCGCTCGCTTTCATTAGTTGTAGGGACGGGTAAAAGGGCAGGTTGATAGGCGGGTTGACGGGGCTGCGGGAAGTGCGGCGGGTGGGTCGCAAAAGCGCGGCGGGTAGGCGTCAATAAAAATCTTTAAGCTTTAAAACCGAACAGGCCACGCGGTGGGCAATAACCCCGTACCATTCACAGGTTTGATATTTGCCGTATTCTTGGATCGTAAACCACTAAAAGACCAACTGACTAACTAGAGGCTGGGAGACGAACGCCACATGGCAAAGATCATCTACACCCGCACCGACGAAGCCCCACTCTTGGCGACGTATTCTTTGAAGCCGATTGTGGAGGCTTTTGCTTCGACCTCTGGAGTGGATGTGGAGACCCGCGACATTTCGCTGGCCGCCCGCATCCTGGCCGCGTTCTCCGACGTGCTGCCCGAGGAGCAGAAGGTTGACGACGCTCTGGCTGAGCTCGGCGAGCTGGCCAAGACCCCGGATGCGAACATCATTAAGCTGCCGAACATCTCTGCATCTATCCCGCAGCTGCAGGCAGCCATCGCGGAGCTGCAGAAGGCGGGCTACGACCTGCCGGATTACCCGTCCGAGCCGAAGACCGACGAGGAGCGCGACGCGCAGGCCCGCTATGACTCCGTGAAGGGCTCCGCCGTTAACCCGGTGCTGCGCGAGGGCAACTCCGACCGCCGCGCGCCGAAGGCCGTGAAGAACTTCGCCCGCAAGCACCCGCACTCCATGGGCAAGTGGTCGCCGGATTCCAAGACGAACGTCGCGACAATGGAGGCCGACGACTTCCGCCACAACGAGCAGTCGGTCATTATGGACGGCGATGACACGCTGCGCATCCAGCTGGTCAAGCCGAACGGTGAGACGCAGGTGCTGAAGGAAGAGCTGCCGGTGCTGGACAAGGAGATTGTTGACGCCACGGTGATGCGCGCCGAGGCTCTCAGCACTTTCTTCCGGGCTCAGGTGGCTCGCGCGAAGGCGGAGGGCGTGCTGTTCTCCGTACACCTGAAGGCCACGATGATGAAGGTCTCCGACCCGATCATGTTCGGCCACGCAGTGCGCGCATACTTCCACGACGTGTTCGAGCAGTACGGCGACCAGCTGCTGCCGGCAGGCCTGAACGGCGAGAACGGCCTGGGCGCCATCCTGGACGCGCTGGACGCAGGCAAGGTAGAAAACGCGGCCGAGATCCGCGAAGCCTTCGACAAGGCTCTGGCCGACGGCCCGGATCTGGCGATGGTGAACTCCGACAAGGGCATCACCAACCTGCACGTGCCCTCCGACGTGATTGTGGATGCTTCCATGCCGGCGATGATCCGCACCTCCGGCCAGATGTGGAACAAGAACGACGAGACCGAGGATGCGCTGGCAGTTCTGCCGGATTCCTCCTACGCGGGCATCTACCAGGTCGTTATCGACGACTGCCGCAAGAATGGCGCCTTCGACCCGACCACGATGGGCACTGTGCCGAACGTGGGCCTGATGGCGCAGAAGGCCGAGGAGTACGGCTCCCACGACAAGACCTTCCGCATTGAGGCCGAGGGTCGCGTGCAGGTGCTGAATGGTGCCGGCGACGTGCTGATGGAGCACGAGGTTGCAGAGGGCGACATCTGGCGCGCCTGCCAGGCCAAGGACATCCCGCTGCAGGACTGGGTGAAGCTGGCCGTGAAGCGCGCTAGCGCCACCGGCGCCCCGGCTGTGTTCTGGCTGGATCCGGAGCGCGCGCACGACCGGAACGTGCAGAAGCAGGTGGAGACCTACCTGAAGGATCACGACACCGAGGGTCTGGATATCCGCATTCTTCCGCCGGAGGAGGCAATGCAGCTCTCCCTCGACCGCATCCGCTCTGGCGAGGACACGATTTCCGTCACCGGTAACGTGCTGCGCGACTACCTGACGGACCTGTTCCCGATCATGGAGCTGGGCACTTCCGCGAAGATGCTTTCCGTGGTTCCGCTGATCGCCGGCGGTGGCCTGTTCGAGACCGGTGCGGGTGGTTCCGCGCCGAAGCACGTGGCCCAGCTGGTGGAGGAGAACCACCTGCGTTGGGATTCCCTGGGTGAGTTCCTGGCGCTGGCGGAGTCTCTGCGCAAGCTGCAGGAGACGGACGATAACCCGCGCACCCCGATCCTGGGCGATGCTCTGGATGCTGCCACCGAGTCCGTGCTGAACGAGTCGAAGTCCCCGTCCCGCAAGGTCGGCGAGATCGACAACCGCGGCTCCCACTTCTACCTGGCGAAGTTCTGGGCTCGCGAGCTGGCTGACCAGACTCGCGATGCTGAGCTGGCGGAGATCTTTAAGCCTGTTGCTGACGCCCTCGAGGCCAACGAGGAGAAGATCTCCCAAGAGCTGCTGGATATTCAGGGTCACGAGGTGGACCTGGGCGGTTACTACTGGCCGAACGACGAGAAGACGAACGCTGTGATGCGTCCGTCCTCTACTTTCAACGAGATCATCGACGGTCTGAACACCAACAAGTAGTCGTTGGGCTGGCTGGGCTCTGGACCCTGGGCCGCGGCCCATCCCACTGGCTCTCGGCTCGAGCCCGCCGAATCTCGGCTCGCGATAACCCCGGCGCTGGCACTTTACTGCTGGCGCTGGGGTTTTCCTGTGCCTGAGTCCGCGCCCCGACTCCGCCTCCACCTCACCCATTCCCGCCATTCTCACCCGCCCCATCCCCGCCATTCTCACTGACCCATCCCCCCACCCCACTAGTCCCATCATCCTCGCTAGTCTCATAATCCCCACCATCCTCACACTCGCCTCCCCTCAGCTTCACCCAGCTGGACCCCAGTAACCCCAAATGTCGTTAGATCGGGAATACGCCGCCTCTGAAAAATGTATCACTCCGGCGCCAACCTCCTGACCAGCGGTTTTGCATATTTGCAAACGGTTGTCGATAACGTATTCCCGTTCTAGCGACATTTCGCCCGCCAACGAGGCCTTAGGTGTCGGAAAAGTTGCAAAATCATGAGTGGCAGGGGTGCGAAACCATGGGCGGCGGGGTGCCACCAGTATCCCAAAGCGCCTTAAATGTCGGAAAAGTTGCAAAACGTCTCGTGACCAAAAACGAGGCTCGGTCACGCAGCCCCGTGACCAGCACATTTACACTACTGAGTATCGCTGCCAATAACGTTCTGCAACTTTTCCGACACTTCACCCAAGAAAAGGCGCTCCCCATAAGGGCACCACACCCCAGTAGAGGCGCCCCACTACCAGCGAGACGGCAGACGGCAGGCGACAGGAAAGCGAAGGCGCAGGCCCCAAAGACAACAAGCACTGCGGAAACTTCAGCAATTCTAGACCAAGCGGTACAGCGTTTTCGCAAGCAGCAAATACCCTCCCAACTGGGGCTTTATGGCGTCAATAAGAAAAAAGTAGACAGAGCGGTTTACTTTTAGCGCACGTGGGTCTATCGTCGTAACACAGCAAAGCTAAACAGCAAACCAAAGCGCCAACCAAACAACAAACCCCAACAGCAGAGGACCACACCAATGCCGAAGTACAACAACGAGAACGCAGAGCAGTGGGGCTTCGCCACCCGCCAGATCCACGCGGGCCAGCCCGTCGGCGACACCGGCGCGCGCAACCTACCGATCCACTTCACCACCAGCTACGTCTTCAACGACGCAGAGCATGCCAAGCAGCGCTTCCACCTGGAAGACCTGGGCCCCATCTACTCCCGCCTGACCAACCCCACCGTCGAGGCGCTGGAGAACCGCCTGAACTCCCTGGAAGGCGGCGTCCACGCAGTCGCTTTCGCCTCCGGCATGGCTGCTGAGACCGCCGCGATCCTCAACCTCGCCGGCGCAGGCGACCACATCGTCGCCTCCCCGCGCCTCTACGGCGGCACCGAGACCCTGCTGCAGCACACGCTGCCGAAGCTGGGCATCGAAACCACCTTCGTAGAAAACCCTGACGACCCAGAGTCCTGGCAGGCTGCCGTCCGCCCGAACACCAAGGCCTTCTTCGCAGAGACCTTCGCAAACCCGCAGGCAGACGTGCTGAACATCCCGGCCGTCGCGGAGGTCGCCCACGCTAACCAGGTCCCGTTGATCGTGGACAACACCCTGGCCACCGCTGCCCTGGTTCGTCCGCTGGAGCTGGGCGCGGACATTGTGGTTGCATCCCTGACAAAGTTCTACACGGGCAACGGCTCGGGCCTGGGTGGCATCATCGTCGACGGCGGCTCCTTCGACTGGTCCGTTGAGCGCGATGGCCAACCGGTCTTCCCCGGCTTCGTGAACCCCGACCCGGCCTACCACGGCCTGAAGTACGTGGACCTGGCCCCGGCGGCCTTCGGCATGAAGCTCCGCGCAGGCATTATCCGCGACACGGGCGCCACCCTCTCCCCGTTCAACGCATGGGTTGTGGCCCAGGGCCTAGATACCCTGACCCTGCGCATCGCCAAGCACAACGAGAACGCGAAGGCCGTGGCGGAGTTCCTGGCCGAGCAGCCGCAGGTGGCCACCGTGAACTATGCGGGCCTGCCGACCTCCCCGTGGTTCAAGGTCAAGGAGGAGCTGGGCCTGGAGTACACCGGCTCTGTCTTGAGCTTCGATCTGAAGGTCGACGACCCGACCTCGGAGGAAGCGAAGGAAAAGGCCTGGACCTTCATCGATGCCCTGCAGCTGCACTCCGACCTGGCGAACGTCGGCGACGTGCGTTCCCTGGTGGTCCACCCGGCCACCACCACCCACTCGCAGTCCGATGCGCATGGCCTGGCCCGCGCTGGTGTGTCCCACGCTACGGTTCGCCTGTCCGTGGGCATTGAGGACATCACCGACATCATCGACGACCTGAAGCGCGGCTTCGCGGCCATTTAAGACCGGTTGGTTTCTAGGCTTTAGGCTGATTCCCATGAACCCCGAGTTCCTCCCCGCCTCTGGCGCATCGCGCACGGTCTCTATCGGCGACGTGGTCACGGAGGCGGGTGTAACTATTTTTGACGCCGAACTCCGCTACTTCGCGTTCTACGACTCTCCGGATGGCGCCGCGGACTATGCCGAGTTCTCCGCTGGCCCCGAGCCGGGACTGTCCCCGGAGGAGCGGCCGATTGTGCTGATCGAGCATGCCCTCACCGGCGATGGCAATGCCGCCGACTGGTGGGCGGACATGGTGGGTCCGAACAAGCCGATCGACACCACCCGCTACCTGGTGCTCTGCGCGAATGTGCTGGGCGGCTGCCAGGGGTCCACCGGCCCGAGTTCGCCGCACCCCGATGGCCAGGCGTGGGGGTCGCGATTCCCGGGCCTGTCGATCCGTGACATGGTTACGGCGGAACGGTTGTTGTTGGAGCGTGTGGGCGTCACAAAGATTCATGCCCTTGTTGGTGCCTCGATGGGCGGGGCGCGGGTGCTGGAGTGGTCGCTCATGCACCCGGAGATGATCAACGCGGCACTACCGATCGCGGTAAGCGCGCGTGCGTCTGCGTGGCAGATCGGCCTGCAGTCCAGCCAGATCCGCTTCATTGAGGCGGACCCGGCCTGGCACGGTGGTGATTACTACGGCACAGGCGAGGTTCCTTCGCACGGGCTGGGGCAGGCCCGCCGCATCGCGCACCTGACGTACCGCGGCGAGTTGGAGGTGGACGAGCGTTTCGGGGTGGATCCGCAGAACGGCGAGAACCCCTACGGGCCGTACCGCGACCCGCATCAGCGTTTCGCGGTGGAGAGTTACCTGGATCGCCAGGCCGAGAAGCTGGTCGCGCGCTTCGACGCGGGTAGCTACGTGGTGCTGACCGACGCGCTGAACAGGCACGACGTCGGCCGCGGACGGGGTGGCATGAACGCCGCCTTGGGCTCGTGCCAGGTGCCGACGATGGTGGTGGGCGTGGATACCGACATTCTGTACCCGCTGCACCAGCAGGAGCACCTGTCGCGCAACCTGGGAGACTTCATCGGCATGTCGAAGATCACCTCGCCGACGGGCCACGATGGGTTCCTCATCGAATCGCGCCAGATGGGTCAGGTGTTGGCGAAGTTCCTGGCGAAGGCGGAGATCATCGCCGAAGGTACCGAGGGCGCCGAGGGTACTGCGCGGGCTTAGCTGGTCAGCGGGTCGACGCTCACGGCGATCCACAGAATGATTATGCCGATGACGGCGGTGAAGGCGGTATCGAATTTGCGCGAACGTACCGCCAGCACGCCCAGCACGCGGGAATCCAGGAGTAGGCGTAGCACGGCGAGGTAGATCATCGCGCTGCCCAGCATGACGCTAGCTCGACGCCACCTGTCCACCAACAACAGCGCCAGCACCGCCAGCAGCATCAGCCCGAACAGCCCCAACAGCACGTACTGGACGGACCGAGAGAACCGGGAGGGCGGGTTGTTTCGGTCGTGGGGGTTATCGAGTAGCCGCTGGCGGGCGTCGCCAATGCGGGCGGGGCGGGAGCGATTAGGCACGCAGCAGCTTCTCCGCGCGCTCGACGACGTTGCGCACCAGGAAGGCACGAGTCAGTGGCCCCACTCCCCCGGGGTTCGGAGAGACGGCGCCGGCAACGTCCCACACGTCCGGATGCACGTCGCCCTTCAGCTTGCCGTCCTCTCCGCGGGAGACTCCCACGTCCAGAATCGCCGCACCCGGCTTGACCATGTCCGCGGTGATCATGTGCGGCACGCCAGCGGCCGCGACGATCACGTCCGCGGCCTTCGTCTCCGCCGCCAGGTCCTTGGTGCCGGTGTGGCACAGGGTGACAGTGGAGTTCTCGCTGCGGCGGGCGAGCATCAGGCCGATCGGGCGACCGACCGTCACTCCGCGGCCGATGACTACAACTTTCGCGCCGTTCAGCTCCACGCCGAAGCGGCGGAGCAGGTGGATCGCACCGTTGGGGGTGCAGGGCAGCGGGGCGGGCTCGTTGAGCACCAGCTTGCCCAGGTTTACCGGGTGCAGGCCATCGGCGTCCTTGTCCGGGTCGATGCGCTCCAGCACAGCATTTTCATCCAGGTGCTTCGGCAGCGGCAGCTGCACGATGTAGCCGGTGCAAGCATCGTCGGCGTTCAGCTCGTCGATGACTGCGTTGAGATCTTCCTGGGAAACGTCCGCCGGGAGGTCCTTGCGGATGGAGTTCACGCCGATCTGCTCGCAGTCCTTGTGCTTCATGCGCACATAGGAGTGGCTGGCCGGGTCGTCGCCTACCAGCACGGTGGCCAGGCCGGGAGTCACACCCTTTTCCTTCAGCGCGGCGACGCGCTGTTCCAGGTCGGCGAAGATCTCGTCGCGGTAGAGTTTTCCATCCAATTTAGTAGCTGCCATGAGCCCCATTATTCCACGCGGGCTCGCTGGGATCGAGGTGGCGTCATGGCTAAGAGAGCAACTAGTGCACGAAACTAGTAGGGCCTACCCGGCCAGTGCGGCGCATAGGCGACAGTTGGACGAGCAGGGTTCGTGGCGGCCACGACCACGCCAATGACGACGATGGCGATTCCAGCCAGCGCGACCAAGGTGGGCATTGTGAGAGTATGCTGCAGAGTCGTTTCGGTATCCAGCCAGGTATCGAGGATTTCGATGTAGCGCTGCCCATCTTCCGCGGTCATTACATCCCGGCCATTAGGTCCCCCGGTGGGCCAAGCTTTCTCTCCGTACTCCCGGATTTCCTCGCGAAAATCCCACCCTGGCACCACCGCGAAAGCCGCCCCGCCGCCCCACCAGACGAGCATGCCGCTCCAAAAAATGGCGAGGGAATCATTGCACCACTTCGGGATCGCGAGCGCTACGAAATTGAGGAGGCACTGAATGCCGAAGAAGAGCGGGCCGACCGCGCCGGCGATTAGAAGTATCCCCACCCAGTCCTTGCCATAAAACACGAAGCGCAGGATGCAATACACAATCGGCATGAGGAAAGCAGCGAGCCAGCCGATGAGCAGCGGCATGAAGCGAGAGTCTTGGCCGGTTTGCGGCGGCGGGGTATACCCGTAGGCGGGCATAGGGGCAGGCGAGCCGTAGTGAGGGTACGTCATGCCACCGATCCTGTCAGAAGGCGGACACTTTGGCTGGGCATTCTGGGCATTAAGGTGAACACGGCCAAGAGCATGAAAAACCGCGGCACGTTGAGAATATGCCGCGGGGTAGGATGAGGTTTTTCTTCCATACTTATAGAAGTTTCTGCACTGTGGGAATGTTCCCACAGTTACTTTAATTCGCCTGCGATTCAGCCAGATCACGTCGGCGGCGAAGCAAGGTAAATGCACCCAAAACAACGAGCATGGCTCCGATGAGCGCCACCCACCACAGATGCGCTCCGGTTTGCGCCAGTCGATCGATGATGCTTGAAGACTCGCCGCCTTCATGACCACCGCCTGGGCTATTTGGCGGCGCTGGAGTATCCGGGTGCTCCGGCGGCGGGGTACCTGGAGTGCTTGGCTTATCGGGCGGCGTTCCGGGCTTATCCGGAGGCGTTCCGGGCTTATCCGGTGGCGTTCCTGGATTGTCCGGCGGCGTTCCTGGATTGTCCTCCGGCTTCGGCTTCGTATTCACCGTCACGTTGTAGTTCCAGCTGCCGGTTTCTCCGATAGGGATCGTGATGAGGAAAGGACTGGACTGGCGGTATTCCTTAGTGGGATCCGCGCCCTCGTATTCTGTGACCAAGTACAAGCCGACCGGGAGACCGGTGAACACTGCCTTACCGGAACTATCTGTGTACGCTTCAAAGGTCCTATCGAATCCCCGCCGACGAGCATCAGCTACCGAGAGCCGCTTCGCCTGTTTCATCCCCTTCTCGGTAGTGAGGTCAATCCCCTGGACACGCTGCGCTGTGAAGCGAATGTTGTCGATAGGCCCAAAGGGTTTCTTGCCCCCTCGGTCGTCCCACCAATTTGGTTCGCTTTTCACCACAGTGAGAGTACCGAGACGGGTGGCATCAATAAATTTCACATCCAGGCCTTCGACCTGGCCTGTGATGGTGTGCTGCTTCGCGATAGCCTGCGGCACGACAGGAGCGGGGGCAACGAGCGGAGTGCCGACCAGAGCCACGACTGCGCCCAAACCGAACACGGAGCGGCGCAGCCCGGCACGGTGCACCGGCGCCCGCTGCACCTGTGACGCGGTATTCATGAGGTTCACGGCTTATTCCTCTTCCATTTCTTCTTCGCCTACTACCTGTTCGGATCGTCTGGCTTTCTGCTTCTTCCGCTCGCGAAGGAACCACCAAGTAATCAGTGCGATGATCAACACTGCGGCGGCGAGCAGTAGCCACATCCACCACTGCATCAGCTTGCCGCGATCATCGAACACGTTGCCTTCGTCCTCATCCATTGGAACGCGGTGGGCGTGCACCAGGAGCCGGTGGGTATTCACACCGTAGGGGGTGCAAGTGATGAGGGTCAGTAGGTCCTCGTCTGGTCGGGTTTTGAGGCTGTCGACCTCGTCCGGCAAGACAACCTCTGTGTCGTACACCTCGTACTTCATCTTCTCGCCGAAGGTCGACACGTAGACCGCATCGCCCTTCCGCACGTCCACGAGGTCATCCCACAGTGTGGCGTTGGACAGGCCTGTATGGCCTGTAATAACCGCGTGAGTTCCCTTCCCACCTACAGGTAAGGAGGATCCATAGAGGTGCCCAAGACCTTTTTGCAGAACCTCGTCGGAGGTCCCGTGGTAAACGGGTAGGCGCGATTCGATGGACGGGATAACCACCTGGCTCATGGCGCTCTGCCCAGAGAGCTGGGAAAGATACTCTTCGTATGCGGGGTTATCCTCGCTGACGCGAGCCAGCCACGGATCCAGGATCGGTCCGTCCTTGTGCGTCGTGTTATACCTGCGGGCTTCCTCTACCGCTCGGCTAAGGACTTGAGGATCCGTTTCCTTCAAGTCTTGTTCGTATTTTTCCGCGATCTTTTGTTGCTGGTGGTTGTTCCACTGCGTGGCGTAAACGGGATAAAGCATGACAAGCAACCCCACCACCACTAAAAGGATGGGGAGGAAGGTGCGACGAAAGAGCGATCGCGGTGCGCTCTTTCGATGCTTACCAATTGTGCTTGTCATGTCCGTTGCTTTCCCGTTCGAGCTGCCTAGCCCCTACTGCTGGGTGCTTCGGCGAGCTGCGTAGAAACCGCCACCGATAATCGCCAAACCAGCCAGAACAATGGCCCAGAAGCCTGCGCCACCGGTGTTCGGCAGGTGGTTTTCGTCGGTGTAGTTCTTGATGTTGGCGGTGTACTTGATGTCGGCGGTCGGCGCACCGTTTTCGTCCACCTCGCCCTTCTTCAGCTCGAAGTGCTCAAGCGCATCGTTGGCCACGTAGCCTTCAGGTGCCTTGGTCTCCTGCAAGCAGTAGTTGGTCTCCGAGTCGGCCTGGTTGTTGGCGAAGTCGGTAACGTGCACGCCCTCGATGGTGACAGTGCCCTTGTCGTTGGTGGTCCACGTATCCTTACCCTGGACCTTCAGCGGCTCGGTGCCCTCCTTCTGCTTCCAGACCCCGTTACCTTCGGCGACACACTGCACCAACTGGAACTCTGCACCCTTCAGCTTCTTGTTCTCATCGTTGCCGTCGGTCTTGTTGATGGTGACCTTGCCCCAGTAGGTGTGAACCTTATCCGACGTCTTCTCTGTGTCGTGGTCGGAAGAGCCGTTATTGGTGATCAGCGTTGCGTCGTTGGGAACGTGCTGGATGAAGCCGTTGGTCTTGGTCGTGATGGTGGTGAACACGAGGTCGGTGGACTTCAGCTTGTTGCGGCCAGTTTCGGTGAATTCGACCTTAATCTCCTGGCCGTTCTTTACCAACTCGTAGTCGGTATCCGCCACCAGTTCTTGAGCGCTGTCAGCGGCCGCTCCGTACTTCACTTCGACAGTAGCTTTTTTAGCGTCCAGTTTCGGATCAAGCTCATCCTTGACGATGTACTTGCTCAGCGTGGAATTCTTAGCAACAGCCGGAACACCCGTGGTGATCGTGTACTTGTAGTCCTGGCCTGCCTGTGCGTTCTGGTCCTCAACTTCCTTGGTGATTGTCACCTTGGAGTTCTTCGGGTACGCGTGAACGTCATAGATCCAGCCCTTGCCCTCCGAGTTGGTCATCGGCACATATACCAGGAACGGTGCGCCGGGCACCAGACCCGAATTAGCCGGGACTTCGGTTTCGGTGACCTTGTAGAGGCCCTTTGGCAATTCCTCGAACTTCAGGGTGCCATCTTCGCCGGTTTCGCCTTCCTTGGAGTACGCACCGACGCCTGTCCAGGCCTTAGCTTCGGAAGGGTTGGTAATCTCGCGTGCCTTTGCCCAGTCGCCGCTGTTGTTCAGTGGCTGAACCAGCTCAATCTTGTACTTGACGCCCTTGGCTGGTTCACCAGAAGGGTTCGTAATCTCGGTTCCGTCGCCCTGCTCGCCCTCAGCGCCGATGCGCTTGTGCAGGGTAAGGGAAAGTTGCTGGTCGTTGTCGATGGTGCTGACGGCCTGCGCCTGTGCGGTCGGGGCCTCGTAGACTACTTCGGCGCCGACGGTGCCGGCAGCCAGTGCGATAGCGAATGCAGCGGACAGCGCGCCTACGCGCTTGCCGACAGTTGCGTTAGACATGAAAGTCCTTCTTTCTTACAAGTGAATGAGTAGTGGAAGTTGATCCGAGTGGTCGAGGGCACATGGTTGGCAATACTCGTGGCGAGCTACTTGCGGTGAACACTGCGCGCCTTCGTAACGGATCCTTGTGTGAGCAATGTGGTTTCTTGGCTTCAGGTCATCGTGCCCACCCGGGTCCATCTCGGCACCGGCCTGGGGTACTGGGTTGAAACATTGTTCTCCTCTTTAGAAGTTGTGCACGTCAGGGTTAGTTCAGTCGTCGGCGTATGCCCATGGCTCCTGTGGCTGCGATGAGAAGCCCCGCGAGAATGGGGAGCATCACACCGTCGCCACCGGTCTTTGGCATCACGCCTTGGTGCACATTGGCCACCTGCAGCCATGCACCATCTGGATAGTCCTGTGGCAGGTCACTCGGCTTAGACGCAGCAAACAGTGCGTTCTGCTGGTCCGACTCCACGATCGTCTTGCCGTTGGCATCTCGTTTGATGCTGATTTTCACCGGGGTAGGCAAGAGCTGATAGCCGTCTGGCGACTTCGTCTCCAACAAGTGGTAGGTTCCGTAGTCCAGCTCAGTCCAGAGGTACTTTCCATCCTCTGTGACCTTGAGGTCGGCAATTTTGTTCGCCGCCGGTCCCGTGGGGTCTTGGTCGTAGATCGCGAACTGCGCCCCGTATTTGTCGCCGTCGCGCGCGGGGATAGTCGTGACGTTTCCTGCGGAGTCCGAATCGACCTTCCACAGGTAGAAGCGGGTCTTATCGGGTCCGGGATAGCAACCCTCGTCTTCGAGGTCGCCCATCTTCACGCTATTGGCGAAGCCGCCGCGCTCTGCACTGCACGCTGGTGTGCCCGCACCGTCACCGGGTGTGACGCCACCTTCTCCGCCTCCGGCCGATTCAGTTCGAGCTTTATCGTATTCTGCCTTATCAAGGGTGAACTTCAGTTTGACTCGGTACCGATGAGTGCCGTCGCCATTCTTGGTAGTCTGCCGTCCAACTGCGTCGATGGTGCGCTTTTCCCACATTTCTGGGGAGTCCTCGGAACGTACTCGGTCACAGTTGCCTAGCCGGAAGCTTCCCGTTTGCAGCACGTCGGGCTTTACCACGCACGAAGGCGTGCTTCCTGGTTGCTCGTCCTTGGACGTGTATTCATCAGTGAAGTACACCTCCGCACCGGTGAGCTTCGCCCCCTTGGGCAGTTTCGGGGTATCGGTGGGCACCGGGTAAACGTATTCGTTAAGGTCATCAAAGCTCTTAACCGTCACGTCATAGGCGGCAGTGTACGTAACGTTGCCTTGGCCATCCGTATCGGAGTCGATGTCGTCGAAGCCGACCTTTCCGTCACCGTTGGTGTCGATGGCAGTCTTGCTCAATGCACCTGGACAGGAATCGTAGGCAGTGTCGTTCGTCGGGTCTTCGTCTTTGTCGTGGTTAATCACAGACGCCGTATTCGGACGACATTCCGCACCGGACTTCAATGTCGCGCCAATAATGACGGTCGCCTTACCGCCGGCAGGCATGGGACCAAAGAAGTAGGTTTTTGTTATCTCGCCGGTTTGGGGGTTAGTCGTGGCAGCTTGAGTGTGGACATTCCCACCGTCGTACCCTTCGTAGATAACCTGGTCGTATTCCACAAGGCCTTCGTAGGTTGCCGGCAGAATGTCGTACAAGGTGAAACCTGACGAAGCACCTTTTCCGATGTTCTCAACCTCCAGCGCCCAATACTTCTTGTCCCTGGGCAAGCCGGCAGCATAGACCTGTTCCAGTCGGGGGTCTCCTGGCTCCAAAGTAGTTTTCTTTGCCTTAAGATCCGAGGGGATCTGCACCCCGGGGTTACTCGTTGCATCGGTGTTGTAGGAAGCAGGAAGTTTCGACAGCCGAGAGACCAGCTGAAAGCTCGGATGCTCTCCGGTTGGGTCGAAAACCCTAATCTGCATGCCCACCTGATCGGCAGTACTTCCGCCGGTACCAAAGCCGAGGTTGCCGTTGCCGTATAGCCAGGCTTTACCCCAGACCTTCTCCGGGATCGCTATATTACCAGACGGGTCTTGAAGCTGATCCGCGAGGATAGTCCACGTCTTCCGTTCTCCTGTATCCATGTTGATGCGCTCAAACATGACGTGTGTCCTTGGGTTCGCCCCGTCTTGCTGCATGCGGGCGGGACTCACCAGACCCCAGAGGTACTGTGGGGCACTGGGGAGGACAACATGATCCTCAGCTCCAGCTTGGAAAGGCGCGTTGTTTTGATTACGGGCAATCTCGCCACGTGGGTCCTTCGCACCTACCGCTGGCAGGGGAATCTTATACAGTTGTCGGGTACCGGATGTTGAGGTGTTGCCCACCCACATCACTTCGTTCGATTCACGTAGGTCAAAGGTGCCGGTGTTGATTTGATCCAGGTCGTTTGGATTTCCGCTGGTCGCCTTGTGGAAAAGGGTCGCCCCTTGAGCATTCTTGACCAGCCCGAGGTCGTACACCTCACCCGTGACCGGATCGATCTGCAGAAGATGACCTGCGGGGTGGCATTCCTGGAGGCTCGAATTGTGGTTCTTCTGGCTTATGGCGTAGATCCAGTTGTCCTTTGTGTTGTAGGACAGCGCGTTGTACACCCAGTTGGAGGGCTTGCCGATGGGGGTAAAAGTACTGCTACCCTCGATCTGCAGGTTGAGCTGTGTGCTCGTGTTTCCCGCCTGGCTACCATTCTGCGTGGCCGACACGTAAACAGCCGTGCCCTTATTGAGTTCGTCTTGGGTGAGCTCTCGGGGAGGTTTACGGGTTTTCGCCTCCTCACACTTACACGGCACGGACACAATGCCATAAACCTTGACCGAGTAATCGTTACCTTGTGTCGACGGCGCATTCGTCAACACCTGTAGGGTATTTCCTGGCCAAGTATTGAATCCCGTCCCTGTACCTTCAAGGTCAAAAGAGACGGAATTTACCTTCCCTGCGCTATTACGACTTTGCACCGTAATACCGGTGGTTTGCACAGCCTTACCGTTCGTGCCGATCCGACCGCCTCCGGGCGGTGGCGTGGTAGACGAGTTGTATTCAACCCCGTTGCTGGTCTCTTTCTTAGTGACAAAAAACCCGCCTAGATCCACATTAAAGGACCTTGTAGTGCTAATTTCTACCCGGGTCAGCGGCAGATCCACCCCCCGCGTACCACTCTTGATGTTAATGCGGAACCTCTTGGCGTTGCTCTTTGTAGAACTTGCAACTTGCTTTAAATCTTCGTCATTCCTCGCATCCGAAAGAGGTGTGTAGAGCTGCGTATCCAGCAGTTTCTCTTCTTTACAGTTTCCCGTTGGAGTCTGCGCCTGCGCCGAAGGAACATTAATTCCTCCAATGGCTCCCACGATGGTCACGAGTGCACCCAGAAGGGCAGCAACGGTTAGAAGACAAATACATGCCCGACTAAGCGCCGCCCCTTGGCGATCTTCGGCCAACTTAAGGTTTTCACCGGTTAATACGCGAGCCATTATCCTTTTCCAGCCTTAGATCCGTTCTTCGACCCACCTGTTAAGGTTTACCTAAAAACGGATACCTACTCCTTCTTGGCGAGATGAAGGTTAAGCCTTCAAGTTCACACCCAATGTGGATAAGAATACAGTCTTCACAGGTGCTGCTCAACTTGTAGAAAGCTGATTTAGGCTACTCTTACTCGAACCTTCACTTCGAATTCACCGGACAGCACTGGCGCCCTTCCGGCACCGCTCTAAACCCCGCCGGCGAACCCCAACTGACGCCACGCCTCGTAGGCCGCCACCGCCGCCGCGTTCGAAAGGTTCATGGACCGCCGCCCCGGCAGCATCGGGATGCGCACCTTCGCCGTCACCCGTGGATCGGCCAACACCTCGTCGGCCAGGCCAGTCGGCTCCGGGCCAAAGAGCAGCGCGTCACCCGGCCGGTAGTCCACCTCCGTGAACCACGTGCCCGTCTGCGCGGTAAAGGCGAATACCCGCCCCGAGCCGCGAGCCCGATCAGTCACGTGAGCCAGCGCCTCATCAATCCCCTCGTGGACATGCACGTCCGCCAGCTCGTGATAATCCAGCCCCGCCCGGCGCACATGCTTGTCGTCAAATTTAAAGGCCAGCGGCCCAGCCAGGTGCAGCGAAGCTCCCGAACCTGCACACATGCGGATCGCATTGCCCGTGTTCGGGGGAATCTCCGGGCGGTCGAACACTACGTGCAGTGGTGGGTTCACACCCGCAAACTGGTTTTCAGACGTCATTCACCCAATCTAACCGGTACAAATGTAGCCATGAGCAACTCCCCCTCCCGCAGCTTCGACATCACCCTAATGGGCGCCACCGGTTTCGTCGGCGCACTGACCGCCGAGTACCTGGCCGCCAACGCCCCAGCCGATGTGCGCATCGCTCTTGCCGGCCGGAACCAGACCAAACTGGAGGCCCTGCGTGAGCAGCTCGCTGAAAAGCACCCACGGGCCAGGGACTTCCCGCTAGTCGTTGCCGATTCCAGCGACAATCGCTCCCTGGAGAAGATGGTCCGCGATACCCGCGTGGTCATCTCCACCGTCGGTCCCTACTACCGCCACGGCTTCCCCCTGGTCCGCGAATGCGCCACCCACGGAACGCACTACGTCGACCTTGCCGGAGAGGCGCTCTTCATGCGTGAATCCGCTGATTCCTACCACGACCGCGCCACCGCCAGCGGGGCGCGCATCGTCCACGCCTGCGGCTTCGATTCCGTTCCGAGTGACCTGGGAATGCTGCTGCTGGGGAAGAGGGCGTCCGAAAACAAAGACACTCTCAAGTCCGCCACCATGATCGTGAAGATGAAGGGTGGGCTATCCGGCGGCACGGTCGACTCGATGCGCGAACAATTCGCCGCTGCCAAGGGCAGCCCGGAGAAAAAGCGGATGCTGGCCGATCCGTACACCCTCTCCCCTGACCGCGCCAACGAGCCGGACCTGGGCAAACAGCCGGACTTCGGCGTAGCGCGGGAAAGCGACATCAGCGGTTCTAGCGCTAGCGACAACAGCGAGGACGTCTGGGCGGGGCCCTTCATCATGGCGAGCTCCAACACGCGCGTGGTGCGCCGCTCGAACGCGCTGCTCGGCTACGAATACGGCGACAAGCTGCGCTACAGCGAATACCAGTACACCGGCAAAGGGCTCAAGGGCCGCATGCGCGCCTTCACCATGGGCGCGGTTCTGGGCACGGCGGTGGCGGCGTTGAACCAGGACAAACTGCGCACGTTCCTCTCCCGTTGGGTGCCAGAGCCCGGCGAAGGCCCCTCCGAGGCCGAACGCGATGCCGGATTCTTCCACACCACTCATTTCGGAGTAGGTACGAGCGGGGCCACCTACATCCAAACCATCAGCCTGGACGCCGACCCGGGGTACAAGGGCACGTCCATGATGCTTAGCGAGGCTGCGCTCACTCTTGTTCTTTGTGACGCCGAACTGCCGACAGGCTCCACCTACCAAGGCGAAACCGGCGGCGGAGTACTCACTCCTGCCACCGGCTTGGGTATGCCCTACGTGCGCCGCCTCAGCGACGCGGGCATGAAGTTCAGCGACTAGCTGAACATGCCTAGCTGAACAGGTTCTGCTCGTCCTCGGGCACACCGTTCACCTGGTTTAGGTTCAGGGTGTTGAGCTGTGTGACGTGCTCCGGGGTCAGCTCGTCCAGGGAGGAAACCTGCAGCAGACGCATGGTGCGGCGCACCTCGCTGGCCAGGATCTCGATGGCGCGGTTCACGCCGGCCTCGCCGCCAGCCATCAGGCCGTAGAGGTAAGCGCGACCGATCAGGGTGAACTTCGCACCCTTGGCAATCGCAGCGACGATGTCCGCGCCATTCATAATGCCGGTATCCATAGCCACGTCCACGTCGTTGCCGACCTCGCGGGCGACCTCCGGCAGCAGCTGGAAGGGCACCGGTGCTCGGTCCAGCTGACGGCCGCCGTGGTTGGACAGGATGATGCCGTCGACGCCCAGGTCGGCCAGCTTCTTGGAATCCGGCAGATTCTGCACGCCCTTGACGACCAGCTTGCCGGGCCACATCTCGCGGATGGTCTTTAGATCCTCGAACTTGATGGAGGGATCCATAGCGGAGTCCAGCAGCTCACCGACGGTACCGCCGGTGCTGGTCAGGGAAGCGAACTCCAGCGGCGGGGTGGTCAGGAAGTCCCACCACCACCAGGGGCGCGGGATGGCGTTGAGCACGGTCCCCAGGGAGATCTCCGGTGGGATGGAAAAACCGTTGCGGGCGTCACGCAGGCGGTTACCGGCGACGGGCGTATCCACGGTGAACAGCAGGGTATCGAAGCCGGCCTTGGCCGCGCGTTCCACCAGACCGTAGGAGATCTCGCGCTCCTTCATCACGTACAGCTGGAACCAGTTGCGGCCATTCGGGTTGGCCTTGTGCACATCCTCAATACTGGTGGTGCCCAGGGTGGACAGGCAGAACGGAATGCCCGCAGCCCCCGCAGCGCTCGCGCCCGCGAGCTCACCTTCGGTCTGCATCAGGCGGGTAAAGCCAGTCGGAGCGATGCCGAACGGCAGGGAGGACTTGCCGCCGAAAATCTCCGCGGTGGTGTCCACATTGGATACGTCGTTCAGGATCGACGGGTGGAACTCCACGTCGCGGAAGGCCTGGCGGGCACGGTTCATCGAGATTTCTTCGTCTGCGGCGCCATCGGTGTAGTCGAATGCAGCGGCCGGGGTGCGGCGCTTAGCGATGGCGCGCAGATCCCAGATGGTCTGCGCATCGTTGAGACGACGGGCCTTGAAATCCAGGGTGGGCTTCTTAAACTTCAGCAGGTCGAAAATCTCAACAGGATTCGGGATCTGGCGTTTCTGGTGTGCCATGGGAAAATCGCTCTCCTCACAGAGTTTCTTCGCGGCTTCCTTTTCCGCGAATTAGCGTGGTTTTTGTAGGTCGCCGTTTGGAGGCCAACAATTCCACGATAGGACGCTTCCCCAAGCTTCGCTGCCTAGGTTCGCCACAGCACTCTTCCGCTAGCTCAGCGGCTCCCGCTTACCAGCTAGCTCAGCTCCGCGAAGAACTCCAGGATCCGCTCGCCGATCAGCTGCCGGGACTTCGGCTTCACAAACTGGTGGCCCTCCCCCGGCACCTCCAGGAACTGCGGGGTGCGCCCCAGCTCCACCAGCGCGTCATGCAGCTGCTGGGATTCCTGCAGCGGCACGTTCGAGTCGTTAGCCCCGTGGATAAACAGCACCGGGGTGGTGATCAGCTCCGCCTTGTGCAGCGGGGAGATTTCCCATAGCAGCTCTGCATCGTGCATCGGGTACCCGTACTTCGGGGAGGCCGCGCTCGCCAGCCACGGCTCGGTCGACTCGTAGTAGGTCTCGAAGCTCGTCATGCCACACGCATCCACCACGCCTAGGAACATGTCCGGGTAGCGCGCGGCCGCCAGCACAGCCAGGAACCCGCCGTAACTGCGGCCTCCCAGGAATACCCGCCCGGCGGTGCACAAGTCGGCGTCACAAAGAAAAGAAACCGTATCCGCAACGTCGTCGATCGCGGCGAAGCGACCGTAACGGTCGTCGGCGTGGATGAAGGCGCGGCCGTTGCCCTTACTGCCGCGAATATTGGGGGTAAATACGGTGTAACCAGCGGCGACGATGTCCGCAAGTACGTCGTGGTGGACAGGGCGGGACTGTCCCTCGGGGCCGCCGTGCAGGTGGACATACACCGGATGCCCCGGCGCGGGATCCTCCGGCAGATACAGCCAGCCGGAAAGCTCCAGGCCGTCGCGGGCGGTGTAGTAGACCAGCTCCGGGACGTCACCCTGCCGGGCGCGCTCGTCCAGGCGGTCGGTGCGGTCCGGGTCCAGCGGCTCCACACGCCCGGCTTCCAGCCGCAGCACCTCCACCGTCGGCGGCAGGTTCGGCCCTTCGACAGTCAGCGCCAGCAGCTGGCCATCGTCAGTGATGGACAGACCCGCGGCGACCATGCCCGGCAGCTCGACGGTGCGGCGGACCTGCACGCGCTGTTCATCGCCAAGGCTCAGCAGCTCCAGATTGGAAATGCCCGCCTGGTTCCACAGCACCGCGGCGGTCGACAGGTCCTCGCTGATTGCGAACTCATCAACGTCCGCCTCGGGGTTACTGATCAGCTCCTCACGCTCCACACACACCGGGCGCTCACTTTCGATGTCCACCACCAGGCGCATGAGTCGGCGACGATCCGCACCGTGGTCGGTGACCACGAGGATCACCAGGCGGCTGTCCGTGATCGGCAGGATCCGCCCGTCTTCCGTGGTGGCTCCCGGCTCCGGCGGCAGCAGGGGCATCCAGCGGCCTTGGGGGTTTACCAGCAGCAGTTCGCGGTTGCCACGCGGGCCGACGCGCATGAGGCTATACCCGGCCTCCGAGGCGACGAGCAGCGCGTCGAGGCGCCGGTCCATCACCTGGTAGCGCGACGTATTCGGGTCGACCAGGCGCGCCTCCGTCATGCCGTCGGCCGCCACGGCATCCATCGCCAGCTTGTCGCGGTCCCATTCGACCAGGTGCGTGCGGGCGTCAAAGGTGTTTCTTAGCGGTGACGCCCCTTCGACCTCAGGGTCCGTGGATACCGTGAAGGTCTCGAGCTTTTCCGAGCCCTTAGGGGACACTTCGCAGGCGATCCACTGTGCGTCCGGGGAGTGCAGCACGCGCGTGACGGGGCCTTCGATGGGCAGCTGCACGGGGCGTTCCTTACCCACGCCGTCCGCGGTGAGCGCTGCCTGGACGGCGTAGGGATACCCGCCATCGCGGACGATGTAGGCGATGGCAGTGCCGTTGGGGGCTAGCGAGGGGGCGGTCGTATGGCGCATGAATCCAGTATTCTAGCGAAGCCCGAACGGCTGACCTAACAGTTTCTCCTTTAGGTACAGGCTGGTGCGGGTAGAGCGGAGAAACTCTATGCTGTGAAGACATGAGCATTTACGTGAACGCCTACTCCACCGTCCGTGCGGACGTGCCCTTCCGCGGACCGGGCGAGCCCGCCATCGCTTCCCGCGAGTTGTGCTTCGACTCGCCGGACCGGCCGTTCCTCAAGACCACGGCCAATGGCGCTAGCGAGGATGAGGAGCAGCAGACCCGTGAGCTGCTGGAACACCTGGCGGGCTTCGAGGGTTACGTCGCCACGCAGGGTGAGGAGCGCTTCGGCAGCTTTAATTCCTACATCCACTCGGTGATGCAGCACATCCACAGCGTGCGGCGCCACTATGTGTTCGAGCGCGACGACGACTTTGACTTCTCCCACCTGGGCGAATTCGCCGACTGGGCGCGTGAGGCCAACGCGGTTTTCTTCCTGACCGACGGCACTGTGCGCAATGCAGGCGGCGCGGATCTACTGGACCCCGCACAGATCGGCAGTTCCCAGTCCAGTGGAGCACAGGCAAACTCCGTGCCGCAGCACCCGGGTGCCGTGGAGCGGATGCGCCGCGTGCGCGGGGACCTGTGGCGGAAGGGTTTCCAGGTGGCGACGACACTGCCGCCAGTGCGCAGCGAAGCTGAGGTGCTGCTGCGCCCCGCCGAGGAGGTTTCCAACCGGGCCGTGACCTTGTCCGTGGTGGCGACCGTTGCCGTGGCAGTGCTAAACGGCGAACCCGTGGACTTCAACGCACTGCGCGCTGGCTCGCGACGGGCCTTCGACCACCTCACCCCGGTTGAGCGCTCCTTCCTCGACAATGCGGAGGCTGCGCAAGGGGCACAGGGAGCGCAGGAAGCACAGGGAACACCGTCCTATAGCCAGGAGCTGCAGGACGATGCGTACCAGCTGGCCTGGGCCTACACCGCTGCAGAGTTCCTCGCCTGGGCTGTCGGCCTGATCGACATTGACGTCTTCGGGTTCGCCCCCGTGGACCTTCCCGCCCTGCGGGCTGCACTGCGCGCCGTGGATAGAGAAGGGCGCGATGCCTCCGCACTGCCGCTGCGCAGCCTTCCGGAGATCTGCGATGCTGCGGAGCACATCTACTCTCTGCGCTGGGTTTCAGTGGAGCTGCAGTCCGATAGTCCCTCCCAGACCGGCCCTGGCACCCTCCAGCCTCAGGACCACTCCACCCTTGTCGAACGCCACCGCGCTGTCGCCTGGCTGACCGATCCGGTTATCGCGTACGACGACGTAGATCTCTCCACTTAAAGGTCGCACTAAGCTGCCCCCATTGCGTGTACGCGACCGCAGCGGTTGGCGTCACCGGTGATGTGCTTCAAAGAACGCGGCGACTTCGCCCGACGCGGTCACCGCATTGGAGCGGCGCTCGCGCGAACGATCCACCGCTCCCGCACCGGCCTCGCCCGTGCGCTCGCCCATCCACGTGTGGCCGGCGTCGCCGATGGCCAAATGCATGACCTCCATGTGTTGGCCGCAGTTAGGCCACTGGACGCGCTGCACGGCATCCGTCACGCGGGTGGCAATCGGCGCGCCCACGCAATGTGCGCGGCTCGCATATAGCTGCGAGAACTCGAAAGCTCCCAGGTACTCGTCCTTGTATCGTTCGCCGCCACCGTATTGGATCGTCTGATCCTTTCGGCCGTGAATATCCAGGTACGGGGTGGTTTCACCGCGCTTGAAACGGACGTCCTCTGGCTTCTTCGGGTCCGCACCCTTCTCCGCACAGGCGCGCCACGTGTCCGAGTAGTAGGCCGCGGAAACGGCCGCGAAGGCTGCGAACTCGTCCGGCATCTCGCAGGCCAGCTTGCCTACGAAGCCCCCGCCGTTGGACATTCCCGTCGCGTAGATCCGGTTCGCATCCACCTGGTAGGTGGAGGACACTGCGTCCAGCATGTCGCGGACGAAGCGCACGTCCTCGCCAGCCTTCACCTGCGCATACGGGGCGCCCTCCCATGCGTTGCCGATGCCCTGTGGGTACACCACGATCGCATTTTTGCCCGCCAGGCCGGTGTAGTGCGCCATCTGGGTGGCCTGCTCGCGGTAGCCGTGGAACGCGAAGATCAACGGGAGGGGTTTCTGGTCCTTCGCGCCCTCCTGTTGCTTCTTGTCGTAGCGCTGCGCGCCACGCGGGACGTTAATGATGTACCGGCGGTCGCGCTTGCCGGATTTGAGCTCGAGCGTTTTGTCCTGTCCCGCCTTCGGCACTTCGCGGATCGGGTGGAAGTGCTGCGGGATGCGCGCCACCGCGGGGGAAACCTGCACGTTGGGGCCTGCAGGCGGAATGGCCACCGCTTCCGTCGGGGCGAAATCCGCCGGTTCCTTCACTGTGTTGTGCGCCTGCGGATCGTCGTGGGGGGCGTGGGCGATTTTCTGAATGGCCACGCCCATTCCGGCTGCGCAGAGCAGCAGAAACACCGCGAGTACGGTTGCTGCGATGCGCCTGCGGCGGAATTGCTGTTCCGTGGGGCGGCTGCCAGTGGGGCGCTCCGGGGCACGGCGGTTGTTGCGGCGATCCGCGCGGTGCCGGCCACCCTTCGCGCGGTTTTCGGGGTTTTGTTGATGACGCCGCCGGCTCCCCCGCCAGGATTCCTCCCCGAAGCGCGCAGCTTCCTGATCGCTGACCTGTGGAGGCGCCGCTAGGTGGAGGCGCTCCTTCCGAGCCAGGTTTCCCCGCGCGCGACGTTGCGCGCGGGGGTCATCCGGGTCGAAAGGCTCACGAGTCACGGGGACGATTGTTCTTGGCTGCTACGCCTGTGTCAATTACCGGCCCAGTGTTCAGCATCATCCCAGCGAGAAGCGCCGACTTAGCGGAAATCCCGCGAGCCCGCGTGTGCTCCCGCGATCTCGCCGGCCGGCCGCAGCTGAGTCTCCACCTGTTCCAGCAGATCCGCCGTCACGGTGGCCGCCCCCTCTGCGTTGTGGACAATCCCCCGCACGACCAGAATCTTTGCGTTTAGCGCAACCGCCCGCTGCCGCGACCACAGCCCCTGCGAGACCACAATATTCGCCAGCCCAGTCTCGTCCTCCAGACCGAAAAATACCACCCCACCTGCGGTTGCGGGGCGCTGCCGGTGAGTCACCACGCCCGCGACGCGCACCCGCGTGCCATCGGGGACGCGCAGCAGGCTATCGGCCGTCACCACCGCCGCACCACCGCGCGGGGCGACATCACCGGGGTGTGTACCGCGCGGTGCAGGGCGTAGATGCCACTCGTTCAGGTACTCGCGCAGCAGACGCACCGGATGCTCGGCCGTCGTCACGCTCGTTGTCGCTAGTTCGGACGCCACCATCTCAAACGCACTCATCCCAGGCAACGCCGGCGCATGCACGCCGGACGTCCCCGGCAGCATTCCCGGCCGCTCGGTCGCCGCCACCCCGGCGGCCCACACGGCTTGGCGGCGGGTTAGCCCGAGACTCCCCAAAGCCCCCGCCCGCGCCAGCTTCTCCACATGAGCCACGGTCAGCCCAGCTTCGCGGGATAGGTCTTCCACGCTGGTGAAGCGGCCGATCCGCTCGCGCGCCTCCACGATGCGCTCTGCCACCTCTGCGGAGATCCCCTTCACCCCGCCCGCCCCGCTGAGCCCCAGCCGGATCTGCCCCACCGGCTCGCCGGTCCCCCGGCCTAGCCCGTGAACTCCCGTGGGCCGGTTGGTACGTGGGGGCGTCATTAAGGAAACAACCGCATCCACCTGCACGTCCGAAGCGTTCACGTCCACGGGAAGAACCTCCACGCCGTGTCGGCGCGCGTCGGCCAGCAGGGACTGCGGCGAGTAGAACCCCATCGGCTGGGCGCGCAGCAGGGCCACGCAGAACTCCGCCGGATAGTGGTACTTGAACCACGCGGAGTAGTAGACCAGGGAGGCGAAAGATTGCGAGTGTGATTCCGGGAAGCCGTAGCTGGCGAAGGCTACGATCTTGTCCCACAACCGGTCAGCCACTACCCCGCGGATCCCGTTCTTCGCCTCTAATCCCTGGTAGAAGCGCTTTTTCAGCCGCTCCATCTTCTGCGGCGAGCGCTTGGATCCCATCGCCCGGCGCAGGGTATCGGCCTCGGCGCCGCTAAAGCCCGCGGCATCCACGGCCATCTGCATCAGCTGCTCCTGGAACAGCGGGATGCCCAGGGTCTTCGTCAGCGCGGGCTCCAGGCACGGATGGTCGAAGGTCACGGGCTCCAGGTCATTGCGGCGGCGAATATAGGGGTGCACGGAGCCGCCCTGGATGGGCCCGGGGCGGATCAGCGCGACCTCCACCACGAGGTCGTAGAAGGTGCGCGGCTTCAGTCGCGGCAGGGTGGACATCTGCGCGCGAGATTCCACCTGGAACACTCCCACCGCATCCGCGCGGGAGAGCATCGCGTAGACCTCCGGCTCCGTGGGGTCCAGCCGCCACAGCTCCACCTCCCGCCCCCGGTGGGCGCGCACCTGATCCACCGCGTGGTGCAGCGCCTCCAGCATGCCCAGCCCCAGCAGGTCGAACTTCACCAGCCCCACGGCCGCGCAGTCGTCTTTGTCCCATTGCACCACCGAGCGGCCTTCCATCCGCGCCCATTCCGTCGGCACGACCTGCGCGATCGGACGGTCGCAGATCACCATGCCGCCGGAGTGAATACCCAGGTGGCGGGGGTGGTCCAGCATCTGCTCGGCTAAGTGCTGCACGGCGTCGGGGGTCTGTTCCGGGTGGCGGGTCCAGGCATCGATCTGGCCCGGCGCGTAGCCGAGGGCACGTCCGGCATCGCGGGTGGCGCCTCGGCGGCGGTAGGTGATCACGTTCGCCACCTGCGCGGCGTTCTCGCGGCCATAGCGGGAGTACACGTACTGGATCGCCTCCTCGCGCCGCCCGGATTCGATGTCGAGGTCGATGTCGGGTGGCCCGTCGCGTTCCGGGGAGAGGAAGCGCTCGAAGAGCAGGCCGGAGGCCACAGCGTCCACCGTCGTGATCCCCAACGCAAAGCACACCGCGGAATTCGCCGCGGACCCTCGCCCCTGACAAAAGATGTTGTTCTCGTGGCAGAAGGCAACGATGTCGTGGACGATCAGGAAGTAGCCGGGAAACCCCAGCTGCTCGATGGTTTCCAACTCGCGGTCGATGGTGGCCCAGGCCTGGTTGGCGGCGGAGGAAGAACCGCGCGGGCCGTAGCGCTGCGCCCCGCCGCGCTCGGTGATGGCGCGCAGCCAGGTCATTTCCGTGTACCCCTCCGGCACGGGGAAGTGCGGCAGGTTCGGCGCGACAAGATCCAGCGTGAAGGCGCATTCTTCGGCAACCTGCACGGTGGTCTCCACGGCGCGCGCCAGCCACTCGCAATCGCCCGCGAGCTGCAGCATCTCCTCGCCCGAGCGCAGCCACGAGCCGCCGACCGGGTGGGTGGTCGGCTCCGCGGCCGCCATGTCTTTCCGCTCGCGCAGCGCGGCCTTCGCCCCAGCCAGCCGGGAGTGCTTAGGGGTGGCGCACGCCGGGGCACTGCTGACGATCTCGCGTAGGCCGTGGCGCACTGCCAGGGTATGGAGGCGCTCGTTGCGGTCGGCGTCGGCGGGGTTCATCGTGTGTTGCAGCTCCACGACGACGTTGTCCGCGCCGAAGATGTCCACGAGCCGTGCGTCCGCCCAGCGCCAATCCAGCAGTACTAGCCAGTGGCCGCCGGCTGCCTCTGCCAGCTGGGGCAGGCTGGGGTACCGGACGGAATCTTTGTCCGGATCGGCCATGCGGGCGTCCGAAATAACCCGGCTGAGCCGCGTGTAGCCTTCGCGCCCCTTGCACAGCACCGTGAGTGGCACGTCGAGGCTCAGCTCCGCGCCGAATACCGTGGCGAGGTCCGTTTCGCTCTCCGCCGCCGCCGTAGCGAAGCGCGCCGCCCCGTAGAAACCGTCGCGATCCACGCACGCAAGCGCGCTTAGCCCCAGTTCACAAGCCGTTGCAACCATCTGCTCGGGCTGGCTCGCGCCACGTAGGAAGTTGTAGGCGCTGCAGGCGTGGAGCTCTGCGAAGGGGGTGGTTATTCCTTTTCGTGACGCCCCTTCGGCCCCAGTGCCATCCGCCTCCGCAGGGCCGAGCGACGTGATGCGCTGCTGGCCTTCCCCTACTCCGACCGCGCGGAGGTTCCGCAGTCCTGGCCCCCTGCCGGATAGCACGCTTTCGAGCTGCGCCCAGCTAAGCGGCCGGCCCTGCGAAAAGCTCCTGGATTGCGGCTTGCGTAGCGTGCGGCGGGGCGCAGGGTTCGGCTCGCCGGCGGGGTCGCGGGGTTCAACAGACACAGAGCGATTATAGAACACCCATTCTATTATTCGCCAGAGTGGGCAAACTCCCCTCAAGGGCGGCCAAAACTGAGACTAGACTAAGTTGTTCATTCTGGTTTAGAGTGCTACTTTAATCGCACAGTTCAGCCCGGACATTCGACAGAGCACCGGGCCCCATGACTATCCAGGAGGATCCCATGTCCCTTCGCCGTAAAGTAGCAGCCGGTGTAGCTGCAGCAGTTATGGCCTTCAGCTTGACCGCCTGCGGCGGTGACGACGACACGATCAAGGTCGGCACCACCGACCAGGGCCAGAAGCAGTGGCAGGTGTTTGAGGAAAAGGCCAAGGAAGAAGGCCTGAACGTTGAACTGGTTCCGTTCGGCGACTACAGCCTGCCGAACCGCGCGCTGGCCGACGGCGAGATCGACGTCAACAACTTCCAGCACCTGATGTTCCTGGCTGACTACAACGTCAACAACGACTCCAACCTGGTGCCGATCGGCGCCACCGAGATCATCCCGCTGGGCGTGTACTACCAGGACCACAGCGAGGTCAAGGACATCGAGGAAGCCGGCGAGGTTGCCATCCCGAACGACCCGACCAACCAGGGCCGCGCCCTGCACGTGCTGGCATCCGCTGGCCTGGTGAAGCTGAAGGATGACAAGATCCTCTCCCCGACCCCGGCCGACATCGACGAGGGTAAGTCCAAGGTCAAGGTCACCCCGGTGGACGCCGCCCAGACTGTGACCGCCTACAAGGACGGCACCCCGGCCGTCATCAACAACTCCTTCCTGGAGCGCGGCAACATCGACCCGAAGTCCGCCATCGTCGAGGATGACCCGAAGGCAGAGTCCGCCAAGCCGTTCATCAACGCCTTCGTCACCACCGAGGAGAACAAGGACGACGAGGATCTGAAGAAGCTCGTTGAGGTCTGGCACTCCAAGGACGTTCAGGATGCACTGAACGAGCAGTCCAAGGGCACCTCCGTCCAGGTCCAGATGGGCCCGGAGGAGCTGGCTAAGGTTCTGAAGGACACTGAGGACCAGATCAAGAAGTAGGCCCAATCGGCACTACTAACCCCAACTCTTAAAAGAGGTTCCCTATGGCTACAGACGCACAACCTGGCGTCGACCAGCCCAGCGCCGGCAACACCGGCGCTGCCGGCAGTACCGGCAGTACCGGCACGGAGATCGTCTTCCGTGACGTGACGAAGGTCTTCAAGCAGGGCAAGAAGGAAATTCACGCCCTGCAGGACATCAACACGCAGATCCCGGCGGGCTCCATCGTCGGCATCATCGGCTACTCCGGCGCCGGCAAGTCCACCCTTGTCCGGCAGATCAACGGCCTGGACCGCCCCACCAGCGGGCAGATCCTGCTGGACGGCCAGGACATCGTTCCCTTGCCGGAATCGCAGATGCGCAAGCTGCGCAGCGATATCGGCATGATCTTCCAGCAGTTCAACCTGTTTTCCTCCCGCAACGTGGCAGGTAACGTCGCCTACCCACTGCGCCTGCAGGGCATGCCCAAGCAGCAGCGGGAAGAGCGCGTCAAGGAACTGCTGGAGTTCGTCGGCCTGTCCGATAAGGGCAAGGCCTATCCGGAGCAGCTGTCCGGTGGCCAGAAGCAGCGCGTCGGCATCGCCCGCGCGCTGGCCACCAACCCCAGCCTGCTGCTGGCCGACGAGGCCACCAGCGCGCTGGACCCCTCCACCACCCGCGACGTGCTGGAGCTGCTGCGTAAAGTGAACCGCGAGCTCGGCATCACCATCGTGGTGATCACCCACGAGATGGAGGTTGTGCGTTCCATCGCCGACTCCGTGATCGTGATGGAAAACGGCCGCATCGTGGAGCAGGGCAGCGTCTACGAGGTATTTTCCAACCCGCAGACGAAGACTGCCGCCAACTTCGTGGCCACCTCGCTGCGCAACACCCCCGACATGGTCGAGGCGGAGGCGCTGCAGTCCGAAAACGGTCGTCTCTTCACTGTGACCATGGCCGAGGGAATCGGGTTTTTCGATGCCATCTCGAAGCTGTCCGCTGCAGGAGTGACGGTAAACATCGTCCACGGTGGCGTCACCACCCTCCAGAACCACAGTTTCGGCCGCCTTACCCTGCGCCTGACGGCCCACAATGCCGACGGCGAAAAGGCGATCGAGGAATTCCACGGCCACATGCAGGATTCCACCGAGATTGAGGAGATCTGATGAACACGATGACCCTCGCGCAAATGGATTGGGACCGCTACGGCAACACGTTCCAGAAGGCGATTTTCGAGACGCTGTACATGGTCTCGATCACGCTGCTGATCTCCTCGGTACTGGGCCTGATCATCGGCCTGCTGCTGTACACCACCCGCAAGGGCGGCATTCTGCAGAACCGGGTGGTCTACTGGATCACGAACTTCCTGGTGAACTTCATCCGCCCGATCCCGTTCATCATCTTGCTGACGGCGATCGGCCCGCTGACGGACCTGGTGGTGCAGAGCCGTATCGGTACGGAAGCGGCCATCGTCGGCATGGTCGTCGCCGCCACCTTCGGCGCTGCGCGTATTTTCGAGCAGAACCTGGTGGCGATCGACCCGGGCGTGATCGAGGCCGCCAAGGCGATGGGCGCCTCGCCGCTGAAGATCATCTTCACGGTGATTATCCCCGAAGCGCTGGGCCCGCTGATCCTGGGCTTCACCTTCATGTTCATCGCCATCGTGGATATGTCCGCCATGGCTGGTTACATCGGTGCAGGTGGTCTGGGTGACTTCGCGATTGTCTACGGTTACCGCTCGTTTAATGACGCCGTTACGTGGACGACCGTCGCAGTGATCATCGTGATCGTGCAGATCGCGCAGCTGGGCGGAAACTGGCTGTCGAAGAAGATCATGCGCCGCTAGTCAGCACGCGCTGCTAGAGAGCGCGAAACCCCGGGTGCTAGTTCAGTGAGTGAACTGCCCCGGGGTTTCGTCTTGCGTTTAGAATTCCGCGACCCACGTCACGGTCTGCTTGGGCTTCTTACCGCAGGAGGGAACGGAGGTTCCGCCTGGGTGCGCGCTCAGGCGGACCGTGATTTCTTGTTCTGTACCTGCATCTGGGTTCGCTTCCGCACCCGCTTCTGGGTTCGCTTCCGCCGCAACGGTCACGACGCGCACCTCGGTGGTGCCGTCTGCGTCTCCGGCCGCTTCCGGCTTGGTCACGCGCATGCTGGCGAGCTTGACGTGGCGGCCTTCGCTGGCCAGCTTCTCCGCCACGGCCAGCTCCGCGGCCTGGCCGACTGGGTCCCAGACTCCGCGGCCGCGGCAGCCCTCCATCCACAGCTCGCCTTGCTTGGCGCGCTCCAGCATGCTGCTGGCGCCGGCGGTGCCGAGCTGTCCATAGGAGTAGTTGTGGGGCAGCAGGATCATGGAGGGGGCGAAGCGGTGGCCCTTGGTGTGGGAGGATTCCCAGACCATCTGGCCGTACTTGGCGGTGAGCTCGTCGGCTACCGGGCGGCCGAAGACCGCGCAGCACTTGTCGCGCTTGCCGTGGGTGCACACCAGCAGCAGTGGGCCGTCGATGCGCTGTCCTCCGGCGGCGCCGGGGGCGCTGAGGTCGAGGTCCAGCAGCGCCTCAGGTCCGGAGACCTGCAGGCTTTCGAGGATGGGAGTGGGGTCGTCGCCGTAGCCTTCGGCCCAGCTGATGTATAGCTGCCGGGTGGAGCTGGCTGCGCGCTGCTGACCTTCGCGGCCGGGGCGGCGGATGAACTGCAGTTGAGCGCCGTTGTCCTTGAGGAACTTCTCGACCTTCTCGGTGAGCTCCTCCCCTAGCGCGGTGCCGTCGAGGATGTCGTGGCCCCAGTTGGTGACGAACTCGAGGGCGAGGATGATCTTGCCCGGCTTGGCGGTGCCGGGGAGAGCCTCATCGGTCCGCTGGGAGCACATGTCCGCGTAGATTCCGCCGGAGGTCTGAGTGGCGGGCTTCCCAGTTTCGGGCTGTCCGGCCTGCGCGTTTCTAGTTGTAGGCATGCCTACAACAGTACCAAGTTGGAAGCTACAGGCGGGCTAGTAAGTCGCTTCGATCCGCCACTGCTTCCCTTTGCATACCAGCAGAAATGCGTGGTCTTTCGGAGCATCCTTGCGGTGTCCGCTGTGGGGCTCACTATGGGTTTCTTCGCGGGTTTCCTCGCGGGCTGCGACCTGCAGCCGGGCGTAGCGCTTCCCCTCGGCCCACCAGTGCTCGTCGACCGGCCAGGGGCCGGCCCATCCGGTGATGCGGAGCCGCCGGGCGCCCCATTGCAGGGTTTCCGGCGGGGAGCTCATCAGCCCGCGGCCGGTGACGTACACGGCATCACCCTGGCGGTCCAGCAGCGCCAGCCGCGCTGCTGGATGCGCGGCGCTGGGATTGCGTTCGCTGGGGCCACGGCCGCCGGAGTTGCGACCGCTGGCACCGGGGGCGCCATTATCACTGTTTGGCGAACCGATCAGCCCTGGCAGAGGGGGCAACAGCTGCCCTTCCCATTGGCGGGTCGGCAGGGCGGTCACCTCCTCCGGGTCGTCCTCGCCGTAGGGCACGGTGGCGATACGCCGGGCTACGGCACGGCCTCCGCGGTGGATGGGACGGAGCACGCGGTTCATGCCGATCAGTGCTTGCGCCCGCCCGGCGGCGGCGCGGGCGGCGCGGATGCCTTCATCTGGCCCGCCCCACAGTGGCGCAGCCAGGCTGCCCGCCGGGACGGTTTCCACGGGTACAAGCTCGATGCACGTCACCCCGACGGTGTTGTCCGCCCAGTCGGCCTCGTCGACCTCTCCGGTAGCTCCGCCAGCCGTCCCCACCCCGGCGCGCAGCCGGGTGAGCCAGCCGTCGAGCTGCCAGCGCACCCGCTGGGCGGTGTCCTGTTCCGAGAGCGGTTCGCGGCAGCGCCACAGCCTCTCGATGACGGTCGGCCCGGTGTATCCCACCGGGGGTTCCAGGTAGGCCCGCACGGCCAGACGCAGGCAGGCCTCGCCGGCGGCGAAGAGCTTGTTGTGCAGCGCAGTGGCCACGTGCCGGGCAATGAATGCGGCGGTTTCTGTACGCGCGATGGGCTCGTCAGCCTCGTAGCGCAGCTCGAGGTCTTCCCGGTGCCGCCGGGGTGCAACATCCCGGTCGACGTGCCCGCTGGCGATGCGGTGCCACTCCACGGCCTCCTGTCCGAAGCGCACGGCCACGTCCGCGCGTGGCAATCCGGCAAAGTCGCGCATCGTACGCAGCCCCAGCTGCTGCAAGGTGGCGCTGAGGTGTGCGGGGGCGCGCAGCTCCGGTTCGATGCTCAGCACGCTGATCGGCAGCTCCGCGATGAACTCCGCACTGCCGCCCACGGGGATACTCTTGCCCAGCCGGGCCGCCCATACCGCCGAGACCAAGTCATCGGCCACGCCGGCCAGACAGTCGGCGTGTATCCGCGCGGCGGCATCCAGCAGCTTCTCCACCGCACTGGCCTCGTCGCCGTAGTACCTGGCTAGTGCATCTACGGGGAAGGCAAGTAGTCCGGGCCGTAGGGTCTCCACGACCGCGCTGACGTCCTGCAGCGCGGCCAGCACGTCCTCGTGCACGGAGGCCTGCCGGGTGGGATCGTCCGCCGCGATGTTCAGCTGCGGGTACGCCGCCAGGGCATGCCGCTGCTTCATTCCAATCCTGATCCCCTGGGCGCGCGCGGCCGCATTGCAGGCCAGCACCCGGTAATCGGCGATCACTGCGGCGGGCGCCAGCACGTCCCACCCGCGCGACTGCGCCTGGACGTACACCGGCCAATCCGGGAACCACAGCACTGCCACCCGCCTGTTGTGGGTTGCAGGCGCCACCCGCACCGCGCTATCCGGAGTACGCATGTGCCGTATCCTCTGTGCCCACTGTGCCCGCTGTGCCCACTGTGCTCTCTATGCCCTCTGCACCAATCACATCCTCTGCACCAATCGTCGCCCGCACCGCACTCGGCGGCTGAGCCTTACCCCACACGCGCCCCGCGACCTCCACGGCACGGATGCGCCCACTCCCGCGACGCAGCCCCAGCACACCGCATACCTGCAGCTCCACGTGCATCCTGGCCTGCGACCACGCCTTCCCACACACCAGCAAGGCACATTCGCTCTTCCGCAGCCGCGCCTCCACGGGTCGCGCGAAGGTCGGCGCTACGGTCGAGCTCACGGCCCCGCCACCGCCCTGCTTGCCGAGCTGCCCACCCGCCGCAAACAGCACCACATCCATCCCTTCCACCAGCGTGCCCAGCACTGCCGCCGTGTGCGGGGTGGAATCCGGCACCAGCACCAGTCGCTCCACGTCGCCGCCAGCGGCCGCCACCGCCGCGATCGCCAGCCGCGGATAATCGACCACCGCCACGCACATCCCCTGCGCCGTCAGGTGCGCCAGCACATCCACCAGCACCGCCGGGCAATCCGAAATCTGCGTTGCCTGCCCACGCGCCACCCCGCCACCCGGCAGGTGCTCGGCCAGCCACGCCGGAACCGGTGCGACACGCACGCTGTCTCTTCTTTGTGATTCTTTTCTTTGTGACGCCCCCTTCCCCACCGGCGCCGATCCCAGCACCGCCGCACTCGAGGCGCTGGCCATCGGAGCTCCCCCGGATTCGATCTGCTGCATCTTACGCCGCAAGCTGGCAATCGTCGCCTGCGCCGCAGATTCCCCTGCAGACTGCGCCATGGTTGCCACCTCCCTTCCCTCTTTTCCGACACCGCATGTTCTATCAGCGCCCTCGTACAGGGCTACCCCGCGCGCAACACATATTAGAACACCTGTTCTAACTTGCTGGGGTCGAATATATCCCTCCCCGCGCAGCAGCGTCAAGCGCAGAAACAAAGACGCAGGTTGAAAGGGGCGGAGAAGGTGGCGTCACCTAAAATGGGCAACCATGAGCCCAACAAACCGCAACGAGCCCGTCATCGCCCCGCCCACGCCCGTGCGCGCCGCCGCCTCGGCACTCTTCGGCCTGGCAGTGGGCATTATGGTCGCGCCGCTCGCGCCCGGCTTTCAAGTGATCGTGCTGATCCTCAACGTCGGCGCGGCACTACTCCTGACGTTTAGCCACCCTTACCGCCGACAGGTACGCGCAGAGGTGGAAAAGCGTGGCGAGCGCTACCGCACCAGCGCAGCGCAGGTCGCACCCCTGTTCCCACTATGGATCGCACTGATGGCGCTCCCGCTACTGAATACGCGCTCGTGGGTTCTCATGGCCATCATGTGGGTCATCGCCAGCGCGTACACCTGGTTCATCTACCCACACATCGACGGCACCGCGCACATCAAGCCGATCGACAAAACCAAGAAGAAGTAGCGCTCAAAGAGCACTGCGCGCAAGCAAACGGCCCGCACTCCCCGGCGCTTGGGGAGTGCGGGCCGAAAAACTATTTCAGCTTCTATTAGGAGCCAGAGAGGCTTCCAGACAGACTACCGGAAGCACCGGAGCCGGCCGGAGCTGCCCCCTTCTTCACTACGATCGGGGTGCCATTGTCGAAGACCTTGTTGTTGTTCACAGCAGCGCCGACCTTAGCGCCGGCACCGTTCTTGTAGGTACCTTCCTTCTCTGGAGCCTTCCAAGTGAAGTCCAGCAGCAGTGGAGTGGCGGTATCGACGGTAGGCTTCTGCTTAATCAGCAGACCCTCCTCCCAAGAAACGCGAACCTCGGTCCGATCCTTGTTCTCAGTAACCGCGTACTCGCCCTGACCCAGCTCGTGGACACCGTCACCCAGCAGACCACCCTTAATACGCTCAACCTTGACCAGCTTGAAGCCCTTTGGCATCCACTCAAGGATCTCGTCGATGCGGGTCTTACCCTTCACCCCCTGAATCAAAACACGGGTCTTCACAGTAGCGCCCGGAGCAACGGTGGTTGCACCATGAACCTGCTTGTACACGTCAACATTCCAGGCCGGCCCACCCACGTTGCCCAGCTTGACCTTGTCACCCTGCGGGACGTCCAGATCCTTCTTGCCACCTAGGGAGCCAGTCAGGCCACCCAGGGAACCAGCCGGCGCGGCGGATGCAACACTTACGCCACCGAAAGCCAGTGCAGATGCTGCGGCAATAGCGGTTGCGCTACGAACAAACTTAGAAGCCATAGAGGAACACCTTTCGATCAACTTTGCATGGGTCTGCAAACGACTTTGCGCTAAAGCATAGCCTAGTTAGCGATGCAAAATCAGTATTTCGGAAGTTTCCTCTAAAAAACCTCTAAGCCGGGCGAAAAACCGCCCTTACTCCCACTCGATGGTTCCCGGCGGTTTGCTGGTGACGTCCAGCACCACGCGGTTTACTTCCTCCACCTCATTGGTGATGCGCGTGGAGATCTTCTCCAACACGTCGAAAGGAATGCGGGTCCAGTCGGCCGTCATCGCATCCTCACTGGATACCGGGCGCAGCACGATCGGGTGGCCATAGGTGCGGCCATCGCCCTGCACACCCACGGATCGCACGTCCGCCAGCAGAACCACCGGGCACTGCCAGATCACATCGTCCAAGCCCGCGGCGGTCAGCTCAGCACGGGCAATAGCGTCAGCGGCACGCAGAGTCTCCAGGCGATCCTCCGTCACTTCGCCGATGATGCGGATGCCCAGACCCGGCCCCGGGAACGGCTGGCGTGCCACGATTTCCTCCGGCAGGCCCAGCTCGCGACCCACGGCGCGCACCTCGTCCTTGAACAGCAGGCGCAGCGGCTCCACCAGCTCAAACTCCACGTCGTCCGGCAGGCCGCCGACGTTGTGGTGGCTCTTGATATTCGCGGTGCCGGTGCCGCCGCCGGATTCAACGACATCCGGGTACAGGGTGCCCTGCACCAGGAAGTCCACGCTGGACCCCTCCGGAGCATCGGCCAGCACACCCGCCACGGCACGCTCGAAGGAGCGAATAAATTCCGCGCCGATGGCCTTGCGCTTAGCCTCCGGCTCAGTCACGCCGGCCAGCTTCTGCAGGAACGCCTCGCGCTCGTCCACCGTCACCAGCTTCGCGCCAGTGGCGGCAACGAAGTCCTTCTCCACCTGCTCGCGCTCACCGGCGCGCAGCAGACCGTGGTCTACGAACACACAGGTCAAACGGTCACCGATCGCGCGCTGCACCAGCGCGGCCGCCACAGCGGAATCCACGCCACCGGACAGGGCGCAGATAGCGCGCCCCTCGTCGCCGATCTGCTCGCGCACCTGCTCAATCAGCTGCTCGGCAATGTTGCCTGCGGTCCAGGTTGGCTCCAGCCCAGCGGTTTCCAGCAGGAAGCGGCGAAGCACCTCCTGGCCCTTCGGAGAGTGCAGCACCTCAGGGTGGTACTGCACGCCCGCCATGCGCTTCTCCGGGCACTCAAAGGCGGCCACCGGCGCACCCTCGGTGCGGGCGGTCACGGTGAAGCCCTCCGGCGCTTCAGAGACGGAGTCGCCGTGGCTCATCCACACCTGCTCGCTATCCCCCATACCTTCGTGCAGCACGCCAGCCTCCGGCTGGATCTGCAGCTCGGTACGGCCGTACTCGCGCAGGCCGGTCTTTGCCACGGTTCCACCCATGGCCTGGGTCATTGCTTGGAAGCCGTAGCAGATGCCGAATACCGGCACCCCCAGCTCCAGCAGTCCCGGCTGGAGCGAGGGGGCGTCATCTGCATAAACAGAAGAAGGTCCACCGGACAAGATCAGGGCCGCAGGGTTCTTCGCGGCAACCTCGTCGGCGGGCATGGTGTGCGGGATGACCTCGGAGTACAGGTTCACCTCGCGCACCCGGCGGGCAATGAGCTGTGCGTATTGCGCACCGAAATCCACGACAAGTACGGGCCGTGGAGCGGCGGCAGCTGGGTCTTGTTGAGTCACGCCCCTAACTCTAACGCACCTGCGCGCCACGGGGCACACCGGTCGCTAGCTAGCCGCGACCGTCCGTGAAGCGCTGCTTGTACCAGTCCATCGACTGCGGGGAGAAAATCAGAGCCAGCGATACCACCGCCACCACGCCGAGGATCATAGCCAGCCAGAACACACCAGACTGGATCACCGTAATCGTAATCAGCACCAGCGTGATGTGCGTCAGCACCAGCCCGGACACACCCCACGTGCGCCCCTGGATAATCATCGTCCCAAACAGCGCAAACGCGAAGAAGTACAGCCCCACCATCACGCCGGTCGCGCCGACGTTCATCTTCACAGTCTCGTCGCCATGCTGCGGCTGGTAGCCGAGGTAGAGCACGATCGTGGCGATGATGCCCACCACGCCGATTACTATTGACGCCCACGAAAGCACCGCTAGCTGCATCGGCAACCGGTCAGTTGTGCGCTGCCACCACTGGGAAATCTTCATTCAGATCAGTTGTGTCTTTCTGTATTAACGGACGACTAACGAACGACTAGGTCGACCTTCTGGAAGCTCTTGATGTCCGTGTATCCACACTTAGCCATCGAGCGGCGCAGGGCGCCAATGATGTTCTCTCCACCAACCGGGTTGGCAGTTGGGCCGAACAGCAGCTCCTTCAACGGCAGCGGCTCGTCGCCCAGGCCTACCTCTTCCACCAGGCCGCGCGGCAGCTTCGGGTGGCCCGCCGTGGACGGCCAGTACCAGTTCGGAGCACCTGCGGAAGCAGCGGTGGCCAAGGGAAGCCCCAGAGATACGGCATCCGCGCCACAGGCGATGGCCTTAGCTACGTCACCGGAATTACGCAGCGAGGAGTCGGCGATGATGTGGACGTAGCGGCCGCCCGTTTCGTCCAGGTAGTCGCGGCGCGCAGCGGCCGCATCGGCGATGGCGGTGGCCATTGGCACGTCGATGCCCAGTGAATCGTTGTTGGTGGTGTGGCCAGAGCCGATGATCACACCCGCCGCGCCGGTGCGCATCAGGTGCATGGCGGTGGTGTAGTCCACCACGCCACCGGCGATCACCGGGATGTCCAAGCTGCCGATGAACTCCTTCAGGTTCAGCGGCTCGCCGTCGCGGTGCACGTGTTCCGCGGAGACCAGGGTGCCCTGAACCACCAGCAGGTCCATGCCGGACTTGATCAGCGCTGGCGCGAGCTCGCGGGCATTCTGCGGGGACACGCGGACGGCGAAGCGCACGCCGGATTCCCGCACCTGGTTCAGCCGTTCCTGCAGCAGGTCCACGTTCAGGTCCAGGGAGTGGAGGCGCTGCAGCTCCGCGTTGGCGCCGAAGATCTCTGAGTCCGAGGCGGCGTCATCCTCCTCGAATAGCGCGGATTCAGCCTTGCGAGCAGCTTCAACAACCCCGCGCAGGGCTGCGTCCAAGTCATCGACGCGACCCCAGAGGCCTTCGGCGTTGATCACCGGAAGGCCGCCCAGCTGACCAAACTCGATGGCGAACTCGGGCGTGACGATCGAGTCGGTCGGGTGCGTCATCACCGGGATATCGAAGGAATAAGCGTCGATCTTCCACGACGTATCCACATCGTGCGAACTGCGGGTGCGTCGGGACGGCACGATGTCGATTTGGTTCAGGCCGTACACCCGACGGGCAGCGCGCCCACGTCCGATGTCAACGTATTCCTGCATGGCTGGATTGCTCCTTAAAGGCGTGCTTTAGCGGTTCGGGTTGTAGTTCGGCGCTTCCATGATGCCCTGCACATCGTGAGGGTGCGATTCGCGCAGGCCCGCGCCAGTGATGCGCACGAAGCGTGCGTTGTGCAGCTCGGGGATCGTCGCTGCGCCGGTGTAGCCCATGGCAGCGCGCAGGCCACCGACCTGCTGGTGCAGGATCGAGCCGATGGAGCCGCGGAACGGCACACGACCCTCGATGCCTTCCGGCACCAGCTTCTCCTCGGACTGCACGTCGGCCTGGAAGTAGCGGTCCTTGGAGTAGGAGCGCTTCTCGCCGGTCAGGCCACGGCCCTGCATGGCGCCCATGGAGCCCATGCCGCGGTAGCGCTTGTACTGCTTGCCGCTGATGGTCACGATCTCACCGGGGGTCTCGGCCGATCCGGCGAGCATGGAGCCCAGCATTACTGTGGACGCCCCAGCCGCCAGTGCCTTGGCGATGTCGCCGGAGAACTGCATACCTCCGTCGGCGATGATCGGCACGCCCGCCTTCTTGGCCGGGACGGCTGCCTCCATGATGGCGGTGATCTGCGGGGCACCAACGCCCGCGACGACGCGGGTGGTGCAGATGGAGCCCGGGCCGATGCCGACCTTGATGGCATCCGCACCGGCCTCGATCATGGCCTGCGCTGCCTCGCGGGTAGCGAGGTTGCCGCCCACGACGTCCACACGGTCGCCGAACTCCTTCTTCACGCGGGAGACCATGTCCAGCACGCCGCGGTTGTGAGCGTGGGCGGTGTCGACGATCAGCACGTCCACACCTGCATCCACTAGGTTGCCCGCGCGGGTCCAGGCATCCTCGCCAGTGCCGATACCGGCGGCGGCCAGCAGGCGACCGGAGGAGTCCTTGGCAGCCAGCGGGTACTGCTCACGCTTGGCGAAATCCTTGACGGTGATCAGGCCGGTCAGCTTGCCAGCACCGTCGACGATCGGCAGCTTCTCTACCTTGTTCTCGGAAAGCAGGCTCAGGGCAGCTTCGGCGGACACGCCTTCCTGGGCGACGACCAGCGGCATGGGGGTCATGGCCTCGGAGACCTTGCGGCTGAAGTCGCTTTCGAAGCGCATGTCGCGGTTGGTGAGGATGCCGACCAACACGCCCTCGTCATCCACGACCGGCAGTCCGGAGATGCGGTAGCGGGCGCACAGATCATCTACTTCCTGGATGGTCATGTCCGGGGAGGCGGTAACCGGGTCGGTGATCATGCCAGCTTCGGAGCGCTTGACGATCTCCACCTGCTGTGCCTGGTCCTCGATGGACAGGTTGCGGTGCAGCACGCCGATGCCGCCGTGGCGGGCCATGGCGACGGCCATGCGGGCCTCGGTGACGGTATCCATGGCGGCGGAGGCCACCGGGATGTTCAGGTCAATGTTGCGAGTGAACTTCGTGGAGGTGTCCACGCCGGAGGGGATCACCTCGGAAGCGGCGGGCAGCAGCAGGACGTCATCGAAAGTAAGTCCAACCAGTGCAACCTTGTTGGGGTCGTCGCCGCCGGTGGAAACTGGGTAAATCTTCGCGTTCATCTCTGGGTTCGTCACAGGTTGCCCGACCTTCCTCTAGAAAATTCTGCGGCGCTTCCTTACCAGGGCTTGGGTGCCTGGGAGTTCTCGCCGTCTTTTCGCCGATGTACTACAGAATAACCCTTTGCAGCGCGTTTTTGTGTGCCGGGGTTAGGTAGCGGCGGGGCGCGTACTACGGCGCCAGGTGGGTCAGCGAGGTGACGAATGCGCCACTGGGAAGCCGAACGCTCAAGTTCCCTCCCGTAACGATCAGCAACAGCGGAGGAGTGTCCCAGGCAAATCTATCGGCGAAGGCTTGGAGGTTTTGTGCAGCTCTATCCAGCACTTGGGAACTCTGCCCCAACTTAACCTCCACAAGCACCGTTCTGCCTGCTAATTCAAAGACCGCGTCTACCTCTAGCCCGGATGCATCACGGGCGTGGAAGATCTGCCGCCCTGTGAGCACACGCAGATCGTGTACCACCTGGGATTCAAACATCTGGCCCGCGTATTCAAGGTTCTGCAGTAGCTTTTCCGGAGATGCCTCCAGCACAGCTGCAGCCAGCGCAGGATCCGCGAGGTGCCGTTTCGGCACCTTGCGGAGGCTGGCACGCGAGCGCAGATGAGAAGACCAGGCACGCTGCTCCTCGGCAATGAAAATCCGCTGTAGCGTGGTGAGGTACTCCCTGGTAGTTGCTCGATCAATATCAATATCAGTAGCGATCGCGCTAATGGACTGCTCTGTCGCCACCCCTCGCGCCAGGGAGCGCAGGAGCGCCTGAACCTTCACGGGGTCCCGACGTTTGCCGTCGGTGACATTAATGTCTACGTGCGCCACGGTCTCTGCGTAGCTACGCAGGTTTTCCTGAGCCGCAGTTGTAGAAAAATGTCGGTTTCCAGGCCAACCTCCGTGGGCCATACGGTCGATGACTCCTCGGATATCCAACACAGTTTCACTGTTGTGCGCCAGTTCGCCTTCTTCCACCAGCTTCGAAAGGGACACAGCACCGTTGGAATGGCCAGACTCGTAGAAGCTGAAGGTGTGCATTCGCAACCGGGCTATTCTTCCCGCCCCGGAGTGGCGGGACTTCTCCTCCCCCGGCGCAGTTGAGCCCGTAAGGATGAATTGCCCCGGTGCCTGGCGCCGGTCAATCTCATGCCGCACTAGGTTCCATAGTCGGGGCTCCTCCTGCCATTCGTCGAAAACGCGGGGAGTGGCGCCGCTGAGCGCCAGGTCTGGCATGGTGTTGAGCTGCGTCTCTAGATTAAGGTCCGTATCCACCTGCACGAGGCTGCCCGCCACCTGGCGTACCGTCGCGGACTTTCCGCAACCTTTCGGCCCTTCGATGAGCACTCCACCGGCACGCTCTAAGGCACTCTGCAGCCGTTGATCTTCAACTCTAGGAAGATATTCCACAGCCATCCTCACCAGCCGCTTTCACTTGATCCATCAGTTTACCACCGTTTCATTCCCCACTTTATCAGCAATTCATTCACCAGTTTGAGCGACTTTCATTCACCAGTTTAGGCGCGTTTCATTCACCAGTCTGCGGTGAGGTGATGCTCTTGCCTTGCATGACCGGCCACAGGGTACGGTGTTGGTGTGAGCTTTAACCACGATCAGATGCCGCCGGACCCTTTCGCCGATGATCCGAACGACCCTGCGTCGTTCCTGGATCCCGACGAGTTTGATGAGGCCGTTCCGCCGTTGTCTCCCGATGAGGTTCAGGCTCTGCGGGAGGATCTGCAGAATGTCCGTGATTTCCGCAAGCTGTTGGAGCCGCGCGGGGTACGCGGGATCACCATGCTGTGTGAGGATTGCGAGGACAGTCACTTCTACGACTGGGACATCATCGAGTCGAATATTCGCACGATGTTGAACAACGAGCTTGTGCCGGTGCACGAGCCGTCAGCGCAGCCAAACCCGAATGATTATGTGACCTGGGATTATTGCCTGGGATACGCGGACGCGATCGACTTCGCGTTCCACGGTCTGCGCCCGCCGTTCCTCTGGGGGAAGTAGTTAGCTACCTTCCGCGCGCGGGGCGTTGTAGTCGGTGAGCACCGGCAGCGACTCCGGGTTACGTGGCCCGCCCGTGGTCGGGGTAGGTCGATCCTGACGGGGCGACGCAGGCTCGCTTGGCTTCTGGGTCTTCGAAGTCGTCGTTTTCGACGTCGTATCAGTGGGGTTCGTCGGTGCCGGGGCACCCATCGGCATCGCCGGCCCCAGCTGCCCAGGGGCTTCCGCCCCTCCAGGGGTTTCCGTTCCACCGAGCAGGATGGTGGTCGTTGGGATCGCCTCCCCAGCCGGCGCCTCAGGAGCCTTGGAGCTCTTCGTGGCAGCCTTGCTCGGCTTGCTCTTTTCCTCCTGGCGCTGCTCGCCCTTGGACTTACGGTCGCCCTGTTCGCCGCGGCTCTGCTCGTCTGCGACGCTCTCTTCACTGAGGACGCCACCTTGCCCGCCAGCGGAGCTCTCAGCAAGACTGTTGGAGCCCTCCGCCTCGACAGCATCCTCTTCTGCCACGGTCTCGCGCTTCACGTGCGCACCCTGCGAGCTGGAGTAGGCAGCGTATCCCAGACCTCCCACAGCGATAGCGGCGGCCACTCCGCCGGCGATCAGCATGCTGGTCAGAGAAATACCTCCGGCAGCGGCCGCCTTGGCGCTGGTGCGCAGCAGACGCGAACTGTTGTTGGCACCCTCAGCTGCCTCAGCCGCTTCAGCTTCAGATTCTTCGCCACCGTCTTCCGCAAACAGGAAGCTTACGTCCGGCGCGGGCGGAATATCCCGGTAGAGCTCCTCACGGTGCGCAACTAGATCCGCGATAACAGGGTCGTTGGAGTCAAAGTTTTCCGTTTCCGGAATCGCCTCGCCGCGGCCGATCGCATCAAGGATGCGATCTACATCCAGGATGGAAGCGAAGTTTTCCTCGCCCTCCCGGAAGCCGTCATTCTGCGCCATGGCTGTTGAGCTCTTTTCTTTCCTGAACTACCCGAAGGTAGCTGCCTACTGTTGAATAATTCCGTGTTTCTTTAGCTTCATAACCGCGCGGTGCTGAGCTACGCGAACGGCCGTTGGCTTCGAACCCACGATCTCCGCAGTCTCCTCTGCGGAGTAGCCGTGAATAACTCGAAGAAGAAGGATTTCTCGTGATTTCTCACTAAGAATATCGAGCTTCCTAGCCAAATCGTTACATGAATCTTGGCTTAAGTACACCTCTTCAGGTAAATCCTGGAAACTCTCTTCCTCTGGCAGCTCCTCCGTCGGATCGGATACGTCCCGCTGTTGGAAACGGTAGGCGTCAGTAATCTTGTTTCGCGCCACCTGGTAGACGAAGGCCATAAACGGTGCCCCACGATCCTCATACCCGGGTAGAGCCTTAGCAACCGCAATGCAGACATCCTGTGCAACGTCATCGGGCGTGGGGTAGCCATTCATGCTCAGCTTGCCGCGACAGAAGAGAACCACCTTTGGGTGGATCAGCTGAATAAGACGATTAACTGCACGACGGTCTTGATCAATGGCCGCCGGGAGGAGATCTCGAATCTCCTCGTCGGTTTCCTGGTCTGCAGCCATCGCCTCTACTCCGTCAAATGCTCGAACGTCTTTATCAACGTCTTTATCAATGTGGATTGAAACTATCACACCGCGCCGACAGCCCCAGATCGACTAAAAAGGGGACTGTTCGATTACTCCTCACGCGGATGCAATGGAACAAACCTGAAACATGTTCCCATTTTTGCTCTGGTTTTTCAGCTAACCTCAACCTTCCTGGCAGCCTTATTTGGCAATCCCCCAGCAAGATCACGGGAAGATGGCAGCAAGCAGCGAATTTTTTAACCCCCTTTGGGGGAATCTAGGCGTGGCGTAGAAACAAGTTAATCCATTGTTCAACTAGCCGCATTCCCGCAGGTAGGCGGCTACCGCTGTGTGAAATAGGTATGTCGGAACAGGTTTTGGATACCCAAAAGGCACTCGTTCTTTACTTAGAGTTCATTTAAGGATTGGAACCTCTCAGACGTCACTACAAGTGAGCATCTGACTTTTCACGAGGAGTAACCACCTAATGCCACAGCCCAGCCAGCTTCCGGGACCTGCTTCTTCGACTTGGGAATGGCAACTCCATGGCGCATGCCGCGGGGCTGATTCTTCTGTCTTCTTCCACCCGGATGGCGAGCGTGGCCGTGCCCGTGCCATGCGCGAGCACCGCGCCAAGGCCATCTGCCGTGAGTGCCCGGTGATTGAGCAGTGCCGCAACCACGCACTCAGCGTGGGCGAGCCCTACGGCATCTGGGGCGGCCTCAGCGAGTCCGAGCGCGACGCTATCCTGCGCCCCACTTCTCGCAACCGCAACCGCCGCGTAGCCTCCTAGCAGCCGACTGGGTGCACAAAGAATAAAGGGAGAGGGACTATCCCTCTCCCTTTAATGCTGCGCTGCCTAGCAGCGGGCTACAGCGGCTATCCCACTAGTGGGCGTGGCCAGCGTGTGCCCCTGCCTGGGCAGCCGGAGCGGCCGGCTTGTCCACCACGGCAGTCTCAGTCGTCAGCACCATGCGGGCGACGGAGGTGGCGTTAACCACAGCGGAGTGGGTTACCTTCACCGGGTCGATGATGCCCTGCTCCAGCAGGTTGCCGTACTCCAGGGTGGCGGCGTTGAAGCCCGAGCCGTTGGGCTGCTCGGCGATCTTGGAGACCACAACGGCGCCGTCCAGGCCGGCGTTGTCGGCGATCCAGTATGCCGGGCGACGCAGAGCGCGAGCCAGGGAACGCAGGCCGATGGCCTCGTCACCTTCTGCCTGGCGGGACAGCTCCTCGATCTCAGCGGCGATCTGCACCAGCACGGAGCCGCCACCGGCGATTACACCTTCCTGGCTGGCGGCACGTGCAGCGTTGATCGCATCCTCGATGCGCAGCTTGCGCTCGTTGACCTCGGTCTCGGTAGCACCACCGGCGCGGATGACGGCCACGCCGCCGGACAGCTTCGCCAGACGCTCCTCGAACTTCTCCTTGTCCCAGGAGGAATCGGTGCGCTCGATGTCGTTGCGGATCTGGTTGCGGCGCTCCTCGACGGCCTCGGCGGAACCAGCACCGTCGACCAGCACGGTCTCTTCCTTGGTGATGTTCACGCGACGGGCAGAACCCAGCTGCTCCAGAGTGGTCTCGGAGAGCTTGTGGCCCAGCTCGCTGTCGATGACGGTACCGCCGGTGACGATAGCCAGGTCGTCCATGAACGCAGAGCGACGGTCGCCGAAGTACGGAGACTTCACGGCCGCGACCTTCAGCGACTTGCGGATGGCGTTCAGCACCAGCATCTGCAGCGGCTCGCCCTCGATGTCCTCGGCGACGATCAGCAGCGGCTTACCGGAGTTGGCAACCTTCTCCAGCACCGGCAGGAAGTCCGGCAGGGAGGAGATCTTCTCGCGCACCAGCAGGATCAGCGGGTTTTCCAGCTCTGCGTGGCCGGTCTCCTGGTCCGTAACGAAGTACGGAGACAGGTAGCCCTTGTCGAAGGAAACACCCTCGGTGACGATCGATTCGTCCTCGATGGACTGGGACTCTTCGACGGTCACCACGCCGTCCTTGCCCACCTTGTCGAAAGCATCGGCAACCATGGCGCCGATCTTTTCGTCACGGGAAGAAACGGTGGCGACGTTGGCGATGGCGGCGTTGTCCGCAACTGGCTGCGCCAGCTCGCGCAGCAGTTCCACAACGCGCTCGGTGCCCTGGGCGATTCCGCGGTTCACGGCGATCGGGTTGGCGCCGGCTGCCACGGTGCGCAGCCCCTCGTTGATCAGAGCCTGTGCCAGCAGCGTAGCGGTGGTGGTGCCGTCGCCGGCGATGTCGTTGGTCTTGATGGCAACGGACTTAACCAGCTGGGCACCCAGGTTCTCGAAGGGATCCTCCAGGTCGATGTCGCGCGCAATGGTCACGCCATCGTTGGTTACGGTCGGGCCACCGAAGGCCTTGTCCAGCACGACGTTGCGGCCGCGCGGGCCTAGGGTCACCTTCACCGCGTCCGCCAGGGCGTCTACGCCCTTCTGCAGGCCCTCGCGGGCCTCTTGATCAAATGCGATGAGTTTTGACATGCAGCTACCCGCTTACTTTTCGATGACAGCGAGGATGTCGCGCTGGGTCAGCAGCAGGTACTCTTCGCCGTTGTACTTCAGCTCGGTGCCGCCGTACTTGGAGAAGACGACGGTGTCCCCCTCCTTCACATCCATCGGGATGCGGTCGTCGTCATCTGCCCAGCGGCCGGGGCCGACAGCGATGACGGTGGCCTCCTGCGGCTTCTCCTTAGCGGAGTCCGGGATGACCAGGCCGGATGCGGTAGTGGTCTCCGCCTCGACGATCTGGACGAGGACGCGGTCCTCAAGGGGCTTGATGTTGACGTTAGCCACGATTGAATACCTCCGTGTATTCGAGCTGTAGGTTTCACTCTTGTGAACTGTTGTGCCGGTTGGTTTTCCAGATACAGCCGTCGTCGCGGGTGAACAACTGTGAGTCAAACAACCTATCTGGCACTCTACCCTCGCAAGTGCTAACGCTCAACCAACCCCGGTGCTAGATCCCCGGAGCTAGACCCCCTTGGTCAGGTTAACCACCGCGTTGTACCACAGCTCGTAATCCTTGGCGTTGTCTTCCTTGTAGTTCTCAACTGCGCGGATGCCGTTGTGGATGGACTCGATGTCCTCGTCGGTCAGCCCTGCTCCCTCGTCGCCGACGAACAGCACGGGGCCGAGGATCGCGCGAGCCGGGTCAGAGATGAAGCTGGAGTCGCCGGTCTCCTGCTCCTTGCGCCCCATGGAAGCCAGCGGGTTCGGCTCCGGGTTCTCCGCCTTGCGTGCGTCGGAGGAGTAAATCGCGGCGACGGTCAGGCCACTCTCCACGAAAACCACGTGCAGGCGATCCTGCTCGCTACCGCCCAGAACGTCGGCGGCCTCCGACAGATCAATGTCCATTTCCTTCGTCTGCAGGTCCGGCGTTACCAGCATGCTGCGTGGCATATTGAGCTCCTAGCTTGTTGTGTGATGAAAAAGTTGTGAGTTTTTAGACAGTCACAGAACATCTTGCCAGCAAATTAGCGATTGCGCAGGACAGGCTCTTCCACGTCCAGCGACGGGTCGGTAGGCGTCGATAAACCGCTCGGCTCCTCCCCCGCCGCAACGAGGCGCGCGGCGAGTGCCGCCATCATCACGCCGTTGTCGGTGCAGAGCTTTGCCTGCGGGATTTTTAGTTCGACGCCCACATCTCCGCACCTTTCGGCAGCCACCTCACGCAGGCGCCTGTTCGCGGAAACACCTCCGCCAAGCAGCATCACGCGGGCGCCCTTATCTTCGCAGGCGCGCAGCGCCTTAGTGACGAGCACGTCCACCACTGCCTCTTGGAAGGAAGCACACACGTCTTCAATGGGCAGGCTCGCACCCTCTTTTTCCGCATTCTCCACGTAGCGGGCGACGGCGGTCTTCAACCCGGAGAAGGAGAAGTCGTAGCGCGAATCCTGCTGGCGCATCATGCCACGCGGGAAGGCGATGGCCTTGGGGTCACCTTGCGCAGCCAGTCGGTCGATCACCGGACCGCCTGGGTAGCCCAGACCCAGCAAGCGCGCGACCTTGTCATAGGCTTCGCCCGCGGCATCGTCCAGGGTGCTGCCGAGTTCTTCCATCGGGGCACCCACGCCTGTGACGTGCAAAATCTGCGTGTGCCCGCCGCTGACCAGCAGCGCGATGGCGTTGCTGAGGTCGGTGCCAACGCCAGCGCCCTCGGTGGAGCCTCCCGCAGCTCCCTCGTCAAGAGTTCCGACAGCCACGTGCCCGCCCAGGTGGTTCACGCCATAGAAGGGCACCTCCCATGCCAGGGCGTAGGCCTTCGCGGCGGCGGCGCCTACCAGCAGGGCTCCGGCCAGGCCGGGTCCAACGGTGGCGGCCACAACGTCCGGAGTGCGGAAACCGGGGACATTCGCGCACGCTTCCGCCAGAGCGGCGCGCATCGTCGGCTGCATGGCCTCCAGGTGGGCGCGGGAGGCGATCTCCGGAACCACTCCCCCGAAGCGGGCGTGCTGCTCCATGGAGGAGGCCACCTTGTTCGCCACGATCTCCAACTTCGCAGCACCGTCGGCAGCTTCTGCTTCGCCACCGGCTGCAGCACCGTCACCGCCAGCTTTACCTTCGCCAGCAGTTGCCGTGCTGGCGACGATGCCCACGCCGGTCTCGTCACAGGAGCTTTCGATGCCCATGATGTAGGTAGGCCGGTTTGAAGTCTCGGTATCTGGGGCCGGGGTGGCGTCAGAAACAAAACCGGGGCGCACCATGGTGAAGGCATCGGCACCCGAGGGTTGGTAGTAGGCGCGGCGGGTGCCTTCGATGGCGAAGCCGTAGCGCTCGTACAGCCCCACGGCGGGGCGGTTGTCGGTGCGAACCTCGAGGAAGATGGGGGCGCGCAGGCGGTCGGCGACGGCGACCAGCGGGTCCATGAGCAGCTTGGACAGGCCCCTCCCCTGCCATTCGGGAATGATGCCGATGGTGTGGATTTCCGCCTCCGGATCGTTAGCCGGGCCGCCGACGGCCAGGATGGCGTAGCCGATCAGCTGGGGCTCACTGGGGCCATCGGCAGAGTCTGCAGCTGCCTCGGGGGCGACCTCCAGGGCGAGGCAGTGCGTGTGCGGCGCGGCGATCTCGCTGGCGAAGGCTTCCGCTGACCAGGGGGAATCCTCGGGGAAGAGGATCTGCTCGATCTCCGCGCAGGCGGGCGCATCGGCAGGAGTGAGCAGACGCACGCGGGCGGACTGGGAGCCTGCATGCGGACCTTCCTCCACAACATCGCTATCGGCGCCTGTCGCAGAGACCTGGGCGCCCAGCTCGTGCACGCGGGAAAAGTCCAGCGCCTTCGAGACAGCCTTCGCCTTCGGCTCCTTCGCATCCGGACGGCGCAGGTAAAGCGCACGCAGCGCGGGCGCGTCGGCGAGCAACCCCGGAACCGAACCGAGAGACTCTAGCGCAGCGAGTACCAGCCCACGAGGCGTTGGGTGGGCATCCACGCTTTCGATCTGGCAGCCCTCCTGGGAGCCAAAAAGCTCTTCCGCCTGTTCTGCTACCGCAGAAGCGCTGAGCACCCGCAGCGGCCAACGGTCGAACTCACTCTGGATCTCCCGCGCCACATCTGGCGCGTGAACGGAAGCCGGAACCTGCACTTCAGAGCACAGCCGCCCTGCCAGCCCGGGAAAGAAACTCATACGCGAGTGGTAGAACTCGCGGCGGCGGGCGTCGGAGACAATCAAATAATCGCCGAAGGCTTTAGACCCGACCTGGGAGGTTGCGTGCTCCCACGCCGTGGCGGCCGCGCTGGGAATGCCGTGGACTGGAATCGAGAGGGCGTCACCAAAGGCAGCAGCGGTAGCCATGCCAACCCGTAACCCCGTAAACGGCCCCGGGCCGGTGCCGGCGACGACCGAGTGAAGATCCCCAGGGGAAAGTTCCGCCTCGGCGAGGCAAACCTGAATGTTAGGGGCGAGCAGCTCCATGTGACCGCGAACGTTATCCACCAGTCGTTCGGAAAGTACGTTCACCTGGCCATTCGCGGAAACTTGGACGATTCCGCAGGTGACATAGTTGGTAGAGGTATCGACGGCCAGCACGTTGATCATGGTGAACAAGTTTAGGCCTCTTGCGCGGCCAGCTCGAATTGGTTCTTCAGCAGGCCCGGCATCTAGAGCTGCGGTGAACAATCTGGTTGCTACTGCAGCCAAGCATTGATCATTAACAAATCGGAAGTTTCAGACGCAGGTCCTCAGCATTCTCGCCGGAGACGATAATCCCGTAGGTAGAAAGATCACCTTGAGGGAACACCCCGAAAGCAGAATCGCTCGATTCCATTGGCATAGTTAACGCGCTGCAACGACTCGACTTCATTGTTTGGGCACCTTCAGCTGGAACCACAGCATCCCTAGCTTCAACCGAATCGAAGTGGGCGATGACAACACTAAGTCGATCCGAATTACAAGCAATGCGGGCAAGCTCGCCCGTGCCAGGTTCTCGATGTTCACACGACGTAGACTGCCAACCTGCTCCCCCAGATTTCTCGCTCACGATTTCCGGAAACTTACCAGCTAGCCGCGCATCTTCACCTTCCCATTGAGATGCGGAAAAATGCCAAACGCCCGCTGAAACGATCGTGGCAATTACAACCACAGTTGCGACAAGCGTGAGGAGCTTCTTGGAAAGAGCGCTTCGCCCTACATCTCGCACCAAATTCGCCGACTGATGCGCAGCAGCTGCAGACTGCAGAGCAGAAATAAACTCCGAAGCGGTAGCGAAACGCTTGTGCGGGTTAACGGCCAAAACCCTCGCAAAAACTCCGTTGACAGCCTTAATGTTCGAAACATCCGCTGGATGCATCAAGTGACTTTTAAGTTCTGGCACGGGGCGGTTCACCGCCCATTGCTCGTCCGTTACGGAGCCACGAACGTAGATGCCTGTCAACAGTTCAAAAGCAACCAGGCCCAGTGAATACTGTTCACTCAACGCGTTGGGTTGGGGAGGTTTCGTCACGTCCTTCGTAGCCAACAATTCGGGAGCAGTGTAACCATCCGTGCCGATACGCATCCCTACCCGGGTCATGCGCGTAGATTCCCGATCAATCGCAATACCGAAATCCGTCAGCAAAGCCGGAGGGTCGTTCACATCGGAAGATGGCAACAGTATATTTGCCGGTTTGATATCGCGATGAACCACAGGATTCGGTAGCGCCGCCAGATAATCGAGTGCGCTAGCAATCGGCGCCAAGATTTGCGCAACTTCCTGAACAGCAAGTGGCTGGCGAATGGCTCGGCGTCGGCGCAAGAAGTCGTGGAGATTCTCGCCTTCGATGTACTTCATCGCGAAGTAAGGAAAGCCGTGTGCAGTCACGCCCCCGTCGTACACAGGAACAATCGCAGGATGATCCAGCGCTGCCATCGTACGCATTTCCGCATGGAATCTATTGACATATTCGGTGTCGGAGACGCGATCGTGTGACACCACCTTGATTGCCACAGTTCGATCTAGGTTTTGCTTGTAGGCGCGAAATACCGTGCCCATTCCTCCTTGTCCAAGTTGCTGGACGTTCGAATACCCTAAGACACTTAAGTCATTCAAGAAGTCTTCAGGCGCAGGGGGATGGGAAAGATTCATGGTGAATATGGACAGGTAGGGTTAAGCGTACAAATGCGGATTCTCCGCAGCGAATTTCGCAAGCACAATTCGCCACGGGACGTTCACACCATCTTGAAACTGTGGAACACCCAACCTTTTCAGAGTCTCCGCTATGTACTGGATTTTCTGTGAAGTTTTCTTTTCTCCCCAACCTAGTTGGCCTGCAAGGTCTTTCACAGAGGGAACTACGATACGCGGATCCGCACTTGGATCACGGTGAAGTGGCGCCGCTAGTGCAGCTAATACCTGCTGTTGCTCGATATTCGGATCGAATGTGCCCATAGTAAACGGCGCCAACGGGACATCCATTCGCGGAATGGATTCAACTGGTCGGGCAACCGTCACCTCAAGCTCATACTGGAGGTTTCTCGTCGCAAACAGAATAGAGTTCACACCTGCTGGAAGAGGCCATTGCGTTCTGGGAGTAAGACGAACAGGTGAATACTTGGTGGTTCTATACGACGGCTGAATGGTAGCGGAAATAAAACTGCCTACGTTGCGAACCATCCACATTCCGTGATCACACCAGAAATGCAAAAACGCGCGATGCATAGAGGGGTCGTCTACCCCAATTGGGAATTCAGACGCCCGGCCAAGGGTCACGCTCGCTGTTTGCGGCACAACCCTGCGGGTCCCAATCAAATCATCGACGATAAGGTGGGCTCCATCATTGGCAGCTACCATTTCAGCCTAAGCAACGATCACAGGCTGGCTGATGTTAAACGGCTTGTACCCCGGTATTGCGATCTCAATTTCAAGGGTGAATTTCCCCTCCTTTTCAAGGTTGTAGGCAATGTTTGCTTCGGAGTAGTCCGACAGCTTTATATCCTTGTTCTCAAACTTGATCTCGTCGTAGTTCACATTCTGATAGCCAGGAAGCCACTCGGGACGAACGTTTTGTCCCTTCAAGACATCGGAACCACTTTCATCGAGCAGCTTGAAACTAAGTTCTGCCCACTCCCTTTCTTCGAAAGGAACCTTCGAGAGGTCGGCTGCAGCAATCTTTAGCTCAAGCTTTGACCCCTTCTTGTACTGCATGATTCCGTTACGTTCTGCACGTGGCACAGTGACCTGCAGCTCAGAAAAACCATAATCTGGCATTTCAGGATAGGAAGTGACGATTTCCTCCGGAGAACCTGGGCCCGCTTCGTCCTTGGTCAAACGGAACTTTCCGTTGCTCAGCTCCAAGGACTTCGCTGGATCAATCAACGTTGGCTCAGCTTCTTTTTCATTCTTTGCGGAAGTAGTAGGAGTTTCAGCCTCAGAACTCGTGGACTCCGGGGTAGAAGCTTCTGCACTCGAGGACTGCACCTCAAAAGACTGCTCCGCCTGCGGAGCTTCGTCCTTTGAACACGCGGCAGTCGACAGGGTAGTAATTGCCGCAGCCCCCAACGCCAGCAACTTCTTTGGGACGGTCATGTGAGTACTCCTCGAAAAATTATCATCGTCAGGCATTCTCTCTTGGGAATCATACCTCTGAGCAGACTGCGGAAATGCAACTGTCCGCTTGGTCGGGTCGTTGAGGGACATGTCGTTACTCATGAATCCATCATTGCTCGCTGCCTGGAACATTTGTCGCTCTGTAGGGAGCACTCCCCAGACGCGGAGATACGCGGTTAGGTCTTCACGCATCGGTCTTAACGCATCGGCCTCAACACATCACCAGTTCAGCGAACCCCGACCAACTAGATCTGATGTGGAGTACCAACAAAGACAAGAAGTCCCCGAGAGGCTCTCGCAGTAAACCTCTCAGGGACGGTATACGACTGGCGGGTTGATCAGGCCCGTAAATGCCAGCGTCTTGTGAAACACCCCTCACGGTGATTCGTCAACTATCATTGCACGGCCAAGCTTCTCAAAGCAACCCCGTCCGAGAGGTTCCCCAGTTTCTCCTAAGAATTTGCCAGGAAGTGTCCAGCCGCTCCCAGTTGAGCTAGGCCCAGCGCCACGTGACGGTGCGTGCGTCCGTGGCCGAAGCTTCAGGATTTGCCGGGTCAGCGGCGCTTTCCACGCCACCGGCAGTGCCGTCCACGCTACTCCGGTCGATCTGCACGTCAAGCACTTTATCGCTTAGGGGCTCCACCACTCCGCGACCCCATTCGGCAACCACGACCACGTCGTCGATATCCGCGTCTATGTCCAAGCTCTCCAGGGCGTCTAGCACCTCGTTGCGGTCAATGTGGCGCCCCGGCTCGATGCCCTCCTCCACGTCCGCGCCCAGCAGGCGGTAGGCGTCCATGTGCAACAGCCCCACCCCGCGCTGCCCGGCGCGGTGAGTCCGCACGATGGTGAACGTCGGCGACTGCACGCGCCCCTTCACTCCCAGACCAGCGGCCAGCCCCTGGGTCAGGGTCGTCTTGCCCGCACCCAGCGGACCGGAAAGCACCACAACGGTCCCGGCATCCAGCTGCTTGCCCAGCTGCTCGCCGAGAGCCCGCATGTCATCGGCAGTCGCAGCAGCGCAGGAACCGTCGGCGGAGAAATCCGGGCGGCCACCCTTAAATACCTTCTTGACCCTCGGCCCCCGCGGCATCGTCAGCACCTCGTAGCTGATCGTGCCCGCCAGCTCCGCGAACTCGTCTGCACTGTTGCCACCCTCGCCGAAGATCACCGCCCAGTCACCCGGTTTCACGTCTGCGGCGCCGTTGGTAGATCCTTCAGCACCATCGGCCGGCCCCAGCTCCACGACGATCTGATCCATGCATACTCGCCCGATCTGCGGATATGTTTTCCCGTTGATCGTCACCTGCATCTTTCCGGATACGCTTCGCGGCAGCCCGTCGGCGTAGCCGAGCGCCACCACGGCGGTGCGGGTATCGCGCTGCGCCCGCCAGGTGTGGCTGTAGCTCACGCCCTCGCCCTTCGGCACCACCCGGGTTGTGGTGACGCGGGCGCGCAGTGTCATCGCCGCCTTTAGTTCAACGCCCACGCCGATTGGGTCGATGCCATATAGTCCGACGCCCGGTCGCACCAGCTCATAAGCGAGATCAGGGCGGTGCAACGTAGCCGGTGTGTTTGCAATGTGATTGCGGGGCACCTGCAGGCCACGGGAGCGGCAGAACTCGATCGCTTCTGCGAAGCGGGCAGCCTGCAGGTTGTTCGCCTCCGACTTGGGATCGTCGGCGCTGGCCATGTGGGTCATCACGCCGGTGACTTCCACCAGTTCCGTCTTGGATGCCAGCAGCTCAACAGTTTCCCGCCACTCGGCGGGGCTCACCCCGGAGCGGGAAAGGCCAGTATCCACCATGAGCGTCACCCGCACGGGAGCACTGACCTGCGCCTCCTGTTGCGCCTTTTCGGCCTGATCCACCAAGGAACGCGCGTGCGCCAGCGAGGGCACGCCAACGTTAATGTCCGCGGCGAATACCTCCGCCAGGTCCTCATCGGGTGTCCACATCCAGGCAGTGATCGGCGCGGAAGCGTAGCGCTCCCCCAGTCCCTGCAGAATCTCGCGCAGGTGCAGAGCCTCCCCCAGCGTGGCCACGCCCAGCTGTTCCACCCCCGCGTCCAGCATTGCGGGCGCCACCACGTCCACCCCGTGGTTGTACGCATCGGCCTTCACCACGGCCAGCACCCCGGCGGGGGCCGCGGCCTCCCGGAACACGCGCACATTATGCGCGATGGCATCCAGGTCAACGACTAGTTCCGCAAGGTGACGATCCGACATGTTCATAACCTTAGCCACCCTTCCTGGGATTCCAGGAAAGGGGCACGGCAGGGGGCGTCACTAAGAAAGAACCCCGAACTATTCGACGGTGACGGACTTGGCCAGGTTGCGCGGCTTGTCGATGTCTTGGTTGCCGCACTGGCGCGCGATGTCGGCGGCCAGGAACTGCAGCGGCACCGTGGACAGCAGCGGCTGCATCAGCGACGTGGTGCCCGGGATCTCCAGCAGCCAGTTGGCGTACGGGCGCACGGCCTCGTCGCCTTCCTCTGCGATGACGATGGTCTTCGCACCGCGGGCACGGATCTCCTGGATGTTGGAGACGATCTTGGAGTGCAGCACCGGGCGGCCGTTCGGGCTGGGCACCACGACAACGACGGGCAGGTCGTCCTCGATCAGGGCGATCGGGCCGTGCTTCAGCTCGCCGGCGGCAAAGCCCTCCGCGTGGATATAGGCCAGCTCCTTCAGCTTCAGCGCGCCCTCAAGAGCGACCGGGAAGCCCACGTGGCGGCCCAGGAACAGCATGGTTTTCACCGGGCCGAGCTCCTCGGCCAGCTGCAGGATCTGCTCGCGCAGGCCAAGGGTCTTCTCGATCTTCTCTGGCAGAGCCTCCAGCGAGTAGAAGATCTCCGCGATTTCATCGGCGTACTTGGTGCCACGGGCCTGTGCCAGGGCCAAGCCCACCAGGTAGTTGGCGGCGACCTGCGCCAGGAAAGCCTTCGTGGAGGCCACGCCGATCTCGGGGCCGGCGTGGGTGTACAGCACGGCATCGGACTCGCGCGGGATCTGCGAGCCGTTGGTGTTGCAGACGGCCAGCACGCGGGCGCCCTGCATCTTCGCGTGGCGTACGGCCTCCAGCGTGTCGGCGGTCTCACCGGACTGGGACACGGCCACCACAAGGGTGCGCTGGTCCAGTACCGGGTCGCGGTAGCGGAACTCGCTGGCGACCTCGATCTCTACGGGCAGGCGCACCCAGTGCTCGATGGCGTACTTGGCCAGCAGGCCGGAGTGGTAGGCCGAGCCACAGGCAACGACGAAGACCTTCTCCACGCCGCGCAGGTCCTCGTCGGAGAGGCGCTGCTCGTCCAGCACGATGCGGCGGCCGTCGAAGTGGCCTGCCAGGGTGTCGCGGACGGCGGCGGGCTGCTCGTGGATTTCCTTCATCATGAAGGAATCGAAGCCGTCCTTCTGCGCCGCATCCAGGTCCCAGTCGATGGTGAAGGGCTTGCCCTCCACCGGGTTGCCGTCGAAGTCGTAGATGTCGTAGGAATCGGCGGTGATGACCACCGCGTTGTCCTGGCCTAGCTCTACGGCGTTCTTGGTGCGGTCGATGAAGGCCGCTACGTCGGAGCCGAGGAACATTTCGCCCTCGCCCACGCCGACGATCAGCGGGGTGGAGCGGCGCCCTGCAACGATGGTGCCCGGGTGGTCGTCGTGGACGAACAGAACGGTGAACGCGCCGTCCAGGCGGGAGAGGACCTTCAGCGCGGAGGCCTGGAAGTCGCCCGCGGTTTCGCCTTCGTTGTAGGCGAGCGCCAGCAGGTGTGCGGCGACCTCGGAGTCAGTCTCGGATTCCAGCTCGATGCCCGCGGCCTCGATCTCCGCGCGCAGGGTGGAGAAGTTTTCGATGATGCCGTTGTGGACGATGGCGGCCTTGCCGTCGAAGGAACGGTGCGGGTGTGCGTTCACGTCGTTCGGGCGACCGTGGGTTGCCCAGCGGGTGTGGCCGATACAGGTAGAGCCGTGGAAGGAATCGCGACCGACCTCATCGATGCGGTCGATGAGGTTTTGCAGTTTGCCTTCCTTCTTTTCGAGGTGCAGGGAGCCCTGCTCGACAACTGCGATGCCAGCGGAATCGTATCCGCGGTATTCCATTCGCTCCAGCGCATCCAACCCGATTTGGAGGGCCTCGGAGTCACCTACGTAGCCAACAATTGCACACATGCCTCTGACGATACACAATGGCTTGTCCGTTTCGGTAAGCTGTGGGGCTGTGGCAGATAAGATGAAGAACCTGATTACTCGTTTGGGCAAGCGTGGCCCGCACCGCGTGATGGTCGGTGACCTGAACTTCGCTGGAATTCCGGGGCGCGTTTACACCCCGGCGGAAGGCAACGGCATCCCCGGCATCGCTTTCGGGCACGACTGGCGTGTCGGCGTGGATGCGTACCACGCGACGCTGCGCCACCTGGCCAGCTGGGGGTTCGCAGTGGCGGCGCCGGATACGGAGAAGGGCCTCTCCCCAAACCACCGGGGTTTTGCCGCTGACTTGGAGACCGCGCTGCAGATCCTGGCTGGTGTGCGCCTGGGCAACGGCAACGTCACGGTGCAGCCGAACGAGCTTTACCTCGCTGGCCACGGCATGGGTGCTTCGGCTGCCGTGCTGGCTGCGACGGGTCGCCGCCACCGTAGCGAGCTGAAGGGCTACGATACTGAGCCCACCATCAATGGTGTGATGGCCGTGTACCCGGCGGATACTTCCCCGGATGCGACGGAGGCCGCGAAGTATGTGAAGGCTCCGGGGCTGGTGCTGGAGGCTGGCCGTTTGGGCGAGACCCCGATGGGTAACGCCAAGCGCATGGCCGCCCACTGGGGCGGGGACGTTGTCTACCGTGAGCTGCTGGGTGCTTCCTCCAGTGGCTTCCACGAGAAGTATGGCCGCAACTTTGCTCTGGGCGCCGGCCTGCCTCAGTTCAGCCAGCAAGAGCTGGCTCGCGGCCTGATGACTGGCTTCGTTCTGGCCGAGGATGAGAAGAAGTACGCCTCCTTCCGCGATAGCCACGCCGAGCTGAAGAAGACCCGCACCGCCACCCAGCACGAGCTGTACAAGAACCTGCCAGAGAACGTGGATCTGGACGAGCGCCTGGCGGAGATCTTCTAGGGCTCAGATTCTAAGAGTTCGACCTCTTTAATCTAGCTCTTCAAGCTAGGCCTGTTAGTCGAAGATCCGTCCGCGCACTCCGCGGGCGCCAGTGCTCGCGGTCGCGTTCACATTTGCGCTCGCATTTCCGACTGTCTTATTTGCCTTGTCCCCCTGAGCCTTCTTGGCCTCCTCGAGTTGGCGTGTGCATTCCTTGAGGGTTTCCTCGAACTCACGCACCGATTCCTCTACTTCTGCCATGTAGTCGTCGACGATGCGCTGGTAACGCTCTGTTAGTTCTTCCCTACTGGTCACCACTCACCGCTCCTTTCGATATTGACGCCCACTGCCGCAGCCCCCGCAGCAGCCAATTCCACAGAGGCGCCTGTCATTTCAATGGATGCAGCTCCCGCTGCCGATACCCACACGTCCGGAGTCCACTGCTTAGAGGGCGCCGGCTGCGGCTTTGGATGATTCTCCACATTTGGCTCCGGTGCAGGTTCCTGGCTGGGTGCTGCGGGCGTGATCGGTTCGCCCTTCGTATCGCTTGACGGCGGTGTCGGTGCCTTGTGCTCAGGTTTCGGTTCTTCGCATTGCTGCGGTGGTTCCGGCTTCGGCTCCGGTTTCGGCTCGGGCTTCTGCTCCTCACAGGGCTCAGATGGTTCCGGTTCCGGCTCTAGCTTCGGCTCTGGCTGTGGGTTTCCAACCGGCTTCTGCTCCACCTCCTGCTCTGACTTTTCACAGTGCTCCGCCAGCTCGGGCTTAGGTTCCGGTTCCGGACACGGCTCCGGCTTCGACTCCGGGCACGGCTCAGGCTCTGGCGTTGGTGGCTCTGGCGTTGGTTCCGGCGCCGGCTCCGGGGCAGAAGCTGGACAGTGATCCGCCGGTGGAGCCAGCGCCTCCGTCGCACAGTGCACGATCTGCTCCCACAGCCTCACCGCCCCCTCGACGTTGATCTGCAGAGAGCCAGCCAGCGGAGGAGCCAGAGGCGCCGGTGGAGCAGGCGGCGGAGGCGGCGGCACCAAGGACTGCGCGGGCATAGGCGGCGGTGCAGGCGCGGGCTCTGGGGCTGGCACAGGTGCAGGCGCGGGCGCCGGTTGCGGAGCCTGAGCCATAGCCGTCTGCGTGACCACCTGAGCAGCCGCCTGTGGCGCGGGGTGTTGTGAAGGCCCCGTCTCACACGGTTGCTCGGCCGCCGGAGGGGGCGTCACTACCTTCTTCGGCGCTGGGTAATCACCCTCAGGGGACTTCACAGGCTCCGGGCACTTGGTCTCGGCAGGCTTGGGATCCTGACAGACCGTCTTGTCCGAATTGCCGGGCTCGGCGGCGGGCTTCGCATCGCGGATCAGCTGATCCATGGTTGTATCCAGGCAATTGTTGCGGCTGCGCAGAATATCCTCCGAGAGCTTCCCCGCCAACTTCGCCAGCAGATCGAGCAACGGCTTTCCACCGCTGATCAGGCCGACCGCCGCCATGCCGAAAAGCTCCAACTTCTCGGCAATATCCTCGATCAGACTCACCGAGTTCTCCGAGGTCGTGCCCATAATCTCAGCGGTATCCCGCACCGCCACACAACGATCCTGCACGCAGTGTTCGTGGTTCAGCTGCTCCTTCCCCGCCTTCTCCGTCGCCGTCCCCGGCTGTGCATCGCCCGTGCCCCTCAGGCTGTCTTTCACGCACGCCTCTGCGGCCAGCTCCGGCGCCTGTTGTTTCTGGTTGCTCGCCGGCCCAAGCGACGTAAGGATCGTCTCTGGGTTCATGCCGTTGGTAAATGACGCCGCAGCCTTCGCCCCCTCCACGTCAGCGCCAAAGCCGGCCATCACAGCGAGCGCAGCGTTCAGCCGGAGGTCCAGAGAGCCCGTCATGCCCAGCCACCCCCTGCGTTCAGGCTGGCGGAGTTTTCCTGCTCGGCCTGCCCCACGCGATCCACCAGGCCCGTCAGGTCCTCGCCTGCCTGAGCCAGCCTGTGGGCGTGGTTCACCCGCACGTTGTGCCCCCGATCAACTAGATCCAGAAACTGCTGCGCCTTGGCCTGCAGTCCCGTGCCGAACGCGGCCACCGGCACGGTCGGCCGGTTGCCATCCAAATGATTCGCCCAGTTCAGCTGCGCATCCCGCAACTCCGCCACCCGATCGGCGGCGGGCACTGGATCTATGTGTAACTCTCCCACGGTCTCATCCCCCTTCGAACTCCCCTGCAGCGCTCAGCACTAATGTCCCGCACAAGCGCCTCACACAAGCGCTTCGCGCTGCACAACAAAACATCCGCACAGTTAGACTGCGCGGATGTTAAAAAGGTTCGCCGGAATTTCCGGGGGTCTTGGGGCTGTCGTGAGAGTGTGCGCCTAAACCTCCGCCACCACGGCTGCGAGCTTCCCCGCGATGCGACGGGCCGTGCCCGGATCGGCGGCCTCCACCATCACGCGGAACAGCTCCTCGGTGCCGGAAGGGCGCAGTAGCACGCGGCCAGCGTCGCCCAGATCCTCCTCCGCCTTGGCGATGGCCTCGACCACGCGCTCGTCGTCGGCGATCACGGATTTATCCGCCACCGGCACATTGATCAGCGTCTGCGGCAGAACCGTCATAACGCTGGCCAGTTCGGACAGCGGCTTGCCGGTCTGCGCCATGCGCGCCATCAACGTCAGTCCCGTCAGGGTGCCGTCGCCGGTGGTAGCGTGCTCGGAGATGATGACGTGGCCGGACTGCTCGCCGCCCAGCGAAAGATCAGAGGCCAGCAGCTCAGCCAGCACGTAACGATCGCCCACCTGCGTCTCCAGCACCTTGATGCCGTTGGCCCGCATGGCCAGCTTCATGCCGAGGTTGGACATGACGGTGGCCACCAGGGTGTTCTGCTTCAGCTCCCCGTTTTCCTTCATCGCCACGGCCAGGATCGCCATGATCTGATCGCCGTCTACGACATTGCCCTCGGAATCCACGGCCAGGCAACGGTCCGCATCACCGTCGTGAGCCAGGCCCAGATCCGCCTGGTGCTCCAGCACGGCCTTCTGTAGAACTTCGATGTGAGTGGAGCCCACCCCATCGTTGATATTGAAACTATTCGGGCGGCTGTGGATCGCCACAACGTCCGCGCCGGCCTGGCGGTAGGCCTCCGGGGCGGCAGTGGAGGCCGCGCCGTTGGCACAGTCCACCACCACGCGGATGCCATCCAGCGGGTGGTTAATCGCCGTGCCGACATGAGCCAGGTAGCGCTCCAGGGCGTCGTTGGACTCATCCAGGATGCGGCCGATCGCCGCGCCGGTTGGGCCCGTCTCGGGCAGCTCCAGCATGGTGGCTTCGATCTCGTCCTCCACGTCGTCCTGCAGCTTGCGGCCACCGGCAGCGAAGAACTTAATGCCATTGTCCGGCATGGGGTTGTGGGAGGCGGAGATCATCACGCCCATGTCGGCGCCGAAGTCGTCGGTGAGAAAGGCCACGGCCGGCGTCGGGATCACACCAACATCCAACACGTCCACACCCTGCGAGGCCATGCCCGCCGACAGAGCGGCCGTCAGCATCTCCCCCGATACGCGCGGATCGCGGCCCACCACAGCGGTCGGGCGGCGGCCACCCACTTCCTCCTTGGATACCAACACGCGCGCGGCGGCGGCACCCAGCTTCATCGCCAGCGGCGCGGTCAGCTTCCTGTTCGCCAGGCCGCGCACACCATCAGTTCCGAACAATTTACCCATAGGGCGAGATCTTACCCGGCCACCCCGCAGGTCGGGTGGGTGCCACTCCCGTGTAAAGGCAATTCATCCGAAAGCTAGACAAAAGGGAAACCCCCACGTCCCAACCGAAAAGTTGATCGGTTGGGGCGTGGGGGCGTCGCCACCAAAAAGATGGAGCGATTTAGCGCTTGGAGTACTGCGGTGCGCGACGTGCCTTGTGCAGGCCGGCCTTCTTGCGCTCCACGGCGCGAGCGTCGCGGGTCAGGAAGCCAGCGCGCTTCAGGTCGGTGCGCTCTGCCGGGTTGTACTTGTTCAGTGCGCGGGCGATAGCCAGGCGGAAAGCACCAGCCTGGCCGGAGGGGCCGCCACCATTCAGGTTGGCCTGGATGTCGAACTGGTTCTCGCGGTCCAGCAGGACCAGCGGAGCCTTGATCAGCTGCTGGTGCAGCTTGTTCGGGAAGTAGTCCTCCAGGGAACGGCCGTTGCACAGGAACTCGCCGGAGCCCGGAACCATGCGGACGCGGACGACGGCCTCCTTGCGGCGGCCAACGGTCTGGATGGTGCCCTCGAAGACGACCGGCTCAGCCTCAACCTGCTCAGCCTCGTCCTCGGAAGCGATGGAGTCACCGATGGTGGCAACGAACTCTTCGTTCACTGCGTCGGTAGCGGTGTACTCGCCCTCGAAGTTCTCCTCGACAGCAGCGTTCTGCTCGTCGGTTACGTTCTCGTTGTACTCAGTCATTACTGTGCCACCTGCTTGATCTCGTAGGTCTCAGGCTTCTGGGCCTCGAAAGTGTGCTCCGGGCCAGCGAAGACGCGAAGCTTCTTGATGGACGCGCGGGACAGCTTGTTGTGCGGCATCATGCCCTTGACTGCCTCCTCGATGACGCGCTCCGGGTGCAGCTCCAAGGAACGACCCAGGGACATGGTCTTCAGACCACCCGGGTAGCCGGAGTGACGGTAGCGCATCTCACGCTCGCGCTTGTTGGAGGAAATGTGGACCTTGTCCGCATTGATGATGATGACGTTGTCGCCGCAGTCAACGTTTGGTGCGAAGTAGGGCTTCTTCTTGCCGCGCAGCAGGTCAGCTGCGGTAACAGCAAGACGACCCAGCACCACGTCGGTGGCGTCGATGACGTACCACTTACGGGTGATGTCACCGCTCTTCGGGTGGAAAGTAGTCACAGGGGACTCCTTAAAGTCTTGATCTTGGAACTGCCAGCCAGATGAACACTTAAACGTGAAGTACGTGAGTGCTTCTGCGGCGGCCGGTTGGGACCCGCAGAAATGCATGCGCCCGGGCAGGCCGGGCACTGTGCACACAACCCTTGGGAGTTTAGTGCAGGTTGGCGCGCAGACCAAAACGCCTACCTGGGCGCGCGAGCTGGTCGCCGCCAACGTTGCACAGTAAAGAACCCCGGCTTTAGCTCTCCCCTGCCATTGGGGAGGGCGAGCCGGGGCTCTGTCGCTGAGTCCTTGTTGTTACTTACGGACGTCGCCGTCAAGGTTGGAGTCGATCTGCTCCTTGCGGACCTCTTCGGTGTGACGCTCGGTCTCGGTGATCTGCTCCTTGTTCAGGGATACCTTCTCCACCGGGACGGTCTCCTTGTTCACAGAGACACGTTCTTCGTTCAGGGTGACAGAGGCTTCCTGACCAGCTTCGTCGATGTTGCCCTTGAGGTTAGCTGCTTCTTCCTCGGAGATCGGAGTGCGCTCGACGCGAACCTCTTCGCGGGTGACCGGAACCTCTACGGTCTCGGTGTCGGTGACTACGTACTTGCGCAGGCGAGCCTCGCCGGTCTGCACCTTGTCCTTCTGAACATTCAGGCGCTCCTCGGAGCGGATGATCTCGCCCTCATTGTTCACGGCAGCCTCGCGGTTGGCGGCGTCAGTGTTAGCAGCTTCGCGCTCGGTGGCACCCGCCTGGTCCGCGTTCGCACCTGCAACGCCTGCACCAGCAACACCTGCGCCTGCAGCACCCACGCCAGCGCCAGCAGTGGTGTTACCACCGGCAGCCTCGTGGCGATCCAGGGTGGAGCGCTCCTCGCCTGCATCCTTCGCGCCTGCATCCTGGTTGCCAGCGCCCTCGCCGTAACGGGTGGTGTCCTCAACATTGTCAAGGCCGTAGTGGCGGTAGATCTCGTTCTGCTGCTCCGGGGTCAGAGCCTGGTCAGCGTCGAAGTCCGGCGCGTCCTTGACGCGGTCCTTGGCGAAAGCCAGGTTCAGGTTCTCGCCGTCGAACTTGTGGCCGCGCATCGGAACCAGGCTGGAGTTCATGCCGAACAGGCCGTGGTTAACCTCAACGAAGGTGGGCTGGCCGGACTTGTCGTCAACGAAGATTTCCTTGACGCTGCCCAGCTTGTCGCCAGCGTTGTCGTATGCGGTTGCCTTGAAAAGATCCTTGATGTCGTTGCTCATTTTGTTAATAAATCCTTTCACCTTGTTGGTACGCAATACGGGGGTTTGTCTTGCTTGGTGAGTACCAACAGTGGGGAATTACGTAGTGGTGTAACAACAGCAGTGGTGTAGCTGATTGTTGTCGTCTTTCCCGTACACAAAAGACGCTACGCATGGTTTTATTAACACTTCAACCAAAATGCTTTCCAATAGGCATGAAGCTAGATTTATCCACCCATTCTCCCAGGTCATTGCAAACATCACGATTGTGTCAAGTTTTCTAGCACTGCAACCCGCCCGCTTATTCCACAACGCGAGGCGTCAATTAAAGAAAAATCTCAGGCTCCCCTTTTCCATTTCAAAGGGGGCCTGAGAATATGACGGGAGAAGATTGTTTAGCTGGCTTTATGCCCAGCTATTTGCTGCATTGGTGTTGATTTCACTCATGCGATCATTTGCCTGGCGGACGGTGCGGGCGATCTGCCCCAGCACCTCGTTGATCTCCTGTGCGGAGTCATCCCACTTCTTCTGAGCAGCTTGGTAGCTGTCGGAGGCCGCGCCCTCCCACTCGCTAACCATCGGCTGCAGATCGCGCTTGAGGTCTCCCAGCAGACCGTTGATAGTGCCGTTGCCACGGTTGATGTCATCCGCAGCATTGGCGATTTGTGCAAAGTTGTACTGAATCATTCCTGTCCCCTTCTGTAATGAATTCTGTAATGAATCTCTTGTGGGTCCAACGGACCCGGGTTAGGCGTTGAAAGCTGCCGCGTTGTCCACGTCAGTGGTATCGAAGTCGCCTGCGTTGGCGCGGATGTTGTCCGCGATGCTCTGCAGTGCCTCGTTGAGCTTCCGCGCGTTCTCGTCCCAGCGCTCCATCAGCGAGTGGAAGGAGACCTGAGCCTGCCCCTTCCAGCTGCCGGAAACGTCGTCCACAACGCCTCGCAGTCGGCTGAGCTCGCCCTGGACCTCGTCCTTCACACGGTCGACGTTGTTCGCCGCCTGGTTCATCGTGCTGACATCTGTTTTAAAGCTCATGCCTTAAAATCCCCCTGTTGAAAATTCTGCAATCTTTCGATCATGTCGCCGGGTATCCCCTTGAAAACCCTGTTGAAGGCGCCATCGTAAGGGTTATACTCGCCGTCCTGCGAAAAGGTTCACGGTAGTCCCCACATTTCATGCTTTCCCCTATTTTTCCGGACGCGCCGTCTCCACAAATTCCTGGCACACCTTTTCCCTCTGCTCATTCCACTGCCGGTACTGGCAGCCCACTGAGATCTGATGCCCGTCCACCAGCCGCACGTGCCACAGGGTCGTCGAACTCGGATAGTTCTCCTCGTAACTCACCGGCTGGGTCGACACCACTGTCACCCCATCGTCGCTGCTGCTCACGTCGTTCAGCGCGCCGAGCATCGCCGCATCCATCTCCTCTTGTGTTTTCAGCGGCGTCTCCTTGGCCGCCACCAGCACGCGCATCCCCTCGTCGTCGCCGACGTATTCCTCCCGCGCACGAGTCGCACTACCTAAGCGCCACCCGTCCACGTTCACGCTGATCGGTATGTCCGCGCGCCGTGAACTCTGGTCGGCCGTGGTCACACCCCTCCTGCGCGGCTCGGGGAAGGGTTCGTCTGCAACGGGTTCCTCCGACTCGACACTCGAGTCACCCTGCACGCTCGCAGTGCTCTCGGTACTTCCAGTAATTCCAGTGCTTCCTGTACTTCCCGCACCATCGGCGCTAACCGTGTTCTCTGCTGCCTGCGAGTCGAACACCGTGAACGTCGCCACCAGCCCGCCGACGATAAACAGCGCCAAGGCGGCCAACGCCGCGGGCAGCCTGCGGTTGTCTTTTCTTTCTTCCTTTCTTATTGACGCCCCCTCCTCCACCTCCTGCCACTCATCCGTTTCCTCTACGGGCTCTGCTGCCCCGCTGTCTACCTCTCCGAGGCGAACGGGTTCGGCAAGGTTAAGGTGTTGCAGCTCCTGCTGCGCCAGCGCGAGCTCGCTGGCCACCCGCAGCACCATGTCGTTATCCACCAGCCGCGCACGCACGCCCATGATCCGCAGATAGTGCACAACCTGCACTGCAAAGGAACCGGTGACGAGAACGTCTACCTCCCGCAGTCCGATGCCCCAGGGGAACAGCTCGCGAGGCTCCGGCGGGTTCACCGCCGCAGCCTCCGGGTGTTCCTGCCTTTGTTCCAGCACCTCGCTGACCATCTCAAAGAGTTCAGAGAGCCTGCCAAGGCTCAGCCCGGAACGCTGGAACTCCACGTCGTCCATTGCGTCCGCTCTACTCACGGCACCCGCGGCGCTCGCAGTGCCCGTGGCCCCCGCTGCGCTATCGGCTCCCTCGTACTGCAAGTATCCCGGCCGTTGCATCTCGGCATCGCCGGTCACCACGAACCCCGTGGCCAGATCCGTCACCGTCATGCCACTGACCAGCACACCCGATTCCTGCAGCGCCAGCGCCTCGGCCAGCAGTCCCCGGGCTTCCCCAATCCTCTGATCTACCCTCATTTTCCCCACCCCGCTCATTACTCTCAATCGTTCCTAGTTACTCTCAACCGTTCTCAGTTCTGTTCCGCCGCTTCAGCCACGTGCACCGTCCAGGTTTCTTTGTGCACATAGGCGGCGCGCCCCTGTGGGCGTCGTACTAAACGAACCCCCGCGATCGGTCCATCCTCGCGCGGCGCAGAAAACAGCAACCACGCGCTCTGGTCGCGCATGGCCTGCGTCAACGGCTGATAGGCCGCGCGGGCGAACTGCCCCGAGCGGCGGCCAAGCACCAGGTGCAGACCAATGTCGGCGGCGTACGGCAACAGGGGAAGCAGCTGGTCGAGACCGGGATCGGCGTCCGCATCGTCGACCACCACGAATAGCTCCGGCCCGGACCACCAGGAGCGTTCCCGTAGCTGCTGCGGGGTCACGTCGCTGCCTGGAATGCGCTCCCGTAGCGTGGCAACCCACTCGGCCAAGTCCGCGCGGAAGTCCTCCGGCACGCGGTAGCCCGCAACCCCCAGCAACCCGCGGCGCGTGTCCGTGACCAGGAACTCCGGCGGCTCGCCGGTGTGGCTGCGGGTGTCAGCGACGGATTGCATCACGGCGCGCAGGGCGGTCGTCACACCGCTGCCCGCCTGGCCAATGGCCACCAGGTGGGGGAAAGTACCCCGATCCCAGCGGACCGGATCCAGGCGCGGGCCGCCGATAGCGAATGCCTGCGGGTCGCCCAGCTCCTTCCAACCGATGCGCTCCGGCAGCACCCGCATGGCCACCTCCGTCTCGCCGCGACGGGCACTTTCCATCCGTACGTGCTCGACGTCCTGCGCGGTGGAGTTTGCGAACTGCACGTGCTTGCCGCGGGGCGACACACCCCGGCCAGGCACGTCGGGCAGGGATTTCTGCGCATCGCGGAAGTGCGCATCCAGCGGGGTCATCCGCAGTTCGATCTGGCCGGTCAGCACGTCCCGCAGCGAGGGGCGGAAGTTCCACCGCAGTGCTGTGACCACCACGTGCAGGCCGCGCTCCAGCCCGGTGGTGGCCAGGCGGATGAGGCGCTGCTCCTCCTCGCCCGTCCCACCGCTGGCCGTCCCCACCTGGTCTAGCCCATCAATGATCAGCAGGCGCTGGCCCTCCGTCTGCTCCATCTCATCGAACAGGCGCGCCAACCCATCGGGCCCCACCACTGCCGCCACCTGCGGCAAACGCGCGAGATCCCGCAGGCCGCCGCCCGGGTCGAAGATGTACACGGGCCAGCCCGGCGAGCTGAGAACCCACCCCAACACCAGGCTGCGTACGGCCGTGGTCTTGCCCGTGCGCGGCTGACCGACGATCGCCCAATGCTTGCGGCGCAGGTCCACGTCCATCGGTACCTGCAGCCCCTCGAAGGGCAGGTCCTCCAGGCCGATGCGGGCCACGCCCGGCGCGCGGGGCTCCATGACCTCACTGGCGGGCAGGTCTTCCGGCAGCGGCGGCAGCCACACCGGGTTCTTATTCGGCCCCTCCAGCCGGTCGATCACCATCTGCATGGTGGTGGTCTCCGCCTCCACGGTGGAACCCAGCACCCGCACCAGCCGCTGGTCGCGGGGCAATTCCGGGCCGGAAACATAAGCCGAGTGGAAGCGCACCTTGTCCCCGGCGGAAAGGATCGCCGCGCCTGGGGTGGCGGGCAGCTCGTAGGCCTCGGTGGTGCCGATCAGCGCGCGGGATTCGGAAGCAGAGAACGTGCGCAGGGCAATGCGGTAGCTCAGGTGGGATTCCAGGCCGCGTAGGCGTCCCTCCTCCAGGCGCTGGGTGGCCAGCAGCAGGTGCATTCGCAGGCTGCGGCCCAGCCGACCGATCGCGGCGAACACCTCAGCGAACTCGGGCCGGGCGTGCAGCAACTCGGAGAACTCGTCCACCACGATAAACAGCGCCGGCATCTGGCCCGGGTAGGCGCGGTTGTATTCCGCCGCCGTAGTCAGGCCTGCGGCGCGGAGCTTTTCTTGACGCCGATGCATCTCCCCCAGCAAACTATCCTGCATTCGGTCGACCAGCCCCGCCTCTTCAGCCAGGTTGGTGATCAGCGCAGAAGTGTGGGGCAACCGGTCCATTCCCAGGAAGCTGGCGCCGCCCTTGAAGTCCACGAGCACGAAATTCAGCTCCTCCGGGCTGTGCTGGTGGGCGAAGCTAATCACTACGCTTTTCAACAGTTCCGACTTCCCGCTACCTGTCGCGCCCACGCACAGGCCATGCGGGCCGATGCCTCCCAGGGCGGATTCCTTGATGTCCAGGTACACCGGCGCGCCAGAAAAACCGATGGGCGCACGCAGGTCACCGCCCGGCAGTTCCAGCAGTGAGGTACTGGATTTCACGGTGGACCTGGCGCGGCAAATCTGCGCCAGCTCCACCGCGCTGAGCTGGTCGGCCACTCCGAAGGGCACCCAGCCGTCGACGGTCCAGGCGCTCAGCAGGCACCCGCCGGCGGCATCGTCCACCTGCAGCAACAGGCCATGCCCTTTGGCATTTTCCACCCACTCGTCGCTCGGGTCGGTAACCACCGCGCCGGCGACCACGGGGCTTTGTCCCGTGCAGAAGTGCACCTTGCGCGGCCCGTCGTGCGGCAACCACTCCTCGAAAGGCCCGGTGATCCCGATGATGTCCGGGTCCTGCATCGCCAGTTGCGCCTGCATGGCACGTGCCAGGCCAGCAGCCCCGTCGCCGAGCAGCACGATGCAGTGGAAGCTGGCCAGCTCCACGGACACTGGGGCTTCGATGGTGGCGTAGCGCAGCGCAACCTCCCGCAGGCTCATGGCGCTGACCGGCTCCAGGTCCTCCGGCGGGGCGTTCACCGGCACTTCCAGCGGATCGTCCGGGGTCTGCACTGCGGTGCCGATGCGCACCACGCCCGGCTCGGCAGTCACGTCGGTGCCGGTGTGCACATGCGTCCACAACGCTTGCGGGTGCGGGTGGGCCGCCAGCATGCCCTGCAGCTGCTCGTCGTGGCTGCGCTGCACGCTATCTTTCAGCGCGTCGATATGCCGGTGGAACGAGCGCCGCGTCTCGTCCACATTCGCCCCTGGCTGGAACATCATCGCCATGCTGCCCAGCATCATCAGCGGAAAGATGAAGCTAATCGGGTTGCGCCCTGACCCGGAAAGCACCATGGCGGCGACCATGCCCACCACAGCGACCAGCATGACGGCAGGCAAGAGCAGCCTGATGAACGGTTGTTTGTCTTTCGGCAGCGTCGGCGGCGCCTGTGTTTGCATGGTGAAAAATCCCCCGGTTACCTGCTTGTCCCCAATAAACCCCCATCCAACCCCCTGGATGTGGTTTTTGATTCTAAACCTTCCCCGGACAGCCCGCAGGGCAAGCGCGCTCGTCTCGCCTGGGTTACTATCTGTGCCGTGTAATAAACACCGGCGGGGTCCAAAGGGGGGATCCTCGCTGCAGATTCAATCGGGCACGGCCTAAACGTGCACCACCAGGGGGATTTCTACTGTGCTAGCTCTCAGCATTTCCGTGCCTGCGAAGGGCACCACTATCAACGCTGCAATCGCCGACCATGTGCCTGTCGCGGAGCTCATACCGCACCTTGTGGATGCGGAGCCGGGGGAACACTGGATCCTCCACCGGGCGGTTGGGCAGGTTCAGCCCCAGCACACTCTGGCGGAGGCAGGGGTGCGCCCCGGAGAGTCGCTGACCTTGCAGATCGCCACCGTTCCCGCCCCGCCGGCCGAGGCTGTCGAGGAGCTCTCCGGCCCTATCCCCTCCAGCCCTGCTGCCTGGATCGCCGCGGCCATCGTTGCGCTGTTCAGCCTTCAAGCCACTCCCGCGTGGCACCCTTTGGATAATCAGCTGGTTGGAGCTGGGGGCGTCCTTAACCTCAACCATTCGGCAGACACCGCAACGATCGTGGCAACCGCAGTGGCAGCACTGGCCACGGCGGCGGCTTCGCTGCACCACCGCAACTTCACCTACCTCGCCGCAATCCTTGGTTTCGGGTTGGGGCTGCACGTGAATGTGCTGTGCGCGTGCTTTGTGGCGGCTCTCATGGTGTGGCGCAGCGGCCCGGCGCGGATCGTCATGGTTACGTGGGTGGTGTTCGCGGCGGTGAATTTCTGGCCGGGGGTTACTCTGCTGCTGGCGATGTTCGCGCTGGCTTACTCGGGACAGATTGCGATCGGGCTGGCGGGCATCAAGCTGCCAAAGGTGCCCGCGACTGGTGTGTTTACTCAACCGACGACCACCCGAGCGGGCCAGGTGGTGGAGGTCCATTCCGCCCTGGTGGTAGCAATCGTGGCGGTGTTGGGTGCGTGCGTGTACCAGCTGGCGCCGTGGGGTGAGCCGCTGAGCCTGTGGCGTGCGGCGCTGTTGGTGCTGGTGGCCGTGCTGGGCGTGAGTGCTCGCAGCACCCGGCCGGTGCATTCGGTGGCGCTGGCGGTGCTTTCCGCGGCGACGATTCTGTGGTTGGCGCTGCACGAACCCTGGGGTGCGGTGTGCCTGGTGCTGGTTGGTCTGCCGGCGGTGCGCGTGCAGTCGCCGATGCTGGGCCGGGTGATCGACATGGTGGAGGCCGTTGCGTTCTGTCTGGCCATCCCCCTGGCGCTGCAGACCACAGGGATCTTCGAGGCGATTCGGGGCATCGGCTGATGATCATCCAGGATTCCTCGCCGCACGGGAACTGCCAGGAAGGCACCGTTGCGGCGCCGGGTACCTTGCCTTTGCCGGATATTGACGCCCCCTCGTACCCAGCGCTGCACGCCCTGTCCCGGGGCCGGGACGTGGACGTGGCTGTGGTTGATACGGGTTCCGCCGGGCCGGGCGTGGTGGGAGACCGTGATTTTTGCGTGCTGCACGGGTCCGTGGTGACCAGCGTGTTGCGGGCAATAGCGCCGGAGGCAAAGGTGCATTCGTTTAGGCATAACGCGGTTGCCTCCCGGGCTGAGGGCACGGTGGAGGATCTGGTTCGCGCGATCGACCGGGCGCTGAAGGCGCGGGTGAAGATCATCAATATTTCGATGGTGGCCTGCGAGGATACGGCGGAACTGCGGGAGGCCATAGGGCGGGCAGAGAAGGCCGGGGTGCTGGTGGTGGCTTCCACGGGCAACACGGGCCAGTGCCCGGAGGGGGCGCCGACATTTCCTTCCAGCCTGGATTCCGTGCTGGCCGTGGGCGCGGTGGCGCCGCGGGCACAGGAGCTGGCGGCAGGCGCAGGGGCCGGTGCAGGGTCAGTTGCAGGGCCAGCTGCCGGGAAGGAGAACTCCGCCGACCAGGGTCGCGTGCCCGCGCAGTACAGCGCGCCGACGCACTGGGTGGATCTGTTCGCCCCCGGCGGGCCGGTCGAAGGGCAGGTGGATGTGCGCGGGAAGGTGCACACCATCGTCGGTAACCCCGATCCTTTCGAGGGCACCAGTTTCGCCGCGCCGGTGGTGTCCGGGACAGCGGCGCTAGTCTGGCAGATCGTCCCGCACCTTAGTGTGCAGGAGGTCCGCGAGCTGCTGACCGCCACAGCCTCTCCCGGCGCGAGCGGACCGGGATTGGGGAAGCAAATGCTGGTTGTGAATCCCGCCGCGGCCGTGGATAAGGCGCTCGACCTGCGGGATGCGCGGATCCGCGTTGGCGACAACGGCAGCGACGGCAACAATGGCAGCATTGGCAGCGATGGCTCGACCGGCGCACACTACGAGCTGCAGACCGTCAGCACCCAGCCTCACCAGCCGGGGGCCGCCGACTATTCCGTGCCGGTCGTGCTCTCCCTCGTGCTGGCGCTAGGCATCATCGCCACGGTCGTCTGCCGGGCTTTCTCCGCAGACAGCAGGCCGCCGTCTGGCAGCGAGGCCACGCGGGCGAACTGAACCTCCTGTTCCGCGGTGAACCCCAGGGCGCGCAACTCGGCCTGGCTGCCCACGGAGTAGCGCACTCCGTTATCACTGACCAGCACGTATCCGCGCTCCGTCTTCAGCGCCGACGTGCCCCGCGGGCCGTAGTAGGCGGTAGGTTCGTCGGCAGCCAGCACGGCGCTGATTCCGGCTGAGTCCGCGCCTGTGCCATTCTTTCCTGCGCCGCTGCCGACTGTGGCTCCATCCTCCGGCTCCGCCAACCCTTGCGGCCCCGCACACACCATCTGCGGCTGCGCCCACACCACGGGCTGCTCGTTGTCGAACTCTGGGATTCCCGCCAACACGTCCACGCTCGGCTGGCGCATTACATCTGACAACGGCGCCTCCACCGGCGGCACGGGGCTGCTGGCCAAAGCAAAGTCACGCCGCGAACCTTTGACTTCCCCCACGCCCGCTCGGTCCACCAGAAACACCCGGTCGCCGGCCGTCACTACCCTGCCCGCCACGTCAAAAGGCGCGGGCATCTTCGTCTTCCCCGCCGGCATCGCAATGTCGGGGCTGCGGCGGAATTGCTGGACCAACCCATCGCTGGCGGGCACCGCCTCCGTGCCGAAAGCCCGGGCTGCGTCTGGGGTTATGCGGGCGCGAGTGGTGGCGTCAATAAGCCAATAACCCGAAGGCGCAGCCAGCAGAGCGTGGCGATGCTCCTTGATGTGTTCGACGGCCACGACCGTGCCCACGTCACCGGCCGAATGGTCGCAGTACAGCCACTCGCGGTCCGGCGCGGCGGAAAGCGCCGGCACCTGCGGAATACCAATCGGCTGGCCCAACGGAACTTGGGACAGCTGCTCAGCGGTGGTCTTCTGCACTTCAACGGGCTGCTGCAGAATCAGCCGCGCGGAGGCAACGTTGGTGATCGGATGATAGGAATCCTCCAGGCGCAGGTGCAGCGTCCCGGTTTCGTCGGCCACCAGGTCGGCCCCGTCCAGGCTCGGCTGTGGGCGCAGTAGCCCCAGCATCACCGCTCCCCCGGCGATCAGCAGACTCAGCAGCACGCCGACGACCAGCGCCCGCCGTTGGCTGCGGAGTGGATCGTGGGCCATCCGCGGATCCCCAATAACCAGCGCCAGCTCGAGCCTGCGCAGCAGAAAGTTGAATCCAGATACTTGTATCCCCGTTGTGCGCATGGTGACTGCGCTCCCCCCTTTGTTGTTTTTGTTGTTTCTAGCCCCCGCTAGCGCGCTTAAGTATTTCATGGTTGAATTGCGGGCGCGAGGCGAACTTCGCATTCGGGGGAATTTCATACTTTGGGGGATGGGAATAATGGGTTCAGTGGCACTTTTTGCTGCCGAGACTTCTGACGCTAGGCATACCGCCTGGTGGGCATGGGTTTTATGCGGTTTGGTGGCGATCGGGTGCATCGTGGCGGGCTGGTTCGCCTTCGCTCGCAGCCGCGCCACCACGGGTCAGGGCACGCGCTGGTTCCGGCTGCTCTGCGTGCACGACAGGTTGTGGGGCGAGCCGTCGTCACGGCGGATTTCTGGCGACCGGTTGGCCGGTGGTTTAGGTCTTTCTCTTATGGACGCCACCCTCTCCACCGCTACCGTCCCCACCAAGCCTTTCGGGCGTGGCTGGTTGGGGGATGCCTCTGCCACGCTGGTGGGCGTGCCGGAGCACGCGGCGGCGCGGATGCCTTTTGCCGCCAGCGGGTGCGGGGTGTGGGCTCTGCCCGCGGAGGCTCCGCCGGTGGGCACGGAGGTATCCGGCTTGGCGGACCAGTTGAGCGTTCCGGCTGCGCCGGGCTGGTTTATCGGGCTGACCGATGCCGGCGAACCCATGCTGGTGCACCCCATCCCCGGCGCGACCTTTGCGGTGTTTGGAACGAGTGCGCAACTGCGCGCGCTGGAGGGGTCGATGAACTGGCCGGAGGAGCTCTTCGAGCTGCGCAGGTTTAGCGGTGGTGTTGGCGGGGCAACCGCCCCAAGGGACGCAGCGCACGTGCCGAATGCGTCGGGTATGGCGGAACAGCTGGGTCCGGCGGATCCGACAGATCCAGCTTCAAGCAAAGAGGACACGAAAACTCGGGTGCTGCTCGTGGAGATTCCTGCAGCCTTGCGCGGTTCACGTCATGGGAGTGTTGGCTTCGCCGCTGCGGAGGACGTGCTCGCCCAGGGGCGCGAGCGCCTGCAACTGTTGGGGCACCCTACAGTGGATGTGTATATCGCGGTTCCGCCGGTTGGCACGGGCACGATCCTGGCTCACGGTGAACACCGGGAGTACTTCAACTTCTTCGCCGTCTCGGCGCCCGCGCCGAAGCCAGCGCCGAAACCTGCGCCGCAGCCGGTTCCACAGAACGCGCCGGTTGCCGCTGTGGCTACAGCTCCGGCGGCGGCCGCGGCCACTCCCGCGCCCGCTCGTTCAAGGCGCGCAAGGCCCCGCCGCGCGAGGGCGAATGCTCACAAGCACCGCTTCCCTCACGGTGCGGTATCTGGCTCCGTGGCTGGCTCTGCATCCGGCGCGGTATCTGACCCGGCGGCTGGCTCCGCATCTACTGCGTCTGCTCCCGCCGACCCGCTCCCGTTGCCGACCGGGGAGCGCTTGGCGCGCGTCGTCAGCGCGCGTTCCGCCAGTTCCTCGTCGGCCGGGTAATCCACCCGCACCAGGTTCAACCCCGCCGCGGGTGCCACCGGCACGGCGGAGCTGCGCTTCGTCTCCTGCAAAAGCCCCGAAGTGAAATCCCTCGGCCGCTTGCCCGACCCGACCGTCAGAGCCGCTCCTACCAGGGAACGCACCATCGACCAGCAGAAAGCATCCGCGGTCACGTGCGCCTCGTAAGTCTGCGGTTCCGCCTCCGTGGAGACGTCCACCCAGCGGAACTCCTGCAGCTCGCGAACTGTCGTGGCCCCCTCGCGGGCCTTGCAAAACGCCGCGAAGTCGTTCAAACCGATCAACGCATCGGAAGCCGCCTGAGTCTTCCCCAGATCAATCGGGTGGCGCCACGCTGCCGTATCCCGCGCCCGCACCGGCACGGGGCCGGCCGGATGAGTCGTCACGCGATAAATGTAGTGCCGGCGCAGCGCGGAGAAGCGGGCGTCAAAACCCTGCGGAGCAACACTTGCCCCGTGCAACCGCACGTCCGCCGGCAACATGCGCGACAGGCGCCGCACCAGATCCTCCGGGCGAGTCAGCGAGCGCTGCTCGAAGGCGTCCGCAGGGATGTCCGCGTGGCAGACCTGGCCGCTGGCATGCACGCCCGCGTCAGTTCGCCCGGCAACGACCAGCTCAATGGGATGGCGCGTGACCAGTGACAACTTCTCCTGCAGCACTCCCGCGACCGTGCGCAAGCCCCCGGACTGAGTGGCCCAACCGTGGAAGTCCGTTCCGTCGTAGGCAACGTCCAGTCGCACGCGCACCAGCTCGCCCGCTTGGTTTGGCTGGTCAGCCTGACCGGCCGGGTCGGCCTGCGGAACCTGCGACGTTTCGGGCATGGGCGGGGCGCCTCCTTCAGATGGACGTTCGGCTAACTCGGCAAGCTGCTGCTGAACTGCTGCATTCGCCATGGGCACTGTGCGCGCCTTAGTCTAGCCTGCGTGCAAGACAACGAATTCTCCGCCTCCACCCTCGACTCGCGCGCCCGCCGCCTGGTCGCCTGGGTTGCTGCCCTAAACGGCCTTGGCTTCGTCGTTGAGGTGACGATCGCGCTGGTCATCGGCTCCGCTGCCCTTTTTGCTGACGCCGCAGACTTCCTCGAAGACACCCTCATCAACGTTCTGGTTCTCACCGCCCTGGGGTGGTCAGTCGCCAGCCGCCGGAAGGCCAGCTATGCCCTGGCAGGGTTGATTCTGATTCCGGCTTTCGCGGCCTTCGGCACGGCCGCGTGGAAGGTGGTGACGGGCACTCCCCCGGAGCCCGTGACTCTGAGCGTGACGGCCATCGGAGCGCTGGTGATTAACCTCGTCTGCGCAGTGCTTTTGCTGCGGCTGCGCGGGGCGGATAGTGCGTTGGTGCAGGGTGCTTGGCTGGCCGCGCGGAATGATGCGGCGGCTAATGTTCTGATCCTCGGCGCCGGTGTGGTGATGATCTTCTGGGCCAGCGCGTGGCCGGACATTGTGGTCGGCGTGGTCATCGGTCTGATTAACCTCTCGGCGGCGAAGGAGGTCTTTGAGCAAGCTCGAGCGGAAGAGCCGGAGCTCGAGATGGACTAGGCGAACCGGCCAATGTCGTTAGAACGGGAATACGCGCGGTCCAACTCCGGCCAATGTCGTTAGAACGGGAATACGTGCGACGAAAGTAAAGTGCCGGCAAAATGAAAACTCTCTGAACTGCACTTTTGCAGAACTGCAAATCGTTCGCATTAACGCATTCCCGATCTAACGACATTCGGCACCCAAACCCACCACAAACCCCGCCCAAACCCAACACAAACCCACAAACCCCGCCCCGCACAGGCCAGCAGGCGCACCCTTGCCTGTTCGGTGACATCGGGGCCGGCGGAGGCGGGTGGCGTCAATAAATAAGCAACCAATAGGCAACAAAAAAGGCGGGCCACGAGCTACCCGAATGGGTAACCGTGACCCGCCTCAAAGCTAGGCGAGAGCGCCGGACTTACTTGTCCTCGGCAGCCTCAGCAGCCTCAGCCTCAGCGGCCTTGTCGGTTGCGGTGTCAGCCTCAACCTCCGGAGCCTCCTCAGCCTCTTCAGCCTTAGCCTCAGCAGCCTCGGCCTCAGCCTTCTTGGCCTTGGAAGCAGCAACGCGGTTAGCGCGCTCTGCCTCGGTGGAGGCCAGCGGCTCCGTCACCAGGGAGATCTGGGAGATCGGAGCGTTGTCGCCCTTGCGGTTCTCCAGCTTGATGATGCGGGTGTAGCCACCCGGACGGCCTTCGAACTTCGGAGCCAGCTCGTTGAACAGGTAAGCAACAACTTCCTTGTTCGGGATGAGCTTCAGCACGTTGCGGCGATCCGCCAGGGTGCCGCGCTTGGCCTTGGTGATGATCTTCTCGACGTAGGGGCGCAGCAGCTTCGCCTTTGCGTCCGTGGTCTTGATGGCGCCGTGCTCAAACAGCTGAGCAGCGAGGTTGGACAGGATCTTCTTCTGGTGGGAAGCAGAACCGCCCAGGCGGGCGCCCTTCTTTGGGGTAGGCATTAGTTCTCCTCGTGTGGATCTTTAAATCAGTGAGCGCGTGCGGTTAACCACCGGGTTATTCCGCGATGTCCTCGCCCTCGGTGTCGATGAACTCGCCGGTCTCTGCGTCGTAGCCCTCGATATCGGTGATATCGAAGCCCTCCGGAGCGTCCTTCAGGCCCAGACCCAAGCCAGCCAGCTTGACCTTGACCTCGTTGATGGACTTCTGGCCGAAGTTACGGATGTCCAGCAGGTCGGACTCCGTGCGTGCAGCCAGCTCGCCGACGGTGTGAATCTCTTCACGCTTCAGGCAGTTGTAGGAGCGGACGGAGAAGTTCAGGTCCTCGATCGGCATGCTGTAGGCAGCGATGTGCTCGCTTTCCTGCGGCGACGGGCCGATCTCGATGCCCTCTGCTTCGTGGTTCAGCTCCTGGGCCAGACCGAACAGCTCCACCAGGGTCTTGCCTGCGGATGCCATGGCATCGCGGGCGGTGATGGAGTTCTTCGTCTCCACGTCCAGAATCAGCTTGTCGAAGTCCGTGCGCTGTTCCACACGGGTTGCCTCGACCTTGTAGCTGACCTTCAGAACCGGGGAGTAGATCTGGTCGACCGGGATGCGTCCGATCTCAGAAGAAGCTGCAGCAGCCGGAACGTAGCCGCGGCCACGCTCGACAGTCATCTCGATTTCCAGCTTGCCCTGCTCGTTCAGGGTGGCGATGTGCAGGTCCTGGTTGTGAACCTCCACGCCAGCCGGAACCTCAACGTCGGCGCCGGTAACCTCGCCCGGGCCTTCCTTGCGGATGAACATCGAGACGGGCTCGTCGGAGTCGCTGGACAGAACCAGGGACTTGATGTTCAGGATGATGTCGGAAACATCTTCCTTCACGCCCGGGATGGTGGTGAACTCGTGGAGCACACCCTCGATGCGCAGGGAGGTCACTGCCGCGCCCGGGATGGACGACAGCAGGGTCCGGCGCAGGGAGTTACCCAGCGTGTAGCCGAAGCCCGGCTCCAGCGGCTCGATGACGAACCGGGAGCGGGAATCGTCGATGAACTCTTCCGTGAGCGCGGGGCGCTGTGAAATGAGCATTGTTTAAGCTTCTCCTTTTTCGGCGACCGCTATATGACGCCGTTAGGGGGACTACCGCCACCAGGTTTGGTAGACGGTGCGGACGGTAGAAAACCGCGTTTGGTGTTCTATCCGAAGTAATTCTAACGAATAGGTTCGTCAGGTTTACTTCGAGTAGAGCTCGACGATCAGCTGTTCCTGCAGCGGAATGTCGATCTGAGCGCGCTCGGGCAGCTGGTGCACGAGGATGCGCAGAGTGGACGGTACGACCTGCAGCCAAGCAGGAACGATCGTATCGACCAGGGCTTCCTGAGCCTCTTCGAACCACAGCATCGAGCGGGACTTCTCACGCACGTCGATGATGTCGTACTGGGAGACCTTGAAGGAAGGAACGTTGACCTTCTTGCCGTTCACGGTGAAGTGACCGTGGGAAACCAGCTGGCGAGCCTGGCGGCGGGTGCGTGCCAGACCTGCGCGGTAGACAACGTTGTCCAGGCGAGACTCCAGCAGGATGACCAGGTTGTCACCGGTCTTGCCCGGGCGACGGTTGGCCTCTGCGTAGTAACGGCGGAACTGCTTCTCCAGAACGCCGTAGGTGTACTTCGCCTTCTGCTTCTCCTGCAGCTGCAGGAGGTACTCGGACTCCTTGATGCGAGCACGGCCAGCCTGCCCCGGAGGGTAGGGGCGACGCTCGAAGGAGTTGTCGCCGCCGACGAGGTCGACGCGGAGGCGACGGGACTTACGGGTTACGGGGCCGGTATAACGAGCCATTTTTGATCCCTAATCCTTTCTTCTCTTTAGACGCGACGACGCTTCGGCGGGCGGCAGCCGTTGTGCGGCTGCGGGGTGACGTCGGCGATGGTGCCAACCTCGAGGCCCGCGGTGGACAGGGAACGGATAGCGGTCTCGCGGCCGGAGCCCGGACCCTTCACGAAAACGTCAACCTTCTTCATGCCGTGGTCCATTGCCTTGCGGGCAGCGGACTCGGCAGCCATCTGAGCGGCGAAGGGGGTGGACTTACGGGAGCCCTTGAAGCCGACGTGGCCCGAGGAAGCCCAGGAAATCACTGCACCCTTCGGGTCCGTGATGGACACGATGGTGTTGTTGAAGGTGGACTTGATGTATGCGTGGCCGTTGGCCACATTCTTCTTTACGACGCGACGGCCAGTACGGCGCGCGCCGGAACGAGTCTTCGGAGGCATAGGTTACTTCTTCTTTCCTGCGATCGTCTTCTTGGGGCCCTTACGGGTACGAGCATTGGTCTTGGTGCGCTGACCGCGGACCGGCAGGCCACGACGGTGGCGCAGGCCCTGGTAGGAACCAATTTCGATCTTGCGGCGAATATCGGCCTGGATCTCGCGGCGGAGGTCACCCTCCACCTTCCAGGTGTTCTCGATAACGTCACGCAGAGCGGACAGCTGCTCGTCGGTCAGATCCTTGGAGCGAAGATCAGGGGAGATGCCGGTCTTTTCCAGCAGCTCCTTGGAACGGGCGGGGCCGATTCCGAAGATGTAGGTCAGTGCGACCTCCATGCGCTTCTCGCGTGGCAGGTCAACACCAGCAAGGCGTGCCATAGGGCATTTTCCTTCCGGTTTAGCGACGGTTTTCTCCACACTCGTCCCTTTTGATCCTTCGAGTATTTCGCCAACAGTCACGGAAGAGACTGTTCGGGCACTAGGTGCCTTGAACGTGCGAAACCAACACCCCAACTATTGGGGTGTTGGAAGGAGGGCTCCGGCCGCCGCGGCCAGAGGTAGTGACCAGGTAGCTGCCGCCTCGGCGGGGCTACCTAGATTGGATGTATGGAGGCTTAACGATTTACTTGTAGCGGTAAACGATACGCCCACGGGTCAGGTCGTAAGGAGACAGCTCCACGACAACCCGATCCTCGGGGAGAATACGGATGTAGTGCTGGCGCATCTTGCCGGAAATGTGGGCCAAAACCTTGTGGCCGTTGTCCAGTTCGACACGGAACATCGCATTTGGCAGGGGCTCGACGATGCGACCCTCAACCTCGATGGCGCCTTCTTTTGCCATATCCTCCAACGTTTCCCCAGCTCAGATGGCTGGTATGGGTGATGTTTTGCTACATACGGTGCAGTCTCAAGATCTCCCACATGGCAGCCACCTAGGGCACTTACCGATGCGGAAGCCTCATGCACCAACTGCTTACAATACACGCGACCTGCACGGATGCCAAAACGCTCGCGCCAGTCCCTTCGGGAGCTAACACGAGCGCTTTTCTTTTCTAGCGGCCGCACCTTGACGGCGGCCCGGGACTACACCTCTAGGCGGGCTGCTCCTCGCGGCGCAGTTCGCCCTTCGCCAGGCGGTTCACGGTCAGCGCAATCGCGCCGTCACCGGTGACGTTACATGCGGTACCGAAAGAGTCGATGGCGATGTAAGCGGCAATCATCAGTGCCACCTGGCCATCGTCGAAGCCCAGCTGGGACTGCAGCAGACCCACGGCCGCCATAATCGCACCACCCGGCACACCTGGAGCTGCGATCATCATCACGCCCAGCAAGAAGATGAAGCCCAGGGCCATGCCTGCGGTCATGTCCACGCCCGTCATGTAGACAATGGAGAACGCAAACAGAGCGATCTTCTGCATGGAACCGGATAGGTGCACCGTTGCACACAGCGGCACCACGAAGTCGGCGACAGACTGGGATACCCCGTTCTTGCGAGTGCACTCCAGGGTCACCGGAATGGTTGCGGCAGAAGAGGAAGTACCCAGGGCGGTGAAGTAGGCGGGCAGCATGTTCTTCAGCGCCGTGAACGGGTTGCGCTGCGCGAAGAGTCCGGCCAGCAGGTATTGCAGCGCCAAGATGGCCCATGTCATCAGTACGGCGAGGATCAGTACCTTAGAGAACTGCGTCAGCGTGAGCTTCAGGTTGCCGTTCATCCCCATGGTCAGGAACACGCCGAAGATGTAGAACGGCAGCAGCGGGATGATGAAGCTCTGGATGACCTTCATGGTCACCTCGCGCAGCTCCTCAGCACCCTTGTACAAAACTTCGGTGCGCATCGAGGCCATAGCGATACCTACGGTAAATGCCAGCAGCAGCGCGGACATCACGCCCAGCGGTGGGTCCATCTCTACGGAGAAGAACGGCGCCAGCGCGCCTTCGTCAATATCCTTGGCCTCGATCATCGACTCATTGCCCAGCAGCGAGGGGTAAAGCCCTTCCGCCACGCCGTAGGCGATCAGGCCGGAAATGATGGTGGAGACGTAGGCGATGCCGGCGGTCACAGCCAGCCACTTACCTGCCCCGCGCCCCAGGCTGGCGATAGCCGGGGCGATCAGCGCGAAGATCAGAACCGGGACGAAGAATCCCAGGAAGTTAGCGAACAACCCATTGAAGGTCGCAAATACGCGGCCGGCCCATTCCGGGAAGAAGAGGCTGCAGACGATACCCAAGACGATCGCGACGATGATCTTGAATATCAGAGAATTAAAGAATCGGGATCCATTCATGCTGGCGCTTTCCCTTTGCACATACTTGTAGGTCCTCAAGAAACGATTATGTTTAGCCTACTCGCAATACTTGATTCCCCAATAATCGCCCGCCGCCCATTAACCCCACCCCAGCTGCCCCCTCACTACTGCCCCTTCACCACTGCCGTCTTCCCTACTACGGCTCTCCCCAACTACGCTCCCCTGCCATCCCCAACACTGCTGCGCCCCCGACACCGCGCCAGCCGGGGCAGGCGGCAGGGGGCGTCACCAAGAAAGAAGGAGCTACTTGCGCGGCGTAAGGATCCGCGGGCCGTCGGCGGTCGCGGCGACGGTGTGCTCCCAGTGCGAGGAGAAACTGCCGTCATCGGTCAGCACCGACCACTCGTCGTCCAGCACGTAGGAATCCGCCGTGCCCAGCGCCAGCATCGGCTCGATGGCCAGCACAGAGCCCTCCTGGATCTCCGGGCCTCGCCCACCGCGGCCCTCGTTAGCCAGGTACGGATCCTCATGCATGGTGCGGCCGATGCCGTGGCCGCCGTACCCATCGACGATCCACAGCTCCACGTCGAACTTCCGCGCGGCGGCCTCGGTCGCCTTCTCCAATGCCCAGGACACGTCCGTCAGGCGGTTGCCGGGCACCATCGCCTTCAGCCCCTCGTACAGCACCCATTCGGTCGCGTGGTTTAGGCGGTCGTGCTCGTCTGCGATCTCGCCGATGCCGAAGGTCCAGGCGGAGTCCCCCACCCATCCGTCGAGCGTTGCGCCGCAGTCGATGGAGATCAGATCGCCTTCCTTCAGCACCACATCTGCGGACGGGATGCCGTGGACGATCATGTCGTTCGGGCTCGCGCAAATGGAACCCGGGAAGCCGCCGTAGCCCTTGAAGGTCGGGGTGGCGCCGTGGTCGCGGATGACCTGCTCGGCCACACGGTCCAGGTCAAGCGTGGTCTTTCCCGGCGCCGCAGCCTTCTTAACCTCCTGCAGCGCCAGCCCGACGATCTCCCCGGCGGCCTGCATCGCATCCAGCTGCTCGGCAGTTTTCGCCGCGATCTTTTTATTCCTTCGCCTAAAGCCCATGTGGTTTCGCTTCTGTTCTCTTTGCTTACTCGTTTTTTCTTAGTGACGCCCCCTCGCGGGGCGAATAACCACAAATCCCGCCAGGTCGGACCGTGTGGGGCCGGCTGGCGGGATCAGCGATTCTTGCGCAGGGTGTTTACTTGTCCAGCGCGTTCAGCGTGGTGCAGGAGATGTCCTCCACGGTGCCCTCTGCGTCGATATTCAGCAGAACGTCCTTGTAGTGGTCGATCAGCGGGGCGGTCTCCTCACGGTAGACCTCCAGGCGGGTGCGGATGGTGTCCTCGTTGTCATCGTTGCGGCCGCGGGCCAGCATGCGATCAACAACAACGTCCTCGGAGACTACGTAGTTGATGACTGCGTCCAGGGAGTGGCCGTCCTCCTGCAGCATCTTCTCCAGCAGCTCTGCCTGCTCGATGGTGCGGGGGAAGCCGTCCAGCAGGAATCCGTCGGCGGCATCGTCCTGGTTCAGGCGGTCGCGAACCATGTCGGCGGTGACGGAGGTCGGGACAAGCTTGCCAGCGTCCATGTACTCCTGCGCCTGCTTGCCCAGTTCGGTGCCCTGGGAGATGTTGGCGCGAAACAGATCGCCAGTGGAGATGTGCGGGATCTTCAGCGCATCGGACAGCAGGGATGCTTGGGTGCCCTTGCCAGCGCCGGGAGGGCCGAGCAGAACTAGTCTCATTTGAGGAATCCTTCGTAGTTAGACTGCATAACTTGCGATTCGAGTTGCTTGATCGTGGTCAGGGCAACGGACACCAGAATCAGGATGGCGGTACCACCGAACGGCATCTGCCCCTGGCCTGCGGCCTGCGCCGTCTGCACACCCATGTTGATGAGGATGTTAGGCAGAACGGCGATGAGCGCCAGGTAGATGGAACCGACGATCAGCAGACGGTTCATCACATATCCAAGATACTCCGCGGTCGGGCGGCCCGGGCGGATGCCCGGAATGAAGCCACCGTACTTCTTCATGTTATCCGCCTGATCGTAGGGATCGTACTGGACGGAAACGTAGAAGAAGGAGAAGAAGATGATCAGTGCCACATACAGCAGGATGTACTGCCAGGCAGCCGGGTCCGTCAGCACGGTCATGACATTCTGGTTCCACCAGTTCTCCTGGCCCGCGCCCTCCGGGTTGCCGGACTGGATGATCTGAGTGATCAGGATCGGGACGGTCAGCAGCGAGGAGGCGAAGATCACTGGGATAACGCCGGCCTGGTTGACCTTCAGCGGCAGGTAGGTGGAGGTCTCGCCGTACTGACGGCGACCGATCATACGCTTTGCGTACTGGACCGGGATGCGGCGCTGGCCCTGCTCGATGAAGACCACGCCGACGACCAGGATCAGCACACCAACCAGCACCGCTGCGAAGACGAAGCCGCCGGAGCCGGAGAGGATGGAGGCGCCCTGCGCCGGCAGAGAGGTGGCAATGCCCGCGAAGATCAGCAGCGACATGCCGTTGCCGATACCGCGGTCGGTGATCAGCTCACCCATCCACATCAGCAGCACTGCACCGGAGGTCATGACCAGCACCATGACTACCAGGCCGAACACGCCGGTACCATCCTTCAGGACCTGCACGCCCTGGCCCAGCAGCTGGCGGCGATCCGCCAGTGCCACGATGCCCGCAGACTGCAGCAGCGCCAAAGCCACGGTCAGGTAACGGGTGTACTCCGTCATCTTCGCCTGGCCGGACTGGCCTTCCTTTTTCAGCTGCTCGAACTTGGGGATCACCACTGTCAGCAGCTGCACGATAATGGAGGCCGTAATGTACGGCATGATGCCGACGGCAAACACCGAAAGCTGCAGCAGCGCGCCACCTGAGAACAGGTTGATCAGCGAGTACATGGCCGAGCTGTCGGTTAGATCGGAGATCTGCGACTGGATCGAGCCGTAATCCACGCCTGGGGTGGGGATCTGAGCGCCGATGCGATAGAGGATGATCATCGCAAGCGTGAACAAGATCTTCTTGCGAAGATCAGCGTTCTTGAACGCCGAGGTGAGGGCGGACAAACTTTGCCTCCTGTGTAGTTTCTTACCTTCGTGCGGGATCTACTGGCCAGCGCACCTGCACTTCAAGATACGCCCGCATAGAGGCGACACTAATTGCAACCTGTACAGGTTAGCAGACAGGACAAATGCTTACGATACTGTACCACCCATAGCGGACTACAAATTAAACGCCACTGCCCTGCTACTACCCCGGCTCTATCTACCTGGAATCATCGCCCGCCGAAATGAGGGCGTCAATAGATAAAGAAAGAAATCGCCCCGCCAGCGCAACAATGCACTGGCGGGGCGATTCTTAAGAGCTAAGCGCGGCTAGAGCGGGCTAGCCGTCTTGTTTACTTAGCCTCGGTAGCGGTGCCACCGGCAGCCTCGATCTTCTGCTTTGCAGAGCCCGAGAACTTGTTAGCGGTGACGTTCAGCTTCACGCTGATCTCGCCGTTACCCAGAACCTTCACCGGCTGGTTCTTACGAGCCAGACCAGCTGCAACGATGTCTGCAACGGTGACGTCGCCACCGTTGGAGAATGCCTTCTCCAGGTCAGACACGTTAACCACCTGGTAGGTGACCTTGGCGGGGTTCTTGAAGCCCTTCAGCTTAGGCAGGCGCATGTGCAGTGGCATCTGGCCACCCTCGAATGCTGCCGAAACCTGCTTACGAGCCTTGGTGCCCTTGGTACCACGACCTGCGGTCTTACCCTTAGACGCCTCACCACGACCCACGCGGGTCTTGGCCTTCTTGGCGCCCGGAGCGGGGCGGAGGTCGTGGAGCTTAATTGGATCGCTCATGTTTACTCTCCTGCCACTTCTTCGACCTCGACCATGTGGCGCACAGTGTTGATCTGACCGCGGACGATCGGGTTGTCCTCACGGACGACCGTCTGGCCAATGCGCTTCAGGCCGAGAGAGCGCATGGAATCGCGCTGCTTCGGCTTGGTTCCGACCAAGCCCTTAACCTGGGTGATCTTCAAAGCCATTGCTTATGCCCCCTGTCCTGCTGCACGGGCGCGCAGCATAGCGGCCGGAGCAACCTCGTCCAGGGACTTGCCACGGCGTGCGGCAACCTCTTCCGGACGGACCAGCTGCTTCAGGCCAGCCACGGTTGCGTGGACAATGTTGATGGCGTTGTCGGAGCCCAGGGACTTCGACAGGATGTCCTGCACGCCGGCGCACTCCAGCACCGGGCGGACAGCGCCACCAGCGATCACACCGGTACCGGGTGCTGCGGGCTTCATCATGACGATGCCTGCAGCGTCCTCGCCCTGAACCGGGTGGGTGATGGTGCCGTTGATCATCGGTACGCGGAAGAAGTTCTTGCGAGCCTCTTCTGCGCCCTTCTGGATGGCGGCAGGGACTTCCTTGGCCTTGCCGTAGCCGACGCCGACCATGCCCTGGCCGTCGCCGACGATGACCAGCGCGGTGAAGCTGAAGCGGCGACCGCCCTTCACAACCTTCGAGACGCGGTTGATGGTAACCACGCGCTCGATGAACTGGCTGCGCTCATCCTGCTGGTTGCGACGATCGTTGCGGCCACCGCGGTCGTTGCGGCCGTTACGCTCGTTGCGCTCGTTCTTGTCGTTGTTCTCGGCGGAGCGTCCGCCGTTACGTTCACGTCCCGACATCACGCGTTCCTTCCGTTGGTGTTGTTCGTGGAGTTGGTCATTAGAACTTCAGACCACCTTCGCGGGCAGCATCAGCCAGAGCGGCGACGCGGCCGTGGTACTTGTAGCCCGCACGGTCGAAGACGACAGCCTCGATGCCAGCGGCCTTGGCGCGCTCGGCGATCAGCTGACCAACCTTCGCACCGCGAGCCTTCTTGTCGCCCTCCATAGCGCGCACATCGGCTTCCATCGTGGATGCTGCGACCAGGGTGTGGCCTGCAACATCGTCGATGACCTGTGCGTGCATGTGGCGAGAGGTGCGGTGAATTACCAGACGCGGGGTCTCCGGGGTGCCAGAGAGGGTCTTGCGGATACGGAAGTGACGACGTGCGCGTGCGGTGCGGCGGCGGGTGGAAATGTCCTTGCCCACCGGCAGACGCTTTTCGTTTTGTGCAGTGTTGCTCATTACTTACCCGTCTTTCCGACCTTGCGACGGACCTGCTCGCCCTCGTAGCGAATGCCCTTGCCCTTGTAAGGATCATCCTTACGCAGACGGCGGATGTTCGCGGCGATCTGTCCGACCTGCTGCTTGTCGATACCTGCGATGGAGAACTTGGTGTTGCCATCCACGGCGAAGGTGATGCCCTCCGGTGCCTCAATCAGCACAGGGTGGGAGTAGCCCAGTGCGAACTCCAGGTTCTTGCCCTTGAGCTGCACACGGTAGCCAACACCGAAGATTTCCATGTTGATGGTGTAGCCCTTGGTCACGCCCTCAATCATGTTGAAGACCAGGGAGCGGGACAGGCCGTGCAGGGAACGATTCTTGCGGTGATCATCCGGGCGGGAAACGACGAGCTCCTCGCCTTCCTGAGCCACGGTGATCGGGGCCGGAATGTCCTGGCTCAGGGTGCCCTTCGGACCCTTGACCTCGACAGACTGGCCGTTGATGTTGATGGTGACGCCAGAGGGGACAGCCACCGGTGCCTTGCCAACACGAGACATGGTTTAGACCTCCTCTAGTTACCAGACGTAGGCGAGAACTTCTCCGCCTACACCCTTGTTCTGAGCCTCACGGTCGGTCAGCAGGCCGTGGGACGTGGAAATGATGGCCACGCCCAGGCCGCCGAGAACCTGCGGCAGCTCGTTGGACTTTGCGTACACACGAAGACCCGGCTTGGAGACACGGCGCAGCCCGGAGATAGAACGCTCGCGGGACGGGCCGTACTTCAGCTCGATGTCCAGTGTCTTGCCAACCTTGGCGTCATTGACGGTGTAGTCAGCGATGTAACCCTCCTCCTTCAGAATCTCGGCGATGTTCGCCTTGATCTTGGAGGAAGGCATGGAGACGGACTCGTGGAACGCGTTGGATGCGTTCCGCACGCGGGACAGCATGTCCGCGATGGGATCAGTCATGGTCATAAGTTTTGACCTATAGCCTTTCTCATTGCGGTTCCCAGCCCACCCAGGATGCGTGTACCGCGCGCTTGCTGGCTACTAGCGCGCCCCATGCTAAATAACGTGGGGTGCTCGCCGCCGTGTCCGCGCGGCCGCTTTATTGGGCGAGGGGCCTACAACAAAGTGGTTTGATGTTTACACTGCTCACGCTGCCAACCCAGTTTTGGGCATGGGGCAACGCAAGACCTGATAACTCTAGCAATCACCTGCGGGTTTCCCCAAATCGCTGTTTCTCTTGTTTTGTGACGCCCCTAGAGCCAGAAATCCAGCAGATCAGGAGTAGGCCAATCCCAGTCACGACCGAACCCGAAAGGCCCGCGCGCCCGCATACCCGCTTCCGTGAGCTGGGGATCGCGGCAATCTTTGAACCCGCGGATGCGTAGGCGCTTCGGTCGGTGAACAAGACCGGCGGAGGCAAGGGGCGTCACAAAAGAATCAACCGCCTTCGACAACCGCCGGCGACCGAAAAAGTAAAGGCGGCCCTTGGTGCGGCGCAGAACCGCGCGTTGATACGGCTGGTTAGCGCGAATGGGCTCGACGGGAAGCAAGACGGAGAGGCTGTTCTTGGCCGAGGACGGTAGGCGCCGAGCTATCGGGCCGAGCTTGTCGGCAAGGGTTCCGACCTTGAGGTCACCTTCGCGGAGGAGTTGTTGGACCGCAACCATGGTCATGTGCGCGCGGCCACCGCAGAGGGCGGCGAGACTCATAGAGTCGAAGGACTGAAAGGTCTCGAGGCCGTTCCAGTTAAGGGCGGTGTGGTGCGGACCAGTGGAGTGAGAGTGCGCTGGATCTGGGGCGCCGTGTGGATGCATAGCTCAAAAGTACAGGCCGGCGCCTGCAACGGTGGCTGCATGCAGGGCTTGAGTGGCGATTAAAACGGTGGCATGCGGGGTTTGAGTGGTTTGTCAAGCGGTGAAAAATGAGTAGAAACTGTGTGTAGCATTTGTGCTACATTAGCGTCGAGACAGAGGCTTTAAGACTTCCCACCTGCGGGTTTCGTTCGTTACATGAGTTATGTCACACTTTTACTGCATCCGTTGCGAGGGTGAGGGGCGATTCACTACACATGTTCTACGTACACGAAGTACAGACCGGGCGGCAGCGGATCGGAACTCGCAGAACCGAGCCCCAACTTGTCGCCATACCGCAGTTTTTTACACCCCTCTCGGAAGGAGATTCCTTTGAAGTTCAAGAAGTCCCTCATCACCCTGGCCGCAGCATCCTCCGTTGCCCTGGCTGGCGTTCCGGCCGCAGTTGCAGACGAGGCTCCCGAGGCACCGGCCGCTTCCGCGACCGCCACCCAGCCGGCTGCCGACGAGACCGCGCCGGCTGAGGACGCTACCGCTGGTGATGACCAGGCTGCAGACGACGAGGCTGAGGCTGGCGACGCCGCAGACGAGAACGAGGGCGCTTCCGAGGGCTCCACCGAGGAGGGCACTTCCGAAGGCTCCACCGAGGAGGGCACCCAGGGCTCCATCGACGACGAGAAGAAGGAGAAGCTGAAGGGCTCCGTCGACAAGCTGCTGGGCTGGGACGACTCCACCTCTACCCTGGACAAGATCAAGGATGTTATCGGCTTCATCGGCAAGATCGTGAAGATCTTCCTGTAAATCCGTCGCGAATTCCGGCTTCCGGGCTCCGGGTACCAGATACCGGGCTCCGGATGCCAGACTCCGGACACAACAAACCCCGCTTCCCTAATTATCGAGGAGATCCTCGATGGGAAGCGGGGTTTCGTTACGCTGAATTACTCAGCGGAGCCCTTCTGCTTGAAAGGGAAGCCCAGCTCGCGCAGCAGCGCGCGACCTTCGTCGTCGTTGGTTGCAGTGGTAACGACAGTGATGTTCATACCGCGAGGACGGTCGATCTTGTCGACGTCGATCTCGTAGAACATGGTCTGCTCGGACAGGCCGAAGGTGTAGTTACCGTGGCCGTCGAACTGCTTGTCGTTCAGGCCGCGGAAGTCACGAATACGCGGCAGAGCGACGGTCAGCAGGCGGTCCAGGAACTCCCACATGCGGTCGCCACGCAGGGTAACGCGGGCGCCGATGGGCATGCCTTCACGCAGCTTGAAGTTAGCAATAGCCTTCTTCGCGGTACGGATCTGCGGCTTCTGACCGGTGATCTTGGTCAGGTCCTCGATTGCACCGTTGATCAGCTTGGAATCGCGAGCAGCGTCGCCGACACCCATGTTGACGACAACCTTGGTGACGCCCGGGATCTGCATGACGTTCTCGTAGCTGAACTCGCCGTTCAGCTTCTCGCGGATTTCCTCACGGTAGCGAGTCTTCAAACGTGGGGTGTAGTTTTCGCTCATCGTTAGATGTCCTTCCCGTTGCGCTTGGACACGCGGATCTTCTTACCGTCTTCGTCGAAGCGGTAGCCGATACGGGTCGGGTTGCCGTCGGAGTCAACGACCATCACGTTGGACACGTGGATCGGAGCTTCCTGGGTAACGATGCCGCCGGACTCAGCGCCGCGCTCTGGAGCGGAGTTTGCAACGTGCTTCTTGATTCGGTTGACGCCCTCGACCAGGACCTTGTCGCGCTGCGGGTAGGCCTCGATGACCTTGCCCTTTGCACCCTTGTCCGGGCCGGAGATTACCAGTACGGTGTCGCCCTTACGGATCTTCATTTAGAGCACCTCCGGAGCCAGGGAAACGATCTTCATGAACTTCTTGTCGCGAAGCTCACGTGCGACCGGGCCGAAGATACGGGTGCCGCGGGGATCGTTGTCGTTTGCCTTGATGATGACAGCCGCGTTCTCATCGAAAGAGATGTAGGAGCCGTCCGGACGACGGGTCTCCTTCTTTGCGCGGACGATGACAGCCTTGACGATGTCGCCGGCCTTGACGGTGCCGCCCGGTGCAGCTTCCTTGACGGTAGCTACGACGACATCACCGATACCAGCGGAGCGTCGAACGGAACCACCGAGCGGACGGATGACCAGGATTTCCCGGGCACCGGTGTTGTCGGCAACTCGCAGACGCGATTCTTGCTGAATCACTTGAGTCTCCTAATTTGACCTAGATTTTTGCTTGCCGTGCGTGGGATTTCCGACCCTCGCGCACGCGGTCTGTGCCAGCGCGTTCAGTTCATCGTGAACTCGGTTCGCCTTCTGGCAACCGCTATATTCTTCCACACCCCTATTCAGGCAACCAAATCCCCGTATCAGAGTTTTTCTGAGTGGCGGCGGATTTCGCGCAGCGGGGGTATGTTAGCTCACCCCCGCGCAATTCTTTTTTCTTTCTTGTTGACGCCCCCTCACGCTCCGCTGCCTCGCCATTCCAGCAGGTCTGCTAATACTGAACCGGCATGGTGCTTTGCACTACAAAATGACTAGTCAGATCACAACTGTGGCATGCGGTTATATCCAGAATCTTCAGCACTATAAGGGGATTAAGGCGCCCGTACTAGAGGCTTGAGGCAGGGCGCATCTTCAGCCCGGCAGGAGTTTTTCAGACTGCACCCAGATGCAATCAAGGATCATTTATGAGCTCTTTCAGCACGCAGGTAGCAAATTTGCACTGTGCTTAAAGTGCACGGCCATGTTAAATTGATTCCCGTACCACGGCCGGTTCAGGCCGACACACCATCTTTCACGTGAGGATTAAACACATGAAGCTCAAGAAGTCCCTGCTGGCTCTGACCACCGCCGCTACCGTTGCAGTTGCTGGCTCCACCGCTGCTGTTGCTGAGGACAACGACGCCAACGGCTCTAAAACCCCCACCATCACCGCTGGCAGCCTGACCAAGAAGAAGGACCAGGCCGAGGACGGCGACCAGAAGGAGCCGGGCAAGAACGACGACGGCAAGAAGAAGCCGTCCAAGCTGGCTGGTTCCGCCGCTAACTTCTTCGGCTGGGACGAGGGCACCAAGGGTCTGGACAAGTTCAAGGACGTTACCGCTCTGGTCACCGCAGTCGGTGCACTGCTGGCCGGCATCATCACGCTGGCTAACAACTTCCAGAAGCTGGGCAAGCTGGCCAAGTAAGAACAGCCGGTTCCCACTAGGAACTAGGTTCCGGCTGATCTCTTAAGCAGACAGGTCAGCCATACAGTTTCAAGCCCCGCGGCGATCCCCGGATCGCCGCGGGGCGTTATCTATGCCCCACTCTTTCACTCTACTTCTGGTAAGGGTAGGCTCACTTCTACTATGGTTTCGAGCCCTTTTACCCTGAACACTCCGACGAACACTTCCGCCTACCGCGCGGCCTTTTCTGACCACCTACTCTTGGCCGCCCCTTCTGAACCGCACCATCGAATCATCCGCGCCACTGTTTGTGACGTCAGCACCCCGGCAGAGAACCTGAAACGGATTGTCATCCACTCCCCTGAGCTAGTCGGCTTTCAGCTTTCCGGCCCTGACGAATTCTTTGGCCTCTTTATGCCCGCTAAGCCCGGCGAGGATCTCCATTTACCCCTCCACGGTGGTGGCGCCAATATCCGCGCAAGCGTTGCAGCTATGCCGGAGACTCAACGCCCAAACCTGCGTTGGTACACCGTTCGCACATTCGACCCCGAACGCGGCCAGATGGCTTTCGACGTGGCGACGCATGGCGTCGATAGTCCCAATGGTGAGCACGTCGGACCAGGGCTCGCCTGGGCTCTTAGTGCTCGTGTTGACGACCAGGTAGGCATCTGGACATGCCAGGGCCTCTGGCACCGCGCGCACAATTCGCAAACGCTAATCGCAGACCCATCTGCCGCACCTTCCATTCGAGCCATCTTGGAATACGCGCAAGCTTTCGCCCCGGAACAGTTGTGCGACATGCACCTCGTGATTGTCGCCGAGAACCACGACGACCTCGAACCATCCCTCGTCGCCGACTGGGAGAGCAAACTGGGCAGCCTAGAAGTGTTGTTTAGCGCTACAACGGATTTCAGCGCGACCGTTATGTCCCACCTGCAGCAACTGGACCGCGTCGAACACCCTGCGACCCAGTCGAGGTACGTCTGGGTCGCGGGCGAAGGCCAGCTTTGCAAGGAAGTTCGACGCCACGCAATCCACACATGGGGCCTCAATAGCGAATCTGTGCAGTGGTGCCCCTATTGGTTCCTTGGGAGGGCTAGGCCTTAGGCCCTCCGCTCAAGAACCCTGTGGCGGGTTAGCAACGATCCCCCGCGGCACGATCACCGGAGCCGTACCGCGGGGATCTTCCCACACCTCGGCATTCAGACCATATGCCTCGCGCAGTACATCTACCGTCAAAGCCTCCTTTGGAGAACCCTCGGCGATCTTTTGCCCGTCCTTCATGACGATCATCTCGTCGCTAAAAGCTCCCGCCAGACCAAGATCATGAAGCACGGTAATCACCGTTTTGCCCTCTTGAGCAAGCTCCCGCACGATACTTAGAATCTCTATCGCATGCGCCGGATCTAGGTAGGTAGTCGGTTCATCCAACAGCACAATCGGCGTATCCTGCGCCAACACCATCGCCATCCAGACGCGCTGCCGCTGGCCGCCGGATAGCTCCGCCACGTCGCGAGCAACAAGATGGTCAACTTTCGTCTTCTTCAGCGCCTCGCGAACCTTTTCTTTATCTTCTGACGCCGACGCTCCCCCACCCCAGAGCGAACGACGATAAGGGTGCCGTCCGCGCTCCACGAGTTCTCCAACGGTCAACCCCGCCGGACACAGCGGGTGCTGTGGCAAAAGCGCAATTAGTTGGGCGGCTTCACGCGCCCGCAAACTATGCACGTCTTTCTCCTGGGCAAGTACCTGTCCTTCGGTGGGAGCAAGCAGCCGAGAAAGCATCTTCAGCAACGTCGACTTGCCACAACCATTGGGGCCTAAGAGCGTGGTGACCTTCCCGGGCTCTGCATCGAAAGACACGTCTTTAACGATGCTTGGGCCGTCGTTGTAGCCCACGGTGACGCGATCAACACGAACGTTCATTGAACCATTCCTTTCAGAGTTCCGCGACGGGCCGCCAACCACACAAGCAGCACCAGCGCGGGGCCACCGATGATGGCGGTAACCAAACCCACAGGGGATGTAAATGGCAGTGCGCCCGCCACGACGGCGCACGCAGCTAATAGAGCGGCGCCTGCGAAAGTAGAGCACAGCGGATGGGGCGTGGGAGTGGCCGCCACCAGCTTGGCCAGCTGAGGAGCCAACAGTGCGACGAATCCAATCGGGCCGACAAACGAAACCACCACCGCGACGATGCCCGTTGCGGCGATGAGCAAAATAGCTCGCACCCTTGTGACATTTACTCCAAGTGTGGACGCGGTGGCGTCATCATGAGAAAGAAGAGGAACGTCGCGCGTAACGCAAAGGCCTAAAACTACGAAGGGCAATAGGCCCAACGCCATAGGCAACAAAGCTTCCGTGCGCACAAAGCCGGTAGACCCAGCGAGCCAGGTTTGAGCATCCGTGGCACGAGTCAAGTCAGCCCTGAGCAACAGATACTGCACTAAGGACTGTGTGAGGAACGACAGTGCCAGGCCGATGACCACTACGCGCTGGGACGTCCCGAAACCACCGAGTAGAACGAGCAAACCAACGATTACTAGTGCGCCAACCAAAGCGAGTGCAGCACGCCACCAGAACGTCGGCAACTCCTCGCTCCATGCGGGGCGGGTGACTACGGTGCCCGCCACAACCAGAACCGCTGCGCCACCGGAGACACCGAGAATGTCCGGGCTAGCTAGCGGATTGCGAGCCATGGTCTGGGTCCACGCGCCGGCCAGCCCCAGCGCCGCGCCGACCAGAACGGTAGCGATTGCTACAGGCAGGCGGAGATCCCACACCACGTTGATTGCTTGCTGTGTGCCCCCACCAGTGAGCACTTCGATGACTTCCATCGGGCTGAGCTTCACCGCACCTTGCCCCAGAATTAGGCAATAACAAAGCGCCGCTATGAGGGCGAACCCCGATGTGGCTGCCAGGATGCGTCTGCTTCGTGAACGCTTGATACTACGGATAGACGTCATATCGCTCATATCGCCAGCTCCGAGTCATTCGAGGTCGGTGAGCTCTTCTTACGCCGTACCGCCAGAATCATCACTGGGGCACCGACAATAGCTAGGACAATGGACATTTCCAGCTCGTTAGGCTGCAAGACGAAGCGACCCACAATATCGGCTAGCAGTACAGCCGCGCCACCGACGATGCCAGTTGGTAGCAAGAGGCGGGTAAGCGCCGGACCAGTGAACGGACGCAGTAGGTGCGGCACGGCGAAGCCCACGAAGGTCACAAGCCCCACGGTGGCAGTCGCAGAACCGGCGAGGATGATCACCGCTGCGGCAGCCAACAAGCGGGTTCTCGAGGGCGAGCTACCAAGGGAACGGGCGGAATCCTCACCCATCGCAAGTAGATCCAACGGGCGTGCTGCAAGCGCACCACATAGAGCACCTAGTACTAGACCTAAAGCAGCTAAGGCCACGTCTTCCATACCCCGCCCAGCCGTAGAGCCGACGGTCCAGCGGCGGAGCCCTTCCAGGGTGTCGGAAGAATAGAGGCTCAGCATATTCGTGGCCGCTTGCAGGGCGAAGGTAACTCCCACGCCCACGAGTACCAGAGTTAGCGGGTTACGCGATACGCGGGAAATCAACAGCACGACTAGAGCGGCGACGGCCGCCCCGACGAGCCCCACAAGTGTCCGCTCCCCGACCGTCGTTGCCCAACCCAAGGTCAGTGCCGCGGCGACTGCGAAACTCGCTCCAGCGTTCACGCCGATAATGCCGGGATCTGCCAAGGGGTTGCGGGTCCAGCTCTGAGCAATGGCACCCGCCATCGCCAGGGCCGCACCTGTGACCACAGCCAAGAGCGTGCGCGGAACGCGCAAGTCCCAAATGATGCCGGACTGTTCAGCATTGATGCCGGATTGCGTAGATGGGTGCGGACCATGCATGAGGATGCTGGTCACCTCGCCAATGGAAAGATCTTTGGAACCCAAGTACAGGGAGGCAACCAGCAGCAATGCCAAACCAACGAGTGCGGCCGAAGTAAGCAACCGCCGGGAAAACACCAAAGAATGTCGAGTTCTTGAAACGGACACTTTCAATTAAATTGCGTCAGAGAATTGCTCGACCGCCCAGGGGATGGTCAATGGGTTCGGCATACTCATCGCGTTGCCCACGTTTTCGTCCATCCAGCGGACCTTGCCTTCGCGAACAACGTCCAGCTTGCTGAATGTTGGATCCTTCTTCAAGGTATCGGCGGCACCCTGATAATCAAGGACGAAGAGGTAATCGACGTTGTTGAGGTCGCTGTAGTTCTCAGGTGCGATGTCGCGGTAGAACTCGCCACCGTTACCTTCGAGCTCCTTCGGGATCTCGAAGCCCAGACTCTTGATAAACTGCCCACGCCCGTCACCGGAGGTGTACAGGCCGATCTTTCCCTGATAAGGCATGACGATAGCCGCACGCTTGCCCTTGAGCTCAGGGTGCTGCTGTTGGAAATCTTCGAAGGCCTTCTGCGTTTCTTCGACGAGTTTGTCGCCTTCTTCTTGCTTGTCTACAGCGCCGGCGATCTGGTTGACCTGATCCCGCCATGGGATCTGCCAGTCCGTGGCACCGTCTGGCTTAACGGTGGTTGGGGCGATGTCATTAAGCGCCTTCTTCGCCTGCGCGTCTACGGCAGAGTTCACCGCAATGATCTTGTCCGGATCAGCGGCGGAGATCTTCTCCAGGATTTCAGCAGTGAATCCGTTGGCAGTACCGTAAACCACTTCAGGCTTGTTGTCGCCGAGCTTTTCGGTAGCCCATGGGCCGACGCCAGACGCATCAACATCTCCCTCAGCACCCCAGGGCGCTACGAGGACTGGTTGGATACCTAGAGCGAGCAAGGTATCGCTGTCTCCCAGGCCAACTGCGGCGATGCGCTCGTCCCCGGTGCCCTCATCTTTTGACGCCGCCGCGTCGTCGCCTCGGGAGCAACCAGACAGAACAAGAGTGGATGCTGCCAAGACAGCGGCGGTCTTCAGCGCCGCTCGACGGGTCAGCGAATTGTTTCGAAACATGTGAAAGCCTAACGTGTAAGGAACTCTTTGAGGCGCTGTAAAGTACCCGTAGCCCCAAAAGACTGATGGCCTCTTTCGGCTACGGCCAACACAGCAGTCGCACCTATATTACACAGGTAAGGCTAACCACACAACAAGCTACCCTAAGTTAGCCCGCTTCCTGCTCGGCCGCTACCGGCTCCATCGCCGCCCTGGCCACCGTCACCCCCCCCTGGCCACTGTCGCCACGCTGGCCACCCTGGTCATTGTCGCCACGCTGGCTCTCAGTGCCGAGATGCTCGCGCTATTGCAACTCGTGGCGCCAAGTGTCGGAAAAGTTGCACTTCGCAGGGCTAAATGTCGCTAGAACGGGAATCCGTCAGCACGGGCGCGCCTCCGAATTTTGCGACAATTCCCTGACCTGCAGTTTTGCGGAGCTGCAAATCAGTGTCTTTAACGCATTCCCGTTCTAGCGACATTCACCCCTGCTAGCGCCCCAAATACGGCGCCGTCGGCCACGCATTCCCGGTCTAGCGACATCTGCACATCCTCACGCCGCCAAATAGGGCGCCGGCGCCTCCCGTGACGCAATCCCCCCAGCACTGCGCTCGCACAATCTCACATTCCGCTGGCGCTGCAGCCAAGCGGGAAGCGTGGGCGTCAATAAGAAAAAATAGGCCCCCTACCGCAACAATGTGCGGCAGGGGGCCTGGCGCTACTGCCATCTAAGCAGCCAGAGCTGCTGGGACTAGCGAGCCTTCTCGATGATCTCGGTCAGGCGGAAGTGCTTGTCCTTGGACAGCGGGCGGGTCTCCTCGATGCGAACGCGGTCGCCTACGCCGGCGGTCTCGTTCTCATCGTGGACCTTCACGCGGGAGTTACGGCGCATGATCTTGCCGTACAGTGCGTGCTGCTTGCGGTCCTCAAGCTCGACCACAATGGTCTTGTTCATCTTGGTGGAAACAACGTATCCGGAGCGGACCTTGCGGGCGCCCTTTTCGTTCTCCACAGCTGCGTTGTCATTCACGGTTGCCTCACTCATGCTGCGTCACCACCTGGGTTGGTAGACAGCCCGAGCTCGCGCTCGCGCAGGACGGTGTAGATGCGGGCGATGTCGCGCTTGACAACACCCAGACGACGGTTGTTGGTCAGCTGGCCGGTCGCAGCCTGGAAGCGAAGGTTGAACAGCTCTTCCTTCGCCTCACGCAGGCGGGTGGTCAGCTCTTCGTTGTTGAGCTCGCGGAGCTCATGTGCCGGAGTTCCGGTAGCCATTAGAACTGATCCTCCTTCTTCACGATGCGAACCTTGCAGGGCAGCTTGTTACCAGCACGGCGCAGTGCCTCCAGGGCGACCTCTTCGTTCGGGTAAGAGGCCTCGAAGAGGATACGACCCGGCTTGATGTTGGCAACCCACTTCTCCACGGGGCCCTTACCGGAACCCATACGCACGCCGAGCGGCTTCTGGGTCAGCGGACGGTCCGGGAAGATGTTGATCCACACCTTGCCACCACGCTTCATGTGGCGGTTAATGGCGATACGAGCGGACTCGATCTGACGGTTGGTGATGTAGGTCGGCTCCAGGGCCTGCAGGCCGTAGTCACCGAACGTTACGCGGTTGCCGCCCTTGGACACGCCACGACGGGTCGGGCGGTGCTGGCGACGGTACTTAACGCGCTTCGGGATAAGCATGTGTCTTAGCCCTCCTGCTTCTGCTCAGCGCGCTGGCGACGTGCGCCACCGCGACGTGGACGCTCACGACGACCGCGGGACGGGCGCTCGTCGCGTGCATTCATCAGGCTCTCGCGACGGCCGCCGACGACGTCACCCTTGTAGATCCACACCTTGACGCCGATGCGTCCGAAGGTGGTGTGGGCCTCGTAGGTGCCGTAGTCGATCTCAGCGCGGAGGGTGTGCAGCGGAACGCGACCCTCGTGGTAGCGCTCGGTGCGGCCCATCTCCGCGCCGCCCAGGCGACCGGAGCAAACAACCTTGATGCCCTTGACCTGCGGCTGGCGCATAGCGCCCTGGATTGCCTTGCGCATAGCGCGACGGAAGGCAACGCGGTTGGTCAGCTGCTCAGCGATGGACTGTGCCACCAGCTGTGCGTTGGCATCGATGTTCTTGACTTCGAGGATGTTCAGCTGAACCTGCTTGCCGGTGAGCTTCTCCAGCTGGCCGCGGATGCGGTCAGCCTCGGAGCCGCGACGGCCAATCACAATGCCCGGGCGGGCAGTGTGGATGTCAACGCGGACCCGGTCGTGGGTGCGCTCGATGACAACGTTGGCGATGCCGGCGCGGTCAAGACCCTCGGACAGGAAGTCGCGGATCTTGATGTCCTCGGCGAGGTAGTCAGCGTACTGCTTGTCGGCGTACCAGCGGGAGCGCCACTCGGAAGTGATACCCAGCCGGAGGCCGTGGGGGTGGATTTTCTGGCCCACTACTGAGCACTTCCCTTCTGGCTCTCGACGACCACAGTGATGTGGCTGGTGCGCTTGCGGACGTGGAATGCACGACCCTGGGCGCGGGGGCGGAAACGGCGCATGGTCGGGCCCTCGTCGGCGTAAGCCTCAGAGACGACCAGCGTCTGCGGGTCCAAGCCGAAGTTGTTCTCGGCGTTGGCGGCGGCCGAAGCAACGACCTTCGCGACCGGCTCGGAAGCGGCCTGCGGAGCGTACTTCAGGATCGCCAGTGCGTCCTCGACGGACTTGCCACGGATCGTGTCGATCACGCGGCGTGCCTTCATCGGAGTGACGCGGACGAAACGCGCGGTTGCGCGTGCGGTGGTTACGGTGTCAGACATGATTATCGACGACCCTTCTTGTCGTCCTTGACGTGACCCTTGAAGGTCTTCGTAGGAGCGAACTCACCTAGCTTGTGACCGACCATGGAATCATCGATGAACACCGGCACGTGCTTACGACCGTCGTGGACGGCGAAAGTGTGCCCGATGAAATCGGGGAGAATGGTCGAGCGACGGGACCACGTCTTGATGACGTTCTTGTTGCCCTTTTCGTTCAGAACGTCCACCTTCGCAAGGAGGTGTTCGTCGACGAATGGGCCCTTCTTCAGGCTGCGTGGCATTCTCTACTACCTCCTCTTAGCGCTTCTTGTTCTTGTTGGAGCGACGACGGCGAACGATCATCCGGTCGCTGGGACGGTTCGGCTTGCGGGTGCGTCCCTCAGGCTGACCCCAAGGAGACACAGGGTGACGACCACCGGAGGTCTTACCCTCACCACCACCGTGCGGGTGGTCAACCGGGTTCATAACAACACCGCGGACGGTCGGGCGTACGCCCTTCCAGCGCATACGGCCGGCCTTGCCCCAGCGGATGTTGATCTGCTCCTGGTTGCCGACCTCGCCGATGGTGGCGCGGCAGCGAATGTCTACGCGACGGATCTCGGAAGACGGCATACGCAGAACTGCGTACTTGCCTTCCTTACCCAGCAGCTGGATGGAGGCCCCAGCGGAACGAGCCATCTTGGCGCCGCCGCCCGGCTTCAGCTCCACAGCGTGGATGGTGGTACCGGTCGGGATGTTGCGCAGCGGCAGGTTGTTGCCAACCTTGATGTCGGCGTTCGGGCCGGACTCCAGCAGCGTGCCCTGCTTCAGGCCGCGGGGGGCGATGATGTAACGCTTCTCGCCATCGCGGTAGTGCAGCAGCGCAATGTTAGCGGTGCGGTTCGGGTCGTACTCGATGTGAGCGACCTTGGCGATCACGCCGTCCTTGTCGTTACGACGGAAGTCGATAACGCGGTAGCGGCGCTTGTGGCCACCACCCTTGTGACGGGTCGTGATGTGGCCGTGAACGTTACGGCCACCGGTCTTCGACAGCGGGCGCAGCAGAGACTTCTCGGGAGTCGAACGGGTAATTTCCGCGAACTCGGAGACAGAACTCTGGCGGCGACCCGGCGTAGTCGGCTTGTACTTACGAATAGCCATACTTTTGCTTCCTCTTTACCTTTCGGTGTCCGGCCGCCTTAGGCGGTCGCTCCACCGAAGATGTCGATCGGATCGCTGCCGGCGACCAGGGTCACCATGGCGCGCTTGGTTGCCTTGCGCTGGCCGTAGCCGGTGCGGGTGCGCTTACGCTTGCCCTCACGGTTAACGGTGTTAACGCTGGCGACCTTCACACCAAAGATCTGCTCGACGGCAATCTTGATTTGGGTCTTGTTAGAGCTGGGGTGAACCAGGAACGTGTAGACGTTCTGCTCCATCAGGCCGTAGGACTTCTCAGATACGACCGGGGCGATGATGATATCGCGAGGATCAGCTACAGTGCTCACTTTGCCTCCTCCTTGGTCTTATCAGCGGCGTTGATGAAAGCGTTCAGTGCCTCCACGGAGAACACAACGTCGTCCGCGTTCAGAACGTCGTAGGTGTTCAGCTGGTCGTTGACCAGGGTGTGCACCTGCGGCAGGTTGTTCACGGACTTCCATGCGGTGACGTCTTCGCGGGTCAGGACGACCAGCACGGACTTGCGGTCCGTCAGACGCTCGATGAAAGCGCGTGCAGCCTTGGTGGACGGGGTCTGGCCCGGGACCAGCTCCTCGACCACGTGGATGCGGTCGTGACGCACGCGATCGGTCAGGGCGCCACGCAGAGCGGCGGCCTTCATCTTCTTCGGAGTGCGCTGGGAGTAGTCACGCGGCTGCGGGCCGTGAACCGTGCCACCACCGGTGAAGTGGGGAGCGCGGATGGAGCCCTGACGTGCGCGACCGGTGCCCTTCTGGCGGAACGGCTTACGGCCACCGCCGGACACCATGCCACGAGTCTTCGTAGCGTGGGTACCCTGACGCTTTGCTGCGAGCTGAGCGGTAACGACCTGGTGCATCAGTGCGACGCTGGCCTCTGCATCGAAGATGGATGCGGGCAGCTCGACCGTGCCGTTGGTCTTACCGTCAGCGGTGTGGACATCAAGCTTTAGATTGCTCATGCGTGTGCACCGCCCTTCACTGCGGTCTTGACAACGACGAGGCCGCCGTTGACACCCGGAACTGCACCCTTGATCAGGAGCAGGTTGGACTCTGCGTCGACCTTGGCCAGCTTCAGGTTCTGCTGGGTAACGCGGTCGTTACCCATGCGGCCTGCCATGCGCTTGCCCTTGAACACGCGGCCGGGGGTGGCTGCCTGTCCGATGGAGCCCACGCGGCGGTGAGCGGCCTGGTTACCGTGAGCAGCACCCTGGCCGGCGAAGCCGTGGCGCTTCATGCCGCCGGCGTAGCCCTTGCCCTTGGTGGTGCCCGTCACGTCGACGAACTTGACATCGTTGAAGATGTCGACGGTGACGTCCTGGCCAACCTCGTAGCTGGATGCGTCTGCAACGCGGATCTCAGCAACGTGGCGGCGCGGAGTCACGCCAGCCTTCTTGAAGTGACCTGCTGCAGGCTTGTTTACCTTGCGCGGGTCGATCTCGCCGAAGGCGATCTGTACGGCCTCGTAGCCGTCGGTTTCCTTGGAACGCACCTGGGTTACGACACAGGGCCCAGCCTCGACGACGGTGACCGGTACAACACGGTTTTCCTCGTCGAAGATCTGAGTCATGCCGAGCTTCTTGCCCAGGATGCCCTTGATCTCAATATCACTCATAGTTTCTCTTCCGCTGCCGTTTCAGTAGTTCAGACTCGTTTGCCGCTTACTGAATGTTGACGTCGACGCTGGCCGGAAGATCGATGCGCATGAGGGCGTCAACGGTCTTCGGGGTTGGGTCGAGAATGTCGATCAGACGCTTGTGCGTACGCATCTCAAAGTGCTCGCGCGAGTCCTTGTACTTGTGCGGAGAGCGGATGACGCAGTACACGTTCTTTTCAGTTGGCAGTGGCACTGGGCCGACAACACGAGCGCCGGTACGGGTAACCGTCTCGACGATCTTCTTGGCAGAAGCGTCGATAGCCTCGTGATCGTAGGCCTTGAGCCTAATGCGGATCTTCTGTCCCGCCACGCTTGTCCTCTTCCTTCAAAGCGCTTCCCTGCTATTTAAAACAGCTGGTAGTCACGCTTCTTATCTGTCTTAGTCTTAACGCTGTCCGGCCTTGGGGCCTGGTCCAGTCGCCAGTGTCGCTTGTGTCTTACATTTACTTGTTTGTGCCATCGACGGATAGCGGGTCATTTGGTTTTAATGAACACACGCCATACGCACTTGGTTAATCAAGTGATGTAACAACACCCGGTTCCCGCCCCTTTGCTCGCTCCATGGCCGGATTCGTTTTACCGAGGCCTTATATACGAAATATATGGAGTACAAGCTTGGAAACGTGTTCCGCGCCTTGTTGGAAGGGAGTCCCTTCGCTTACTGCCGCTGTTCATTTACCATGCCCCATCCTCCGGCACCCGCGGTCGGGCGTGTCGCCTTTCCGCTTTTTAAGTACCGCACAGCAAAGCAGCCCCACTGTGACCTTTGCGGATCACTTTCGCGAGGTTCTTCACCGACGATGGATCATGCTCACTTCACCATCGACACCTTCTTGACTCAGCCTCGCTGCTGCGCTGCTGGCCTCATGTGCCGTGTTAAAGCAACGTCAAGTATTCAACCACACCGGGCGTGCCGAAACCAAATCACTTCTGTCCTTTCTTTCTTGACGCCCCTACGCGCCGGTTACCTTTTACCTCCGTAGCCCTTTGAGCACTAGAATCGCCACGTAAGTTCAGACTTCACGTGAATGGCGATGAGGTGGCGTCACCTAAAGAAGGAACAGCAATGAGCGACTACCGCAACAACCCCGAGTACCAGCGGCAACGGCGCGCCCTGGTGCGGAAACACCACCCCGATGCGGGCGGGACGGACGCCGAGTTGATCGACGCGCTGCGCGCCCTCGACGAAGCCTGGGACCGGCGCGCACGCCTGCGCCGCCAAGTCCGCGAGCACCGGCCTAGCTTCATCCCCGAGGACAAGGCCGAGCAGGCGATGGACGTGGCCGAACAAGCCATGGGCGTGGCTGAGAACTTCGCCCGCAACGCCGGACGCTTCGCCGGCAACCTCCGCCACACGCTGCTGCACAAGCTGCCGCAGGAGTTCCGGCGCGGTTACCGCGAGGGAGACAAGTAGATGCCCACCCGATACGAACAGATCGCCCGGGAACTGCGCGAAGACATCCGCAACGGGCGCTTCCAGGTAGGCGAGCCCATCCCCAGCGAAAGAACCCTGGCCGACCGTTTCGACGTCGCTCCCGGCACCATGCGCCAGGCGCTGAATCAGCTAGTTGACGAAGGCACCCTCAGCTCTAAGCGGGGTGCGCGAAAGGTCGTGCTGCGCATGCCCGCCCGCTTCCCCGAGATCTCGAAGTTCCGCAGTTTCGCCCAGTGGGCCTACGGGCGCGGGCGCACCCCTGGCGGTCACGTGATCCACCAGGAATGGGTCGAGCAGACCGATAAGGATGCCGAGTTGCTGCGCGTGCCCGCCGGCGAGAAAGTGCTGAAGGTGCTGCGAGTGCGCACCATCGACGGCTCCCCCATCATGCTGGAGCGCACCCGCTACCCCGCCTGGGTCGGCGCCAAAGTCGAGCCGATGGATCCCACCTGCCCGTCCGTGACCAACGAGCTGGCCTCCCGCCACAACATTCATTTCTTCGCCGCCGACAACGTGTTCTCCGCCGCTAAGGCCGGGGAAGTTGATGCGCGGTGGCTGCCCCTCGAGGCTGGCGATCCTGTTCTGGTACACCGGCGCCTGTCGCGCGATGCGAAGGGTACGCCGTTGGAGATGAGTGAGGATCGCTATATTGCGGACGCCCTCAGTATCGCCGTGCCCACGTCTGGCAAGAACAACGTGCTCAGCTGGACTACCTTGAATCGCTTCCCCTGGGGATAGTTCCAGGACCGGTCCGGGGGCTAGCTCTCCAGGACATGCAGAAGGCCCCGGACTCCTTGAAGGAGCCCGGGGCCTTGAACCGTTTAGCGCCTAAAGCGCTAAGCGGTGATCATGTGAGTAGTTAAAACTACTTGTTGATCTTGGTAACGCGACCAGCGCCAACGGTGCGGCCACCCTCACGGATAGCGAAGCGCAGGCCCTCGTCCATAGCAACCGGCTGGATCAGGGTGACGGACATGTCAACGTTGTCGCCCGGCATAACCATCTCGGTGCCCTCCGGCAGCTTCACAACACCGGTAACGTCGGTGGTGCGGAAGTAGAACTGCGGACGGTAGTTGTCGAAGAACGGGGTGTGGCGGCCGCCCTCGTCCTTGGACAGAACGTAGACGGAGCCCTCGAACTCGGTGTGCGGGGTGTAAGCGCCCGGCTTAGCAACGATCTGACCACGCTCAACATCTTCGCGCTTCAGGCCACGCAGCAGCAGTGCGGCGTTGTCGCCAGCCTCTGCGGTGTCCAGCAGCTTGTTGAACATCTCGATGGAGGTAACGGTGGTCTTGGTGGACTTCTCGCGGATGCCCAGGATCTCGACCTCGTCGTTCAGGTTCAGGACGCCACGCTCAACACGGCCGGTAACAACGGTACCGCGGCCGGTAATGGTGAAGATGTCCTCAACCGGCATCAGGAACGGCTTGTCGGTCTCGCGCTCCGGATCCGGGATGGAGTTGTCGCAAGCCTCCATGAGCTCCAGGATCTGCTTAGCCCACTTCTCGTCGCCCTCCAGGGCCTTCAGTGCGGAGATGTGAACAACAGGTGCTTCCTCGTCGAAGTCCTGCTCAGCCAGCAGCTCGCGGACCTCCATCTCGACGAGCTCCAGCAGCTCCTCATCGTCAACCATGTCGCACTTGTTCAGTGCAACCAGGATGTACGGAACGCCAACCTGGCGAGCCAACAGAACGTGCTCACGGGTCTGCGGCATCGGGCCATCGGTTGCAGCAACAACCAGGATGGCGCCGTCCATCTGAGCAGCACCGGTGATCATGTTCTTGATGTAGTCAGCGTGGCCCGGAGCGTCAACGTGAGCGTAGTGGCGCTTCTCGGTCTCGTACTCAACGTGGGAGATGTTGATCGTGATGCCACGCTCCTTCTCCTCCGGCGCCTTATCGATGGCGTCGAAAGCGAAGGACTTGTTGGCCTCGGGGAATGCGTCAGCCAGAACCTTGGTGATCGCGGCAGTGGTGGTGGTCTTGCCGTGGTCGACGTGACCAATGGTGCCGATGTTTACGTGCGGCTTGGAACGCTCGAACTTAGCCTTCGCCACTTTGTGTCCTCCTGGACTGCTCGGTGGCTACGACTCTCGCAGCCACATTAACTTTTATTGCCAACCAGTTGCTTCCCCGCAGTTTACGGGTCGCCCACTGGCTAGTTTTCTTACTTCTTGCCGAATATCAGATTATCCGTGTAACGAACATCTTCGCCTCGACTTTGTGTTTCGAGGCCAGTCGCGCTACACGCGAACTGGGTAACGGCCAGCACACCGCATCCTACGTCACTTTTGCCATCTAGAAAAATTTGCCCCCACGAGCAAACCTAAAAGCCCACGAACATTGGGGTAATCAAGTTTTCTATGTGGTTATTTATTGACGCAGGGCTACGCCGTGCTGACCCCTACCCCGCAAGGCCCTTGAGCCCGTGATGTTCCCGCGACAGGCGCCCGGGGTGGTGGGCGCCCGAGGGGGCGTCATAAAGCTAAAGAAACCTTGCTTGGGGTCTTGTTTTAAGGGTTAAGCGTTGCCGCCAGTGCGCTCCGCGATGATCTCGGATGCGACGTTGGTCGGAACCTCGCCGTAAGAGTCGAAGATCATGGAGAAGTTTGCACGGCCAGCGGTGCGGGAACGCAGGTCGCCGATGTAGCCAAACATCTCGGACAGCGGCACCTTGGCCTTGACAAGCTTGGCGCCGGCGCGGTCGTCCATGGAGGAAACCTGGCCACGGCGGGAGTTGATGTCGCCGATGACGTCGCCCATGTACTCCTCAGGGGTGATGACCTCAACGGCCATCAGCGGCTCCAGCAGGACCGGCTTTGCCTTGGCAACTGCTTCCTTCAGAGCCTGAGAACCAGCCAGCTTGAAGGCCATTTCGGAGGAGTCGACCTCGTGGTAAGCACCATCCAGCAGGGTGGCCTTGATATTCACCAGCGGGAAGCCGGCCAGGTAGCCGTACTGCATAGCGTCCTGGATACCAGCGTCGACGGACGGGATGTACTCCTTCGGCACGCGGCCACCGGTGACCTCGTTGACGAACTCGTAGTTCTCCTCGGAGCCCTCTTCTGGCTCGTAAGGCTCGAGCGCGATGATGACGCGCGCGAACTGACCGGAACCACCAGTCTGCTTCTTGTGGGTGTACTCCAGCTTCTCGACCGGCTTGCGGATGGTCTCGCGGTACGCAACCTGCGGGTTACCGATGTTTGCTTCGACCTTGAACTCACGCTTCATGCGGTCGACCATCACGTCCAGGTGGAGCTCGCCCATGCCGCCCAACACCGTCTGGCCGGTCTCTTCGTCCAGCTTCACGGTGAAGGTTGGGTCCTCTTCGGCCAGCTTCTGGATAGCGGTACCCAGCTTCTCCTGGTCGGACTTGGTCTTTGGCTCGATGGCCACCTCGATAACCGGATCCGGGAAGTCCATGGACTCCAGGATGACCGGATCCTGAGCGTCACACAGGGTGTCACCGGTGGTGGTGTCCTTCAGGCCGATGAAGGCGTAGATGTGACCAGCGGATGCACGATCCACCGGCTGCTCCTTGTTGGAGTGCATCTGGAACAGCTTACCGATGCGCTCCTTCTTCTCCTTGGTGGAGTTCATGACCTGACCACCAGTTTCGACAGAGCCGGAGTACACGCGAACGTAGGTCAGCTTGCCGAAGAACGGGTGAACGGCAACCTTGAACGCCAGAGCGGAGAACGGCTCGTCCTTGGACGGCTTGCGCAGCTTCTCGGCCTCCGGCTCCTTCGGATCGTGGCCGACGATGGAGCCAACGTCCATCGGGTTCGGCAGGAAGTCGATCACAGCGTCCAGCATCGGCTGGATGCCCTTGTTCTTGTAGGCGGAGCCACAGTAGACCGGGTAGACCTCAGAGCTGATGGTCAGCTTACGGATCTGTGCCTTCAGCTCGTCGACGGTGATTTCCTCACCGGCGAAGTAACGCTCCATCAGCTCTTCGTCGGACTCAGCAATGGTCTCGACGAGCTTTTCGCGGTACTCCTCAGCCTTTTCCTTCAGATCCTCCGGGATCTCCTCGTAGGTCGCCTCGGCACCGATCTCGACCTTGCCGCGCCAGGTCACGGCGCGCATGTTCAGCAGGTCGACGATGCCGTCGAAGTCATCCTCAGCGCCGATCGGCAAAGCCATCACCAGCGGCTTTGCGCCCAGGCGGTCAACGATGGTCTGCACGGTGTAGTAAAAGTCCGCACCCAGCTTGTCCATCTTGTTGACGAAGCAGATACGCGGAACGTCGTACTTGGTTGCCTGGCGCCAGACCTGCTCGGACTGCGGCTCCACGCCTTCCTTGGCGTCGAACACAGCAACCGCACCGTCGAGGACACGGAGGGAACGCTCCACCTCAATGGTGAAGTCCACGTGACCTGGGGTGTCGATGATGTTGATCTGGTTGCCTTCCCAGAAACAGGTGGTGGCGGCGGAAGTAATCGTAATTCCGCGCTCCTTCTCCTGCTCCATCCAGTCCATCGTGGAGGCGCCATCGTGGGTCTCACCGACCTTACGGTTGATGCCGGTGTAGAAAAGGATGCGCTCCGTGGTGGTGGTCTTACCAGCATCGATGTGCGCCATGATGCCGATGTTGCGGACCTTGTTCAGGTCGGTCAACGCTTCAAGTGCCACTGGGTTACCCCGCTCATTTCGTTGTTGAGCGACTTGGCCGGAACTTCCATGTTGTTCACATTGTTGTTCTTCAAGTGCTTTAAAAAGCCCCGCAAGCCGCAGGCGATTATGTACTCGTTCTATTGTGCCAGCTTTGTGCCGTCACGTCGCGTCGAGGGTTTATTGACGCCCTCACGCGGTCAATAAAAACTATAGCCCCACTACCCCGATATGAAGTTTGGGCGGTGAGGCTATAGAGCCGCTGCTACCAGCGGTAGTGGGCGAAGGCGCGGTTGGCCTCTGCCATCTTGTGAGTGTCTTCGCGACGCTTCACGGATGCACCCAGGCCGTTGGATGCGTCCAGGATCTCGTTGGCGAGACGCTCGGTCATAGTGTTCTCACGACGCTGACGGGTGAAGGTCACCAGCCAACGCAGTGCCAGAGTGGTGGAACGGCCGGGGCGAACCTCAACCGGAACCTGGTAGGTAGCGCCACCAACACGGCGGGAGCGAACCTCAAGAGCCGGCTTGACGTTGTCGAGAGCCTTCTTCAGGGTGAGGATCGGATCGGTGCCGGTCTTCTCGCGGCACTGCTCCAGTGCGCCGTAGACGATGCGCTCTGCGGTGGACTTCTTACCGTCAAGGAGAACCTTGTTCACCAGCTGGGAGACGAGAACGTCGCCGTAAACTGGATCCTTGACTAGCTGTCGGGAAGGTGCTGGACCCTTACGTGGCATTGTTTACTTCTCCTTCTTAGCGCCGTAGCGGGAACGTGCCTGCTTGCGGTCCTTGACACCCTGGGTGTCGAGGGAACCACGCACGATCTTGTAACGAACACCCGGGAGGTCCTTCACACGACCACCGCGGACGAGCACCATGGAGTGCTCCTGCAGGTTGTGGCCCTCGCCCGGAATGTAGGCGGAAACCTCGATACCGGAGGTCAGGCGAACACGGGCAACCTTACGCAGTGCGGAGTTCGGCTTCTTCGGGGTGGTGGTGTACACGCGGGTGCACACGCCACGGCGCTGCGGGGAGCCCTTCAGGGCTGCCGTGGCAACCTCGGACTTCTTGCTGTGGCGGCCCTTGCGGACCAGCTGCTGAATAGTTGGCATAGATGAACTTTCTTTCGGTTCTTTTCGGTGCAGTTGCGCAGTACCGCCACTTCGGAAGTGGCCGCCCTGCGGGTTGAGCATCTGTAGCTTGAGGATCTCAAAAGGATCTGCACACACGAAAAATAAGGGGCTCTTCCTTACGGGGCCTCTTCCGTGGTGTATCACCCCACGCAATAACGTGGAGATCCCTGCATCGCACCCCAGCTGCACAACCGGCCTGCGCTAACTCGGTTAGCTAGTGGCCGTCACTGCACCAGCGGAGACAATACAATCTACGCCGGTCAGGTTACAGCACGGTGCGCGAGAAACCAAAATGAGGTTGGATTTCGAAATTAAGGATCCGGCGACCGCCGTTCATGTTAGATTTAGTTTTGCCACAGAAACCTCTGTATGGCGTTCCTTCTAACTTTAAGGATGGCCCGATGAAGAGCCTTCGCATTAACCGCGGTGTTGTCGCTGGTGCAGCCGCAATTTCCCTTCTACTCTCGGCTACCGGTGTAGCCGCTCCTTCTCTGCTATCGCAGGCTGCCGCAGATACCAAGAGTCGTAACCTCGACCTAAACTGCTCCTACACTGCACCTTTAATAGGTACTAAGACAGCTGGGACCACCGGCACGGTCACGGTTGACATGCCCAGTGAGGCCGAAGCTGGTGCAGCTATCCCGGTAAAGGTGGCGATTGGCGAATCCAAGATCTCCTCCTTGTCGTTTAGCGCGGTTAGTTCCGTCTCGGCGAAGTCTAGTACTGCGCGTCTGCAGGTATCCCCCAACGCAGAGCTGGTTGGCAGCCCGGCCGGTGTAACCCTGTCTAACGGCATCCTGTCTGTCGACAACGTGCTCTTGGCGTCGAAGACCAGCAGCAGGGACATTACGGTCTCTGCGAAGCCAATCGAGTTCTCTCTCCGCTCCAAGGACGGACATAAAGTCACCATCGGTGCGCCAGGCGACATCATTGATGTGACTATGGGCACACCACTCGGTGACGTTCCTACGAAATGCACCACCACTCCCGCGCAGCTGAACGAGACCATAGTCAAGGCTGCGCCCGCCCCGGAACCGGAGCCACAGCCCGATCCGGATCAGCCAGCCCCAGATCCAGACCCGAATCCAGACCCGAATCCGGAGCCGAATCCGGAGCCGAATCCGGAGCCGCAACCAGATCCTGAACCGAATCCAGAGCCGAATCCGGATCTGCCGGAGCCGAACCCTGAGCCTGAACCGAACCCAGACCCTGAGCCAAAGGAACCAGGCAAGCCAGAAGACCCTGACCCGAACCCGAAGGATCCGGAGTCCTCGACTAGTGGCTCGTCCAAGGAAGGCATCCTCTCCTTCTTCCAGAAGATCTTCGGCATCGACAAGTCGGATGAGGCAAAGGAAACCCAGAAGACCTTCTGGCTCTCCCTCTTCGGAGCCGGAGTCCTGGGAGTGCTGATTTCTTGCGTGCTGAAGTTCTTCCGTTAGAACCAGAGCGTAAGCATCGGGATGGCCTACAATCATCCCGATGTTTCCTCCCCTTTTCGATTTAGCAATCATCGGCGACGGCCTGCCTGCCGCCGAGCTTCTGCCGCGCATCCCACAGCGCGGCCCGCTGGTGGTGGAGGCTCCCCCTGGAACCGGTAAGACAACCCTCCTGCCGCCCGCACTGTCCAATATTCTGTCAAGTACAGCCGACGAAGTCGCGGCGCCGTCAAAAGCCTCCACGACCACCTCGGCCACCCCGCCGAAAGTTCTGGTCACCGCACCTCGCCGCGTAGCCGTCCGCGCCGCCGCTCGGCGCCTCGCCCACCTCGACGGCTCCCGCGTAGGCGACCGCGTCGGCTACAGCATCCGTGGAGAACACCACCCCGGCAGCCTCGTGGAATTCGTCACCCCAGGAGTCCTCCTCAACCGCCTCCTCGCCGACCCCGCCCTCGAAGGCGTGGGCGCGGTCCTCATCGACGAAGTTCACGAGCGCCAACTGGATTCTGACCTCGTGCTCGCCATGTGCCAGGAAGTCGCCCTGCTGCGCGAAGGCGACCCCGCCGGGGAGCTCTACCTCTGCGCAATGTCCGCTACCGTCGACACGCAGAAGCTCGCCGACTACATGGGCGCGCAGGTCGTCTCCACCCCAGCGGTCACCCATCCCCTCGAGGTCACATACCACCCGGATCCCGAGCGTGCCCAGGGCTCACCCGCGTTCTACCGCCACGTCGCGGACCTCGCCCTGCAGGCTCACTCGCACCACCGCGACTCCGGCCATCCTGACCACCGCACGCTGGTCTTCGTGCCCGGCCGCAAGGAGATCGACTGGGTGACCTCCCACCTGCCCGATAGTGCCCCACTCCACGGCGGCCTGAACTCACGCGAACAAGATGCCGCCCTGACCGGCCGCTCCCCCATCGTTGTCGCCACCTCCATCGCCGAATCCTCGCTGACCGTCCCCGGCGTACATGCGGTCGTTGATGCCGGTCTTTCCCGCACTCCCCGCCGTGATCAAGCCCGCGGGATGACGGGTCTGGTCACCACCTCCACCTCCAAAGCCAGCGCCGATCAGCGTGCCGGCCGTGCCGGTCGCCTCGGCCCCGGCCAGGTCTATCGCGCCTACTCCGCAGCGGACTATTCCCACTTCGCACCGGACATCACCCCGGAGGTCCTCTCGTCGGACCTCGTCGCCGCCGCACTGACCCTCGCCGCTTGGGGGTCGCCCGATATTTCTCTTCTGGACGCCCCTCCGGCCGCCACCCTCACCGACGCCAACCGGGAGCTGCACGCTTTGGGCGCGCTGGACGGGAACGGCACGATTACCGAGACGGGTCAGAAGCTAGCGCGCATTCCCGCCGACCCGCGCCTGGGGGCGGCACTACTGGCCCACGGCTCAGGTGCCGCCGAGGTTGTGGCCGCGCTGTCGACCGGCCTGCAGGGGGACCTCGCCGAGGCGAAACCTCAGGCCTCCGAGGTGCGCCGCTTCGCGCGGATGGTGGGCAACCGCGGCCCGGCCACTGCCGGCGAGGTTGTAGCCTCCGCATACCCCGACCGTGTTGCGAAGCTAGTGGATAGCGGCAGCCGCAGCGCTGGCAGCGTCAGAGGTAGCGGCGGTAGCGGCGAGGATGCCGAGTATCTGCTGGCCTCCGGCACCCGTGCCACCCTCGCACCGGAGCTGCGCCGCCCGCTCGGCGGCTCCGAATGGCTGGCGGTTGCGGAGGTCCAGCTGGGCCGCACTCCCCTGATCCGCGCGGCCGCCCGGCTAGACGAACCGGACCTAGCGCAAGTACGGGAGGACGTCACTGCGCGCATCGCCGACGGTAAGCTCCGTGCGCGGCGCACCCGCCACCTCGGAGCCATCGAGCTATCCAGCACCCCAGTCTCCGTAAACCAGCTGGGTGCAGAAGAGAGAACCCAGGCCATCGCGGCCTTGGCTACCAAGGGGCTTGGGTGGCTACAGATGACGGAGGGGGCGTCAAGAATAAAAGAAAGAGTCGACTACCTCCGCGCGCAGCTCGGCGAACCGTGGCCGGACCTAGCGGCAGGCGACTACACGCCCGAGGCCGAACGGGTTGTGGCGGGCGAAAGGATCGCCGACATCAGCGCTTACCAGGCGATCATGCGGCAACTGCCGTGGCCCGAGGCAGGGCAGATGGACGAGCTCGCACCGGAACGGCTGGAAGTACCCAGCGGATCAGCTCCGAAGGTTCACTACGAAACCGGCCGACCGATTGTGCGCGTCAAGCTGCAGGAATGCTTTGGCCTGGCGGACTCCCCCACCATCGCAGGGCAAAAAGTTCTGTTCCACCTACTATCGCCAGCGGGCCGCGAGCTGGCCGTCACCGACGATCTGAAGAGCTTCTGGGATGGCCCCTACCAGGGCGTGCGTAAGGACATGCGCGGGCGCTATCCGAAACACCCGTGGCCCGAGGATCCGTGGTCGGCAACGGCAACGAAGAAGACGAAGCGGGCGCTGCGTAATTAACGGCGCTTGCTGCCGAAGGTCTTAGTGAAGTTCAGGCCGCGGATCGGGGTGCGGATCGTGACGGACTGACGGCCATCAGCACGCTGCGTAATCCGCATCGGTCCCACACGGGTGGATCCGCCCACGCCACCGGAAGAGGTGTTAATGCGGAACGGACCGAAGTTCTTGGAATTGCGAAACATCATACCCATGCAGCACATCATAGAGCACCGCATGCCGTAGACATGCAAAAGCGGACGCCTCCCCTTTGTACAAGAGGAAGCGCCCGCTAAAGGCTGCTGGCCGCCCGCCAGTTACGGGCAACCATGCAGCAGATCCGAACTACATCAGATCAATGTCGTCCAACGGCACGGCAGCGCCGGTGAACTCGCCGTAAGTGTCGTCGGCGTAGAAGCCATCACCGAAGGAGGACGGCAGGGAGTAAGCCGCTGCGCGGGCCTCCTCCGTCGGCTCCACACTGATGTTGCGGTAGCGGGAAATACCCGTACCGGCCGGGATCAGCTTACCGATGATCACGTTCTCCTTCAGGCCGATCAGCTTGTCAGAACGCTTGTTGATAGCAGCGTCCGTGAGCACGCGAGTGGTCTCCTGGAACGAGGCGGCGGACAGCCAGGACTCGGTGGCCAGGGAGGCCTTCGTGATACCCATGATCTCCGCACGTACCTCCACCGGGCGACCGCCGGTCTTGACGGCCTCCTTGGAAGCAGCCACGGCGTCTCCGTGATCCACCAGGGAGCCCGGCAGGAACTCGGTCGAACCGGAGTCGATGACGGTCACGCGGCGCAGCATCTGGCGCACGATGATCTCGATGTGCTTGTCGTGGATGGCCACACCCTGATCGCGGTAGACCTTCTGGACCTCGTTGATCAGGTGCTGCTGCACGCCACGGCGGCCCATCACGCGCAGAACCTCGTGCGGGTCCGCAGCACCCTTCAGCAGCTGCTGGCCCATCTTCACGTGGTCGCCGTCGCGGATCGGGCGCTCCACGCCACCGGTGCCCAGCGTCGCCAGGCCCTGACGCTTGGACAGCTTCTCGTACACCACATCGTCGGAGCCGTCGTCCGGCTCGATAGTCAGGGTGAAGAAGTTGTCGTCGTCCTCGATGCGCACCTTGCCGTCCACCGACGCAATCGGGGACTTCGCCTTCGGCACGCGAGCTTCGAACAGCTCCTGAACACGCGGCAGACCACCAGTAATGTCGCCACCGACACCACCCAGGTGGAACGTACGCATCGTCAGCTGGGTACCCGGCTCACCAATGGACTGGGCGGCGACGATACCAACGGCCTCGCCGATCTCCACCTTCTTGCCGGTCGCCATGGAACGGCCGTAGCAGGTGGAGCACACGCCGGTGTTGGTAGCACAGGTCATCACGGAGCGGACCTTTACTTCCTCCACGCCGGCCTCGAGGAGAGCCTGCAGCTCGCCCTCGCCAACGACATTGCCCTCGGCGACGATAACGGTGCCGTCGGAGGCGGTGGCGTCACTAGCTAGGTAACGACCCAGAACAGACGTTTCGACGAAGTCCGCAGCGGTGTAGTTACCGGTCGGCTTACCCTCGGCGTCCAGAACTGGAACGGCCACCGGCACAACAGCGCCCTGCTTGGTGCCACAGTCGTCCTCGCGCACGATGACGTCCTGCGCCACGTCCACCAGACGACGGGTCAGGTAACCCGAGTCGGCGGTACGCAGTGCCGTATCAGCCAGACCCTTACGGGAACCGTGGGAGTTGTTGAAGTACTCGAGCACGGACAGGCCCTCGCGGAAGGAGGTCTTAATCGGACGGGTGATGTACTCACCGCGCGAGTTCGTAACCATGCCCTTCATGCCGGCCAGGGTCCAGATCTGACGCATGTTACCGGCAGCACCCGACTTCACGATCATCGGAATCGGGTTGTCATCCGGGTACAGGTCCTCGACGGACTGACCAACGTAGTCGGTAGCTTCCTTCCACAGGTCAACCAAGGACTGGTAACGCTCTGCCTCGTTGATCTTGCCGCGTGCCATCTTCTTCTCGATAACGCGGGCCTTGGCCTCGTAGTTATCCAGGACTTCCTGCTTATTCGGCAGAACCAGCACGTCATGCATGGTGATGGTCACACCGGAGCGGGTTGCCCAGTAGAAGCCGGCGTCCTTCAGCTTGTCCACCGTCTGCGCCACGGTGATCATCGGGTACTTCGCCGCGAGGTCGTTAATGACGGAAGCCTGTGGCTTCTTCGCCATGACGCCCTCTACGTATGGGTAGTTCCACGGCAGCAGCTCGTTGAACAGCACGCGACCCAGGGTGGTTTCCGCCAGCCAGGTCTGGCCTCGCTGCCAACCATCCGGGAACAGTTCGGCCTCGATCTCCGCGGTCGGGCGCAGGTGGCTGATACGCACGTGGATCGGAGCCTGCAGGCCCAGCACGCCACGGTCGTAAGCCATGATCGCCTCGGCCAGGGAGGAGTACACGCCCTGTGCCGGACCGTCCTCGGTGGCCGGTGCGTAGGCGCCCTGGCCGCCGAACTCCTCCGGCTTCTTCAGCAGAGTCAGGTAGTACAGGCCGGTCACCATGTCCAGACGCGGCATAGCCAGCGGCTTACCGGATGCCGGGGACAGAATGTTGTTGGAGGCCAGCATCAGGATGCGAGCCTCGGCCTGTGCCTCTGCGGACAGCGGTAGGTGAACAGCCATCTGGTCACCGTCGAAGTCCGCGTTGAAGGCCTCACAGGCCAGCGGGTGCAGCTGGATGGCCTTACCCTCAACCAGGATCGGCTCGAAGGCCTGAATACCCAGGCGGTGCAGGGTCGGTGCACGGTTCAGCATCACCGGGTGCTCGGCGATGGCCTCTTCCAGCACGTCCCACACCTCGGGGCGCTGGCGTTCCACCATGCGCTTGGCGGACTTGATGTTCTGCGCGTAGGACTTCTCCACCAGGCGCTTCATCACGAACGGCTTGAACAGCTCCAGAGCCATCAGCTTCGGCAGACCACACTGGTGCAGCTTCAGCTGCGGACCGACGATAATCACGGAACGGCCGGAGTAGTCCACACGCTTACCCAGCAGGTTCTGGCGGAAGCGGCCCTGCTTACCCTTCAGCAGATCAGACAGGGACTTCAGCGGACGGTTGCCCGGGCCGGTAACCGGACGACCGCGACGACCGTTGTCGAACAGTGCGTCGACGGACTCCTGCAGCATGCGCTTCTCGTTGTTCACGATGATCTCAGGCGCGCCGAGATCCAGCATGCGCTTCAGGCGGTTGTTGCGGTTGATTACGCGGCGGTACAGGTCGTTCAGGTCGGAGGTAGCAAAGCGGCCACCGTCCAGCTGCACCATCGGACGCAGCTCCGGCGGGATAACCGGGATGCAGTCCAGAACCATGCCTGCCGGGTCGTTGCCGGAACGCAGGAATGCGGCGACGACCTTCAGGCGCTTCAGAGCGCGCAGCTTCTTCTGGCCCTTGCCGTCGCGGATGACCTCGCGCAGGGACTCGGCCTCGGCCTCGAGGTCGAAGCTACGGATCAGGGTCTGGATAGCCTCTGCGCCCATGCCGCCGGTGAAGTAATCCTCGTAACGGTCGACCAGCTCGTTGTAGATGTTCTCATCCACGATCATCTGCTTCGGAGCCAGCTTGACGAAGGTGTTCCAGATCTCGTCCAGGCGGTCAATCTCGCGCTCGGCGCGCTCGCGGATGTGGCGCATCTCGCGATCGGCTGCGTTCTGGACCTTCTTCTTGGCGTCGTTCTTGGCACCAGCTGCCTCGAGCTCCGCCAGGTCGTCCTCGAGAGTCTTGGCACGGTCAGCCAGCTCCGCGTCGCGCTCCTGCTCGACTTCCTTCTTCTCCAGCAGCATCTCTGCCTCGAGGGTGGACTGGTCGTTGTGGCGACCCTCCTCGTCCACAGAGGTGATGATGTTGGCGGCGAAGTAGATGATCTTTTCCAGATCCTTCGGAGCCAGGTCCAGCAGGTAGCCCAGGCGAGAGGGCACGCCCTTGAAGTACCAGATGTGGGTAACAGGCGCGGCCAGCTCGATGTGGCCCATGCGCTCACGGCGAACCTTGGACTTGGTCACCTCAACGCCACAGCGCTCACAGATGATGCCCTTGTAGCGCACGCGCTTGTACTTGCCACAGCCACACTCCCAGTCGCGGGTGGGGCCGAAAATGCGCTCGCAGAACAGGCCGTCCTTCTCCGGCTTCAGGGTGCGGTAGTTAATGGTTTCAGGCTTCTTGACCTCGCCACGGGACCAGCGACGAATGTCGTCCGCAGTCGCTAGGCCGATGCGAAGCTCATCGAAAAAGTTGACGTCCAGCACGTGGACTTCCTTTCCCCTCCTCTTTCCGGAGGGCTTTGGGTAGTTACGGCGCCTGAAGCTGTGTTGTTTGTCGGGCTCAGACGCCGAAAATACGGCGAATGTACGAAAGTCAGATGTTTAGGGTCGTCAACGCCCTAGCTGACATCCATGTCAGCATCCGGACGCTCGTCACGGGACAGGTTGATGCCCAGAGCCGCGTTAGCGTTCTCCAGTTCATCGTCATCGTCGGAGGACAGCTCCATCGGGGTGCCGTCGGCGGCCAGAACCTCAACGTTCAGGCACAGCGACTGCAGCTCCTTCAGAAGGACCTTGAAGGACTCTGGGATACCAGGATCCGGAATGTTCTCGCCCTTCACGATCGCCTCGTACACCTTCACACGACCAACCACGTCGTCGGACTTGATGGTCAGGAGCTCCTGCAGGGTGTAGGCGGCACCGTATGCCTGCATTGCCCACACCTCCATCTCACCGAAGCGCTGGCCACCGAACTGTGCCTTACCACCCAGCGGCTGCTGGGTAATCATGGAGTAAGGACCAGTGGAACGAGCGTGGATCTTCTCGTCGACCAGGTGGTGCAGCTTCAGCATGTACATGTAGCCCACTGCAACCGGGTACGGGAAGGGCTCGCCGGAGCGGCCGTCGATCAGGTTGGACTTACCGAAGTCGTCGACCTGGCGCTCGCCGTCGCGGTTCGGCAGCGAGGAACGCAGCAGGCCGGACAGCTCCGCGTTGGAAGCACCGTCGAACACTGGGGTGGCGGTCAGGGAGTCCGCCGGAATCTCGTACAGCTCCTCCGGCAAGGTCTCCAGCATCTTCTGGATCTTCGGATCCTGGGAGTCCGGGTCGACCTTCCAGCCGGCCTTAGCCAGCCAGCCCAGGTGCACCTCAAGAACCTGACCAATGTTCATACGGCGCGGCACGCCGTGGGTGTTCAGGATGATGTCGATCGGAGTACCGTCCGGCAGGAACGGCATGTCCTCCTGCGGCAGGATCTTGCCGACAACACCCTTGTTGCCGTGACGGCCGGCGAGCTTATCGCCGTCCTGGATCTTGCGCTTCTGGGCAACGTAGACGCGAACCATCTCGTTCACACCTGCGGCCAGGTCGTCGTCATCCTCACGGGAGAACACGCGAACGCCGATGACCTTACCGGTCTCGCCGTGCGGCACCTTCATGGAGGTATCGCGAACCTCGCGGGCCTTCTCACCGAAGATGGCGCGCAGCAGGCGCTCTTCCGGAGTCAGCTCGGTTTCACCCTTCGGGGTGACCTTACCGACCAGGATGTCGCCGTCGCGGACGTCCGCGCCGATGCGGACGATACCGCGTTCGTCCAGGTCAGCCAGGACGTCCTCGCCCACGTTAGGAATGTCGCGGGTGATCTCCTCCGGGCCCAGCTTGGTGTCGCGGGCGTCAATCTCGTACTCCTCGATGTGGATCGAGGTCAGAACGTCCTCCTCAACCATGCGCTGGTTCAGGATGATGGCGTCCTCGTAGTTGTGGCCTTCCCACGGCATGAAGGCAACCAGCAGGTTCTTACCCAGTGCCATCTCACCGTTGTCGGTACCCGGGCCGTCGGCGAGAACCTGGCCAGCCTCAACGCGGTCGCCTTCGTCCACCAGCGGCGTCTGGTTGTAGCAGGTGCCCTGGTTGGTGCGCTCGAACTTGCGCAGCATGAAGGTATCGCGCACACCCTCGTCGTCCATGACGGTGATGTAGTCGGCGGAGACGTACTCGACCACGCCTGCCTTCGGCGCGATGATCATGTCGCCGGCGTCATAAGCAGCGCGCAGCTCCATACCGGTGCCCACGAAAGGAGCCTCGGAGCGCAGCAGCGGCACAGCCTGACGCTGCATGTTGGCACCCATCAGTGCACGGTTAGCATCGTCGTGCTCGAGGAACGGAATCATAGCGGTTGCCACGGAAACCATCTGTCGCGGCGACACGTCCATGTAGTCCACCTCGGTGTACGGGACGACCTCCACGTCGCCGCCGCGCAGGCGAACCTCAATGCGCTCCTCGGTGAACCGGTGATTCTCATCGAACGGGGTGTTCGCCTGAGCAATCACGTGGCGATCCTCTTCGTCCGCGGTGAAGTAGTAGACCTCGTCGGTGATCTGTCCGTCCACAACCTTGCGGTACGGGGTCTCGATGAAGCCGAACGGGTTCACGCGAGCATAGGAGGAAAGGGAGCCGATCAGACCAATGTTCGGACCCTCAGGAGTCTCAATCGGGCACATGCGGCCGTAGTGAGACGGGTGAACGTCGCGGACCTCCAGGCCGGCGCGCTCACGGGACAGACCGCCCGGACCCAGCGCGGACAGGCGGCGCTTGTGGGTCAGACCGGACAGGGAGTTGTTCTGGTCCAGGAACTGCGACAGCTGGGAGGTGCCGAAGAACTCGCGGATAGCCGCGGAGACCGGGCGAACGTTGATCAGGGAGGTCGGGGTGATGGACTCCGCATCCTGGGTGGTCATGCGCTCACGCACAACACGCTCCATGCGGGACAGACCCACGCGAACCTGGTTCTGGATCAGCTCGCCGACGGTACGCAGACGACGGTTGCCGAAGTGGTCGATGTCGTCGGTATCGATCGGGACTTCGGTGCCGTCCGGGGAGGTCATGGACTTCTCACCGGCGTGCAGGCGCACCAGGTACTCGATGGTGGTCAGGATGTCCTCTTCCGTGAGGGTCATCACGCCATCGGTATCGCCACCCAGGCCCAGCTTGCGGTTGACCTTGTAGCGGCCGACCTTAGCCAGGTCGTAGCGCTTCGCCTTGAAGAAGGAGTTCTCCAGCAGAGCCTGCGCGGAGTCGCGCGTCGGGGACTCGCCCGGGCGCTGCTTGCGGTAGATCTCCAGCAGAGCCTCATCGGTGTTGTCCACGCCGTCCTTTTCGAGGGTGGACATCATCAGCTCGGAGAAGCCGAAACGGTCGGTGATCTCCTGCGTGGTCAGGCCCAGGGCCTTCAGCAGCACGGTGACCGGCTGGCGGCGCTTGCGGTCGATGCGCACGCCGACGGTGTCGCGCTTATCCACGTCGAACTCCAGCCATGCACCGCGGGAAGGGATCACCTTCACGGAGTGCAGGGGGCGTTCGGTAGATGCGTCGATGGAAGCATCGAAGTACACGCCCGGGGAACGGACGAGCTGGGAAACAACGACACGCTCGGTGCCGTTGATGATGAACGTGCCCTTGTCGGTCATCATCGGGAAGTCACCGATGAAGACCGTCTGGGACTTGATCTCACCAGACATGGAGTTGGTGAATTCCGCGGTCACGTACAGCGGTGCCGCGTAGTTGATGTCCTTATCCTTCGCCTCGTCGATGGTGGACTTCACGTCATCGAAGCGGGGCTCGGACAGGGTGAGGGACATGTTCTCGGAGTAGTCCTCGATCGGAGAGAGCTCCTCGAGAATCTCCTCGAGTCCGCTCATGATGCGGACATCCTCCCCTGCCTCTGCTTGGGCGCGGGCACGCCACTCAGGCGTGCCAACGAGCCAAGCGAAGGACTCTCGTTGGAGGTCAAGAAGGCCTGGAACCTCGATCGGAGAGTCGATCTTCGCAAAGCTGTGTCGCTGCGGAGCTCCGGGAATTCCGGCCACTGAGCTGGTCTGGCGGGAGACTGCCAAGATGGGTCCTTCCAGCACAACATCGGTCGACACTACGTGGTGGAGCTGTAGTGTGCGATCGTGATTGTGTGTGTACGGTCTCGTGATGGTCGATTTAGTTGGATTTTCCCTGCCAAACTATCCCCACGCAGAAACGACTAAACGACCTTGTCAAATGGCCTTTTTGGCTCGTTTGGCAAAGTCTGCTTCATGTGTAATGTCTTCACATCACTTCTGCGTAGCTTTGTAGTCGTTTCGTTGTAGCCGATAGCTCAACAAATCAAATCCAGCGCAACGAACTATCCTATAGCATCGCTGCGCGAATGTCTAGGCTTCCTCTGCCGGTCTCTCAGGCTGCTTCTCTGCCCGGCGTTCATTCCGGCGCTCCGCCCTACGCTTAGCGCGCCGCCACAGAACCAACACCACGGATGCTGCTGCCACAATAACACCCGCGACAATCAATGCAACCCCCCATTTATCGGTGTGGCGCTGCCCGCTAACTTCCATGGCCTGATCCAGCATGGACTGCGTCACCCGCTGCGGAGTCTTGCCGTGGAACTGCAGCAGGTTCTGCACGTCCTTACCGGAGCCATCCCGGTACGTGTCCTTCACGTTCTCTTCCACACTCACCAGAAGGCCGGACTTCGGCTCTACCGTCAGCTCGCGCCAACCTTCGTGGAACAACTGGGCGCGCTGCGGCTTGCCGTCCTCCCCTTCAACGGTGATGGTGTTGCGCACTCCCGCGTACTCCTTGGCCACGGAGGTTGCCGGGATCTCCTGACGGAAGACGTACAGCTCGTGCTCGCGCCCGTCAGCGGTGGTGACATTGCGAGTACCGGTGAACTCCGCAGGCAGTGCGCGACGTAGCGTCATATCGAAATAGTCATAAGAGCGCTGCTCAGTGCCCTGAGGGAACTTGGCCCAATAACCGGCGATCTCGCCGTCGGTGGCCGGGGTAGCGGGAGTGTCCGAGACCTTCGCATCCCCCTTCGCCTCGCCTGTTCGGCGATCCACGGTAAAGCTCCAGACCTGTGCGTCCAGCAGCGATTCCAGGTCGTCCTCCACGTCCGTGCGAGCGGTGGTCACACCGACGCGCGCGCTGGCTTCATCGTCGGTGGCGGGCTCCTCGAGCGTGATCTTGAACTGGCGGTTGACCGGCGCCTTCACATCCTCTTTACCGTCAAGCCCTTGGTAGTTCGGACCGATCACCGCGGCGGGGTCGTTCAATGTAAGCGTTGTCGCGGCCAGGTCTAGAGGCACGGCCTTGTCGTTCGATACAACCTTTGGGAGCATGACGCCCACAGTGATCAGCGCTACGCCAATCAGTGCACCGAGCGCACCCAGGATGTAGAGGCCTTTGCCGGAGCCCTTATTATTCGTCACTTCTCTGCCACCATCTGCATTTAGATCAGTTTTAGCTACCCGTACGCCCGGAGGGCTGGGCACACGATTCGATATTGGTCACTTAAGCGTAGCAAGACAACAAAAAACCGCCGGAAATCACGGAACGTGATTCCCAGCGGCTTTGATTTGGCTGCGCATTCGGCGCCAGGCCGAAGCGCGGAAAGTAAGGCGAGCTTACTTGAGGGAGACCTTTGCGCCAGCCTCTTCCAGCTTGGTCTTAGCAGCCTCAGCGTCATCCTTGGAAGCACCCTCCAGGATAGCCTTCGGAGCACCCTCAACCAGCTCCTTAGCCTCCTTCAGGCCCAGGCCGGAGACGATCTCGCGGACAACCTTAATAACGCCGATCTTCTTAGCGCCTGCGTCCTCCAGAACGACGTCGAACTCGTCCTTCTCCTCAGCAGCAGCGCCGCCCTCAGCGCCCGGAGCAGCAGCAACGGCAGCAACCGGAGCAGCAGCGGTGACGTCGAAGACCTCTTCGAATTCCTTAACGAACTCAGACAGTTCGATGAGGGTCATTTCCTTGAAAGCCTCGATGAGCTCGTCCTTGGTGAGCTTAGCCATGATGGCATCCTTTCGTAGTTGCGCCGGTGGGCCGGAAAGTGTTGGCGACCCGGCCGGCAAAGTGTTTTATGTCTTATGTATGAGCGGAGGGAACTTACTGTTCCTTCTTCTCCTGCAGTGCAGCGGCCAGGCGTGCCACCTGGGATGCTGGTGCGTTGAACAGGCCTGCGGCCTTTGCCAAGGAACCCTGCATGGCACCGGCCAGCTTGGCCAGCGTGGTTTCGCGATTGTCCAGCTCGGCGATTGCCTCAACCTGAGCGGCATCAATCGTGGCACCGTCCATGTAGCCACCCTTGATCACGAAGTTCTTGTGATCCTTGCCGAAGTCCTTCATGGCCTTCGCAGCGTCCACGGCCTCGCCGTTGACGAATGCGATTGCGGTAGGACCGGTCAGCAGGGACTCATCAAGCTCAATGCCAGCTTCGCGTGCAGCCAGCTTGATCATGGTGTTCTTGGCGACGGAGTAGGTAACGTCCGAACCCAGTGCGCGACGCAGCTCGGTGGTCTCAGCCACGGACAGGCCACGGTACTCGGTCAACAGAGTGGACTGTGCCTGCTCGAAGCGTGCCTTGAGCTCTTCCAGCGAAGCGGTGTTCTTCGGATTAGCCATACTCTCGCCTCCTTCCTGATGTTTACGGTGTACGTTTTTGCAGTACGTCCACCGACGATCATTGTTGAAGGGCAACACTGTACATAAACGACAAAGCGCCTCGCGTTTCCGGCGTTTTACGCAAGAAGCACAAGGCGCATTCGTAGGATCCCCGGCTTTCTAGGGCTGGAATCCGATCCGAACGTCTAATCGTGTTACCTGCGTGGGCCGTCATCTATGACGATGATCCTTCAATCTCCTGCCCACTCTCCCCTGTTAAGGTTCGCGCGGACGGTGATGACCGACGGTCTTCGGTGAAAACTTGACGTTGCTGATCTCGTTGTTGATCTAGTCAAACTTCCTCGAAGGAGGTTACACCCCTGCCTCCCCTTCCTCCAAATCGCTGTTTTTCTTTCTGACGCCACCCTGCGCGAGAAATTATTTCGTTTCCAAAACTGGGGCTGCGGATTTGATTAGCCTTGGGGTTCATGGACGCATTCATCCCGAAGTTCCTATCCAGCCTGCGACGCGACAATCCACTGCCGGAGGGCGTCAATAAGTTCGACACACCGCTAGAAGGCAAGACACCGACGGTGCTGATCCACGGTACGTGGCTCAACGCATATAACACGTGGGACTACGTGGCCAAGCACCTCATTGCGGCAGGTCACCCGGTGTTCGCCGTGAACTACGGCAAGGATCGCTCCGCCTTCACGGGCAAGGCCCCGGGCGTGTACGCCAACAACTTCCTGCGCACCTCCCAGAAGGAGGTTGCGGCCTTCATCGACGAGGTGATCGAGCGCACGGGCGCGAAGAAGGTGAACCTGGTCGGCCACTCGCAGGGCGTGGCGCAGGCGCGGCTGTACCTTTCCGATTCCGGCGGCGCCGACCGGGCGGATGTGGCGCGCAACAAGGTGGATCGCCTGGTGGGCGTGGGCCCTGCGCACCACGGCACCACCCTGTCCGGCATCTCGACCCTGGGCGACAAAATCGACCCGAATAACAAGCTCGCGGGGTTCCTGGAGAAGTTCCTGGGTGGCGCAGCGATCGACCAGCGCTTCGGCAGCGAGTTTGGTGAACACCTGAACCGCGATGGGGATACCACCCCGGGCGTGGACTACACGATGATCACCGCGAAGTACGACGGTATTGCCACTCCTCGTTTGAAGCAGGTGATGGTCGCCGGGGAGGGCGCGCGGGTGCGCAACTTGAGCGTGCAGGACAACAACCCGCTGGATCTATCCGGCCACCTGGCGATGCTGTACTCGCCGCGTGTGGTCGATCTGATTCTGGAGGCCCTGGAACCGGGAGAAGACGGCCCGGCTACTTACCGCGCCGCCCATCCGCTGAAGCGCGGAGTGGTGCTTCCTATGATGGGCGAGTTCCGGCTGCCGGGGCGGCGAGCTTAGCGAGACTCCTCACCGTCCCAAACCTCTTCGTCTGCGATGCCCTCTGCATAGGCTTGCTCAGCACGGTCGCGACTGATTTCCCGGTAGGCCTGCAGCAGTTGCAGGGTATGGGCACGCTGCATGTTGCGGGCCGCAACAAAGAAGAGCAAGGCTCCGCCGAGTAGCCCCATCAGGCCGAGCCCCAGTAGGAAGCCGGTCGTCCAGCCACCGCCAGTGAGGGAATCCACGAAGGATTCTACGGCAGTTTTCTCGGTGTCTACGTTCTGCGCATCATTCGTGTTTGCGGCCCCGTCTGCATTCTGCTGCCCTTGGGCGGCGTTGATGCGATGGATGCCACCGGCACCGCCTGCTTCGCCTTCCACAGCCTCGGCCTCGGCTTCTACTTCGCCACCGTCTGCGACCGCAGCACCAGCAGAAGCTCCGTCCGCTGTGCCAGCAGAACCTGCATCCGCGGCGCCAGCAGAAGCGCCACCATTTGCTAACGCAGCGCCGCCGGCAGACCCAGATGAACTGTCGGAGCTACTCGAGCCGGCAGAACCACTGGAACCAGCCCCCGTGGATTCGGCTCCACTAGCCGTGCCGTGGTTATCCGATGCGGCGCTGGTACCGGAGGGTGCTGCACCAGAACTCTTGCCGGCAGAGTTGTTGCTAGCGGCGCCGGCCGCCGAGGAATCTCCGGTGCCGGCACCACCAGCCGCCCCGGTGGAAGGATTCTGCTGTGCCTTGCGGTTTCCGCGCAGCGCCTCGATGCCACCGACGATCTCGTCCATGTACTTGCCAAGCTTCGCGTTTTCGCTGTCTAGGTGCTTCTGAAACTCCTGGAGTTCCTCCAGGCCAGACTTCCCACTGCCCGTATCGGCCCCGCACGAATCCTTGATGACGAAGAAGGTCTCCAGCTCCTTATCGAACTTCTTGCCGTCCACAGCAGTGCCCTGGTAGCGGAAGACTACGCGGTACGCGCCCGGCTTGGTGAAGAGGAACTGCTGATGGTCGTGCGCCCCAACCGCATAGCTGACCTTGTGCTCACGGTGCTCGGAATCCAGACGCAGGCTGACACTACCCAACCCATTGTCCGACAGAGTCACCATGCGACCGGGACCTTCAAAGTCCTTGATGGTCACGTCCACGCCCTGCTTAGCCGAGTTCAGGTGCTCGGTGGAAAAGCCCAGCCACGGGACGTTCGGGTTCTCCCGCTGTGCCTGCGGAAGTGCGTATGCGGTCTCCCCCAGTTCCTCCTGGTAATCCTGCGGGACTCCAACCTTGGCCTTCGGGCTGTTGACCAGGAAAATGAAGCTGCCGGACTCGCGCTCCTGCACATTCGCGGGATCGGATCCGTCCTTCAGAAAGGTGTGCGGATCCGCGTCAGATTCGTCCAAGGTTCCCACGCCCATGTCCATGTGGCCCTTGGGAATCACGGCGCGCTCTGTCCCCTGCCCTTCACCGAAGGCATCGTTGACCTCGCTACGGACCACGTCGTCGGAGATTTCCTCAGGGGCTTCGCACGTCGGCGCTGGCTTGTCGGTGCCATCGCTCGGATCTTCCTCGTCACCCGGCGTCTCGTTTTCGCCTGGCGTTTCATTCTCGCCTGGCTGCTCGGGGTCTTCGGGCTGCTCAGGGTCTCCAGGTTGCTCGGGTTGCTCGGGTTGCTCGGGCTCTTCAGGTTGATCTTGATCACCAGGATTGCCCGGCTCCAGCGGCGCGATCGGACTCTTGATCTCGTTCAACCCAGTGGTCGTGCCCTCCGGCAGCCCCACCTGCTTATCGCTACCGACCAGCCAGTTGATGGTGCGCGCTGCGGACTTGACGGTAGAGCCGTCCTTCTTCTTGACGTCCCACTGCATCGTCAGCTGATACAGCCCCGGCTTAGAGAAGGTCCAACCGAAGTGTCCGTGACCGCCGACCTCATAGTCGTAGTCCTTCAAACCGTCCTTGGTGGACAGCACACGCTCCGGGGTAGGCGTACCGGAGTTGTGGAAGAAAACCTCCATGTCGCCGGGGCCGGAGAACTTCTTCATATGGAAATGGAGATTTGGCTCGGCGAAATCCTTTGGCACCTCGATCTCGTGTGCCGGGTCAAAAGCACCCAGGCCCGCCCAGATCGGGCGCCATTGGTTAGTGAAGTCCGCGTTCTGCGGGGCATGCCACAGCACCGTGCCGGGCTTGCCTAGGAAGGACAGCGCCTTCTTGTTCGGCACCTTGATGCGGGAGGCTTCCTTGCCATCAATCGCGTCGGGCGCCAGTCGCAGACAGACGTCATCGGCGGGCACGGGCTGCTGCCCATCGACGACCATCACGTCGGGCTTGCCCTTGTTATAGGTGCCGTACACCGCATCCACGTGCGCGTTGTACAGCAGTTTTCTGCCCGCACACACGTGAGCTTTCCCGGTTGCCGGATCCTTAACGTCCTTGCCGACGGTCGGTCCGTCGCTAGTCGTTCCGGGCTGATGCCCTGTCGGCGTTGCTTGCGCTCGCTGCAACACCTCGGCGGAGCGGTGGTCGCTGCTAAGTGGTGACGCCGCATTCCAGGCGCCCGCCACCACCGTTAGCACCAGCACACCCAATACCGCCAGGGTGGACTTGGCAGCCCACATCATCCGATCGGCCCTATTCTGGCTGTGTTTGAGCTGCTTAAGCAGTTTAAGCTCAGCCAACTGCCGCTTGGCCAGCTGCTGAAAGAGTTCATCTTTTTTATGCATCAGTAGCTACCACCTGTGAGGGGTTGTTGGATTGCCGGGCGGCGCGAATGGGCGTCGCCACAAAGAAAGAAAAGAGGAAAACAACGGTGAGGACCAGGACGATCGTGGCGCCCGTAGGCACATCGATCGCCCAAGACACGTACACGCCGAGGAAGGAACCGACCATGCCGATCACGGCGCTCAGAGCCATCATCACGACCAGTCGGTCGGTCCAGAGTCGCGCGGCGGCGGCCGGAGTGATCAGCAGCGCGAGCACCAGAATGTTGCCGACGGTGCGAACAGACATCACCACGGCGGCGGTGACGGCGAGGTAAAGGACCACGTCGATCAGCAGTACACGGATGCCCATGGCAGCGGCGGTTTCGCGGTCGACGGAAACCGCCACGATCTCCTTGTGCAGCGCCGCCACGGCCAGGATCACGACCGCGCCGACGACAGCGCTGAAGATGATGTCGGAATTGGATACGCCCGTGATCGAGCCGAAAAGGAAGCTATTCAGGCTGGCTGTATAGCCCTGAACCTTCGAGATCACCACCAAGCCCAAGGCGAAGGCGGCGGCGAAGAAAATGCCGATGATCGTGTCTTCCTTCACACGCCTACGCTGAGAAAATAGGGCGATCAGAAGGGCCACCACGGCGCCGGCCAACGCCCCACCGGCGATCACGGAGAACTGCAAGGCGAAGGCAATGGCCAGGCCCGGGAACACGGCATGCGCGACCGCATCGCCGATGAACGCCATGCCGCGCAATACCACGTGGGTGCCGATCACACCGCATACCAGGGCGGAGAGAACAGCCACCAGCAGTGCCTTCGGCAGGAAGGCCAGGGCGGGGTTCGTCAGGTCGGCGAGGAACTGGGAAAAGGAAATCACGATACCAACCCCACTCCCCGCAACAGCGGCGAATCCGGGCGAACGTCGAAAGTCTCCATCCACGGTTCGGGGTTCTGCAGCTGGTCCGGGGCGCCGTCGGCGACCACGCGACCGTTCAGCAGCACCACACGATCACAGACGTGCACCGCCTGCGCCAGATCGTGGGTCACCATCAGGATGCTCATGCCATCGGCTGCCAGGGACTGCAGGATCTCCACCAGAGACTCGATACTGGGGAAATCCATGCCAGTGAAAGGCTCGTCCAGCAACAGCAGCGTGGGCTCCACTGCCAGGGCGCGCGCCACCAGCACGCGCTGGCGCTGCCCACCGGAGAGCTGACCGATGGGACGGTCCGCCAAGTGCTGCAGGTTCACGCGCTTTAACGCATGCGCAGTGGCCGCAAAGTCTGCCCGGCGCGACCGACGGAACGGACCAATCAGCCCCGCGCGACCGTTCAGCACGGTGTGGCGAACGTCGATGGGATAGTCCCACGCGAACTCGTGGCGCTGGGGAACATAGCCCACGCTCGCGGCCTTGACACTTCCCTTGGTCCGCGGGATGAGCCCCAAGATGCTGCGCATCAGGGTGGTCTTGCCTGCTCCGTTGGGGCCGAGTAGCCCTATTAGCTCACCGGGGTGCGCCTCGAGGTTCACATCGGTCAGGATCTGGCGCCCGGACAGCCGGACACTCAGATCCGCGATCTGCAGTGCGGTCACTTCAGCTGACCCCACAGTTCATCCTCGATCCGCTTGCGCTCCTTGGCGCCCTTGCGCAGGGAGAGGAAACCGAAGGCCAGCAGTGCAACGACCACCACGCCAATTCCGCCCAGGATCCACGGCAGCGCGGAGTTGCCTCCATCGGAGCCTTCGCCGGAGCTGTTGGCATTCGCATCTGCGGCGTTGGCGGAATTGTTGGGGTTGGAACTGTTGGCGTCACCAGAAGAACCGGCAGCACCTGCCTTCGGCAGCTCACCCTCCCAGCTGGAGTTCTGCGCCTCGGAAGGATCCACTCCCACGGCAAAGTTCAGCACCTTCGTGGTGGTCTTCTCGGAACCGTCCTTCAACTTCACCCGCACACCCATGGCCACTCGGTGCACTCCTGGCTCAGTGAATACCCAGTTGGCGTGGGTGTGCGTGTTCAGATCCACCCACAGGTCCTGAGGGGTGGGCTGCGCGGAGTTCCACAGCTCCTGGGGCTGTTCAAAGCCGCCGGCCTGCAAGAACATGCTCATCTGGCCAGGGCCCTGGTGGCCCAGGTACTCCATGGTCACGCCACGGTTGGCTTGGGCGATCAGTGCCGGAGACTGCGTGTTCCAGCCCAGCCACGGCACGCCCTGCACCTCGGTCTGTGGCAGGACCCATACCTCCTGGCCGGGCTGCGCACCGGTGAACTCGTATCCACCATCGGCGGGGAGTTGCTGCTTGGCCTTGTCGGAGACATCGAAGACCACATCGTCCAGCACGCGCCAGATGGGCTTTTCCTCCGCATCGTCGCGCAGCTGCACGTCCAGCTCGCCGCCGTCCAGGCGCATGCCGAGGTCCGCGTGGCCGCGGGTAAACACGTGCGAGGTTCCCGCGGGAGCGTGCTGCTCTTTGTCCGTCACGGTCTGCTGTAGCGCCGGGTCTTGTGCCTGGCCTTGTGCTGGCTCCTGTGCCTGCGCCACTGCGACCGGCGGGGCCACCGGCACTCCCGCCACTACTACTCCCCCGGCCAGCAGTGCGGCGGCCGCGGGAGCTAGACAGGACTTCCTGATCCGTGTGTTTCGCATGTTCTGTTTGATCCTTTACTTTTGTTCTTCGGTTGTTCTGTTCTTCTCTTGTTCCTGAAAACGTCGTTCCCCTGCGCGCCAGAGTTCTATGCGCCACTTAGGCAGTCCGCCATCGATTCGGCATTTGTCCGCATCAGGTCCACATATGTCGGCGCTGTCTCGTCCAGGGTGTCGCTGCGGATCTGGCACACACTCACGCCCAGCCGGTCGGCGATCTGTTGTAACTCGCGCGTACGCCCCGCCATCGTCGGCTCGATGAAGACCGCCGGAACCTGCAGGTTTTCCAGGGTGCGGGTCAGGCTGACGAGGTCCCGTGTGCTCGGCTCGATCTCTGGGTTCGGGGTGACGAAACCGGCGACATCCAGGCCGTAGGCGTCAGCAAAATAGGCGTAGCCGTCATGAGCCGTCACCAAGTGCCGGCGAGCCTCGGGAATACTGCGGACCTGGCGCTTGATCTCCCGGTCAAGGCGGTCGAGCTCGTCCAGGTAGGTTCGCGCGTTCTGCTGGTAATCAGCGGCGTGCTCGGGATCTACGGCGATGAGCTTGTCGCGAATGACCTTCACATACGCCATCGCGTTCTTCGCGTTGTGCCACAGGTGCGGGTCGAGCTCGCCGTGGACGTGCTTGCCTAGCACTGCTTGGGGCAAAAGGTAGGTCTCGTCGCCCGCCGAGCCGAGGAAGCGGAAGTTCGGGTCGCCCGGGATCGGCTGCAGCGTCTGGTTAGGCACGCTGACCACGGCATTCTTGGGGTCGAAGGTGCCACCGTCGCCGACGAGGTTGATGCTGTTGTCGTCGGCGTTTACCGCAATGTCGTAGTGCCCACTGTCTATCTTTTTTGACGCCCCGTCTTCCGTGCCCACATTGAAACGCACGGTCTGGTCCGCGATGTGCTCTGGAGGTTTTCCCTCGTCCGGCACCAGGGATGCGCTCAAGTGCAGGGTGTACGTGCCGGGCTTGGAAAAGGACCAGCTCATGTGGGTGTGTGCGTCGACCGGCAGCGTAGCCGTATCACCCTCGTACCCGCGGGAGGCATCGAAGCCATCGCGGGAGTTGAAGAAGATCTCCGGCTGGCCGAAGGTGCCGGTGATGTATGCCGCCGCATCACCTGGCCCTTCCACGTCAGTCACGCTGAGGTGGACTTCGGAGTGCGCGGAGCCGCCGTGCCGGGCGCCGATCCCCTGGGCGCGCAGGCCCAACCAGACGGTATCGAGCGCCATGTTCTCCACCAACGGGATGACGGTGGCGCCTTGGTTGGCGGCCACATCGGCCAGGGCCACGACCTCCGTGCCGGGCAGCACTCCGTTATCCATGGTGCGCAGCACCGACTGCTGCTCCAGCAGAAGCCCGTTGTTGAACGCGATGTCCGCGTTTGCGAGGTTGCGAACATCCCGCAGGGTGAGCTCGTAGGTGTGCGGGTCAGCGGTGTTCGGGATCAGGGCGGTCACGCGGGCGGCGTCGCCCGCGACGTGGCGGGCGAGGTCGGCAATGATGGGCGTGGAGGCTACGACATCCGTGATGCCGTCATCCCTGCTGGGCAAGCTCGCGCCGCCAGCTGCAGCACAGCCGGCTAGGCTCACTGCGAGCAGCATCGTGCTGATATTCGCGCACAGGGACTTGGTAAACCTCCGCCGCGTTGAAGCTGCGTGGCCCATCCCTAAGACTTTGCGCCCGGGGACCGAGGGGGCGTCATCGAACGAAGAGACGCCACCGAATCGGCGGACAGAGAGTTCGTGCGCAGCATGTAGACCACGCCTGCGCCGAGCGCGATCAGACCCGCGCCCGCAATGGCCAGAGCCAGCATCGCAGAGGTCGATCCGGTATCAGCGAGAGAGCCGTCGGCGCCGGATGCAGCGCCGGCATCCCCACCGGCCGCGCTTCCGCCCGCACCTGCTGCGCCGGAACCGTCAGCTGCACCGGAGGCACAGTCGCCGTCAGTGGTGACACTCGCACCGAAATCGAAGTGGCCACTGTTAGCGTTGCCGCTGCCACCGACGGTGAACGTCAGCGTGGCGGGCGCGCTGATCTTCTTGCCCTGCTTGGTGGTGGCGATCTGGGTGATGCCAACCTTGTACGTGCCGGGCTTAGAGAACACCCAGTTCGGGTGCACGTGCGAGTTGCGCGGCACCACGTGGGCACCGGATGCATTCCCGCCGCTGGCCTTGAACCATTCCTTGCCCACAACCTGGCCCAGGTTGCCTTGTTCGAAGACGTACATGCTGCCCGGTCCGCTGAAGGACGTCAGCTTGAAGGTGACATCCCCCTGAGTATTTGCCAGCAGGTCAGGGTGCATGGTGTTTACGCCCACCCACGGCACTCCGTTGGACTGGGTCGCACCAATCATCCAGGCGGTGCCGGCTCCAACAGGGCCCAATGCCTGCGGAAGGTTGGTCTTCGCCGCGGAGCCGAGGCCGAAGTTCAGCGCGCTGGGGTTGGTCCACTTCGGTGGCTGCTGGCGGTCGTCCTTGATCTGCGGGCGGAGGGCGGGCTCGCCCTTCTTGCAGGTGGCCGAGCCTTGCGTGCCCGCGGAGCCGGTGGAGCTGGCAGTGCTGCTGGAAGAGCTGGACTTTCCTGCCGGGCTCGACTTGCCTGTAGCACCGGCGCTCGCGGAACCGGCCTTGTTCCCAGTGCCGGCGCCGGCGGAACCACCGCCGGTAGCGCCGCCGCTTGCGTTACCACCGCTGTTCGAGTTGTCCGATGCCCCGGCGCCTGCATCCTCGCTTCCGCACGGGGTGGCACCCTCGGCGGGTTCGTCGGCGTTGGAATCCTGGTCGGACTTACCGACGACCCAGGTGTAGGTCTTCACTTCCGATTCAGCACCGTCAGCGGTGGCCTGCACCTGCATGGAGTAGCGGCCGGGGCGCTCGAAGCCCCAGTTGGCGTGGACGTGGCTGGGGTTAGCCTGGTTGATGCTGTTGCCGGACTTGACTTCTACCCCGTCGGAGAGCAACGGGGTGGCGCCGCCGTTGAAGGCCTGGCCCCACATGAACACTCGGCCCGGACCGCACACGCGATTGAAGTTGATCTTTACGCCCTGGTAGTGCGGTGCGACGCCCTGAGTGTCCCAGCCCGGCCAAATCAGATCCTCCTCTTGGGTCTGAGGCAGGAAGTAGGTCGGCACACCGACCTCCGCCACATCTTTGGTGCGAGGTTCGTAGGCGTGCGCCCCAACTTCCAAGGTGACGTTGTTCGGATCGTGGGCCACGTGGGAACCGGTGGCATCCTCGGTCAGATCCAGTTTGAGGTTACCTTTGCCCGAGGAGGTGACGTGGAAGGCGTCAATATGCCCTTGATTCAGGGTGACAGAATCGGCCTTTGCCTCAGGTAGGGTTTGCGAGCTGAGGTTGCCGATGCCGAGGAAGGCTGCGAAGCCTACGAGGAGGGCGGCTGAGAGAGCCGCGAGGGGTGATGTGCGCACCAGATTAAGTCCTTTAAAACACAATGAGTCTAGTTTTCATTAAGGACTATAGTGAAGTGGCAACCATTTTCAAACAATGGGTGTGGTAGCCCCTTCCCCACTACCCCACCCCTAAAAAGAAGAGGTAAGCACTCGAATGGTTAGACAGACATATCCAATGGAAGATCAGAGATGTCCCGAAGACGGTCTCCTGCAATTAGCGTATGCAACAGCTCGCAAGTGTCGTCATTACCAACAGCTTCCACTGCTTTCTTGAGCTCTGGTAGCGCGAAGTGGTAGGTCATATCAATATCCCCAGTACCTAAAGCCAGGCTGGCGATTCTTGTTACCAACGGCTCCCCCGTCACCGCAACAATATGCGGAGCACGCGCCTTCCTGTGCTCAATCAGGTTCAGAGCTTCCGCACGGGTGTTCTGCGCTCGATCGCTCCGCATCGTCCACTTGCACGACACAACAGCATGGACAATCTTGGCAGGATTCTCCCGATTACTTGCCCTCACAGGAGAACCCAAACCAGAATTACCGTCTACCAGAAACTCTCCCTCATTAAACTCGTCATCTGTCACGGGCTCACGCAGAACCAAGATGTCAGGAGAGATCGAATAGCTATTTCCGAGGGCAGCCCCCAATTCCGGATACCTGCGCACCAATTCGGCTAGATCTGCCAAGTGAGAGTACGGCTCACAGAGGAACAGATGTTCGCGCCGTCGAGAGCTTCCAACATTCTGAACCTCCCATGTTCCCGGACGCACCGACTGCATGTGCGTAAAAGTCTTCTTGATAAACTTAGCCACCGCACGTTCGAAGTCTGCACCCATAGACTGTCCCGCCTTCTTACGGGCAACGCTCGCACCTAGCTGATCAGCTAGATGAAGCGCAGTTTCTCGAGACGCATTACTACTACTGTCCGCATTTGAAGCAATCCTCCCTTTTGCTGCGTCAGCAATGGTCAAAACGCCTTCATCAATTAACTCTCGATGCAGCTCTTTACGAGCCCGAGTTATTAGCGATTCAGAGTGACTCACAGCCCTGCTCCCTCCAAGAGACTCATTTCTGGAACCACCGGCTCCGCCGGAACCATTCCGCTCAACGGATCCTGCCGCAAAGCCGCCACAATGCGATCACCAATCGCATGTGCCACTGGCGGCGGAAAGGCATTGCCTACTTGCTTCCACGCTGCGGTCTTGCCACCTTCCCATTTCCACTCAGAAGGGAATCCTTGAATCACAGCGCCCATACGTACAGTTAGCCGTGGCATTTCCGCACCATGCCCAACCGGGAAATCCGGCCCTGGCGCCTCATGCGCAATGCTTGTACCCCTCACACCGAGCCTCTTCCACCCTTCACGGGCGCGTGATGGACCCACATCTGGACCACCATGTTTCTTCGAGCCACCAACGAGCGTCGGTCCAATATCGTTTGCCCGCTTTGCCCATGCATCGGCACCCGGCCACCCATTCTCAGCCATAAGCGAATGAAGCGCCTCACCAACGGTTACTCGCGTGTCTAGAGGTTCAGGCCAGGCAAAGTAGTCCGCATATGGTTCCCTCAAAGCAACCAGAACGAAGCGAGGCCGCAGTTGGGGGACTCCAAAATCTGCTGCGGTAACAACCTCCCAGAAGGTGCGGTAACCCAGCTCTTCCAGCTCAGCGACCAGCTCATTTCTATATCGCGCAAATCTAGGCTGCGCTAACCCGCGGACATTCTCCAGCATGAGCGCCTTTGGACGCGACTGCGCGGTCAGCTCGAGCGCCCTCGGGAACAAATCTCTCTCGTCATCTTGCCCAAGCTGTTTACCAGCAATCGAGAAGGGCGGACATGGAACTCCCCCTGCCAGCAGATCGAGGTCATCCGCAAAAGGGGAAATGTCGAAATCTAGTACATCACCATGAACAATATTCCAAGCTGGCCGGTTCGCACGAAGAGTACTGACAGCATGACCATCGAGCTCGACTACCGCACGGTGAATAAAACCGGCAGCCTCCAACCCGAGCGCCTGGCCTCCAGCCCCAGCGCAGATCTCAACCGAAGTAAGCGGTGTTTGCATGGCTTGAACATACCACGCCCCGATGACACAACTAGAATCCTCAAAACCGGCTGTTTCTATAGTTGACCTGCGAAAACGGAAGAAACTCAACATCTTCTGGCGTCAAAAATAGAACATATACTCTATTAAGTAAAAAACACCCTCGCCGCCCGAAGGCAACGAGGGTGCGGAAAACCTAGAAGGAACCTAGGAAACGAGACTTAAGCCTCTTCGGTGAAGTCCTTCACGATCGTGTTGTCCACCGGAACGCCCGGGCCGTTGGTGGAGGACATGGTGACCTTCTTGAAGTAGCGCCCCTTGGAGGAGGAAGGCTTCAGACGCAGCAGCTCGTCGATCAGAGCGCCGTAGTTCTCAGCCAGCTGCTTCTCAGTGAAGGAAGCCTTGCCCAGGATGGCGTGCAGGTTAGCAGCCTTGTCCACGCGGAAGGAGATCTTGCCGCCCTTGATCTCGGCGACAGCCTTAGCAACGTCGGTGGTGACGGTGCCGGTCTTCGGGTTCGGCATCAGGCCACGGGGACCCAGGACGCGAGCCACACGACCAACCTTGGCCATCTGATCCGGGGTAGCGATCGCAGCGTCGAAGTCGGTCCAGCCGCCCTGGATCTTCTCGATCAGCTCGGCGGTGCCAACAACGTCAGCGCCAGCCTCTTCAGCGGCGGTAGCGTTCGGGCCCTCGGCGAAGACGACAACGCGAACTTCCTTACCCGTGCCGTTCGGCAGGGAAACAGTGCCGCGAACCAGCTGGTCGGCCTTGCGCGGGTCAACGCCCAGGCGGATAGCAACGTCGACGGTAGCGTCGAAGTTCTTGGAGGAGGTCTCCTTTACAGCCTTAGCAGCTGCCAGCGGGGTGTACAGGCGGCCAGCGTCGATCTTTTCCGCTGCCGCGCGGTATGCCTTAGAGGTCTTGCTCATAGTGAATCCAATCTTTAGTTCCGTTGGAGTTGTGGTGCAGGCCAAGCAAGCAGCCTTACCACGGTTAGGGAATTACTTCTGCGGAGCGTCCTTGACGGTGATGCCCATGGAGCGAGCAGTGCCGGCGATGATGGCAGCGCCAGCCTCAACGTCGTTAGCGTTCAGGTCTTCCTTCTTGGTGGTTGCAATCTCCTTGCACTGATCCCAAGTAACGGAGCCGACCTTGTCGGTGTGCGGAACGCCGGAGCCCTTCTGAATGCCCGCAGCCTTCAGCAGCAGCTTCGCTGCCGGCGGGGTCTTCAGCTTGAAGTCGAAGGAACGGTCTTCGTAGACGGTGATCTCAACCGGAACGATGTTGCCGCGCTGCGCCTCGGTAGCAGCGTTGTACGCCTTGGTGAACTCAACAATGTTCACGCCGTGCGCACCCAGAGCCGGGCCAACCGGCGGTGCCGGAGTAGCCTGACCGGCCTGGATCTGCAGCTTAATAAGGCCAGTAACCTTCTTCTTAGCCATCTTAAAACCTACTTTCTGTTATCAACGCGATCCCGTAGCACAGGTAAGCACGGGATAATCGCATCGACCGGATGCCGGGATTTCACCAGCCACCGGAAATGGAAAAATTTGCGTGTCGCGCCGTGAACATAAGCCCACGGACAACCTGCATAACTCTAGTTCAGCTTCTCTACCTGATCAAATTCCAGCTCAACCGGGGTCTCACGGCCGAAGATGGAGACCATGGCCTTCAGGCGGTTGTTCTCGGCATCGATCTCGCTGATGGTTGCAGAAACGGAAGCGAACGGGCCAGACAGGATGGTGACGGACTCGCCCTCCTCGTAATCCACCACAACCTGCTCGCTGGCCGGCTTCGGCGGGGTGGCCACACCCGTTGCGGATACGTCCACACCGGTTGCTGCCTCTTCGCCATCCTCGGATTCCTGTGGCTTCGCGGTCTCCGGCGGCAGCAGGAACTTCGCGACCTCACGGATCTTCACCGGGGTGGGCTTGCCCTCGTTGCCAACGAAGCTGGTCACGCCAGGGGTATCGCGGACAACGGACCAGGAGGCGTCATCCAGAGACATACGCACCAGCACGTAGCCCGGCAGCAGCTTGCGCTTCACCAGCTTGCGCTTGCCGTCGCGTAGCTCCACAACCTCCTCGATGGGCACGACAACCTCGTGGATCTGCTCGTCCACGCCCAGGGTCTGGGCGCGCATCTCCAGGTTGGTCTTCACCTTGTTCTCGTAGCCGGAGTAGCACTGGATGATGTACCACTCGCCCGGCAGCTTCTTCAGCGCACGCATGAACTGGCGCAGGCGAGCCTTGTAGGCGGCCATCGCAGCGTCCTCTGCGGACTGCTCGGCCTCACCTTCAGCGCTCTCGCCGCCCTCGGCTGCTGCTGAAGCCTCGGAGGCCTCAGCTCCGTCGGCGCTTGCCGTTTCTTCGGCCCCTTCGGTGGTTGGTGCTGCGGCGTCCTCATTAGTGACGCCCTCAGCCTCAGCACCCGCAGCGTCCTGGTGTGCCTCAGCAACAGCCTGCTGTACGTCTTCTTGAGCGGCCGCAGCCAGGCTCTCTGCGCTGACAGCCTCGCTGTTCTGGTTGTTGTTCTGGTTCTCTTCGGTCATGGAAGCACCCTCCATCATTAAAAATCCGCCTATCGCCGGGCGGCGAAGGCGGTATATAAGTTGATGTTCGCTAGCTTAACACAAGTTAGCGCATGATCTGACGCAGACCCCAGCTGGCAGCCCAATCGGTGCCGGCCACGAGGGCGCAGACGAAGATCAGGAACAGTAGGACGATGATGGTGTAGTTCACCATCTCGCGACCCGTGGGCCAGATAACCTTGCCCATTTCGGCAATCACGCCGCGGATGTAATCCACGATGGCGCTGAAGGGGTTCTTGCGGGTCTTTACAACTTCCGGAGCCTTGGAATTGGAGTTCGCGACCGCGCGGGACGTGGTGGCCTGACCGGCCACCTGACGCTTGCCGGACGGACGAAGGCTGCCGCCATTGCCGGATTTACCGGCTGCGGTCTTTTTGCTCTCGTCGCTCACGTCTAAGTTCTCCTTAAAGGTACCTGCAAGGAAGATCGTGCAGGGGCGACAGGACTTGAACCTGCAACCTGCGGTTTTGGAGACCGCTGCTCTGCCAATTGAGCCACGCCCCTAATCGAAGTTCTGGTTCACGAGTGTACGCGACCAGATCAACATAGGTGAAGCAACATCCTGATAGCGAGGAAACACAGTGCCCATTTGCAGGGCTCGTAGCTTCCATGCCACACATTCAGTGCAACGTTCAAAAACAATAGCAGGATAACGACCGCGCGACCAAATAGGGCGCGGGTGCTGGGGCTTGCGGAGTTGGGACACGCAGGTTTAGGGCAGGCGGTTTAAGGCGAGACACAGAGCGTAGCGACAGCAAAAGCAAAACCACCCGGCGATTTACATCACCGGGTGGTCTTGGTCTTAATTTGTAGCGGTGGAGGGACTCGATCCCTCGACCTCACGATTATGAGTCGTGCGCTCTAACCAGCTGAGCTACACCGCCATCGTCGCCACTTTGCTACGGACCGCCAACGGTCTGTGTCTAACGTCGCGTGACGGGGCGCATAAAATGACAGAGCCCCCTGACGGAATCGAACCGTCGACCTTTTCCTTACCATGGAAACGCTCTGCCGACTGAGCTAAGGGGGCATCACTCCATTAACGCTGCGGATTTAATTTAACCGCATCGCTTGAAGCCTGAGTTAGCTTAACCACCCGGCGATACTTTACACAAATCGGCAGTTCAGGGGCGGGTTTTATACCTTCCAAACACTCTGCATCCCAACGTCTTCAATGCGCTTAGGCCAGCCTCTCGCCAACTTAGCCTCCAGCCCCTCAACAGCCCACTGAATGTCGCTATCCGTTGGGTTGAGTGTCGCTAGAACGGGAATTCGTTAGTGCACATCGTTCTCACCTTCACATACACACAGGTCAGAGAGTTGACCTATGCCCGGTCTTGCAAGACTTGGTGACGTTTTCCCGATCTAACGACATCCCACCGTGCAGCCTCCCCACTGCCTCATGCCCAACTCTCGCACTGCGAACAGCAAAACCCGGTGGCCACCTCCCGCATCGGGAAGCAACCACCGGGTTGTTGTTTTGCCATTTGGCGCTGTGCCAGATGATGGATTCGAACCAACGAAGGCAGAGCCGGCGGATTTACAGTCCGCTCCCTTTGGCCGCTCGGGCAATCTGGCATGCACCATTCGGTGCGCTGGTAACTCTACTACGAGTAGCCCCAACTTATGCAAATCGCCAGTTCAAGCAGCCCACCGGAAGCGACTCTGCGCGCCCCGCAAGCTCCGAGGCCACTCCGACAGCTACCCCAGGCGCTCCAAGGCGAAGTCCATCAAGTGGCGCAGCGCCTGAGTCACCTGATTCTCGGGCAGCTTGGCCAGCTCCTCTTCGCCGTACTGGCGGTAACGGCGCACAACCTCAAAGGACTTCTCACGGCCTTCGGAACCACGGATAAGCTCCAGCGCCTCGTCCACCAAGGCATCATCCGTGACCGGTCCGGTGAGGATCTCGCGCAGTCGCGCCCCTGTGGCGTCATCCTGCTGCATTGCATAAAGGACCGGGAGGGTGAACACACCCTCGCGCAAGTCCGTTCCAGGCTGCTTGCCGGAAACCTCCGGGTCGGCCCAAATGTCGATGATGTCGTCAACGATCTGGAAGATCTGGCCGACGTTGCGGCCGAAGCGGAACAGTGCCTCGCGGTGCTCCTCGGATGCGCCACTGTGCAGCGCGCCGAGCCAGCCAGCAGAGGCGATGAGCACACCCGTCTTCTCCTGAATGACGGTCAGGTAGTGCTCGATCTCGTCCTCCCCATCGCGGGCGCCAATGGTCTCCCGCATCTGGCCGGTCACCAGCTCCTGGAAGGTCTCCGCGAAGTGCTGCACCGTCTGGGCGCCGAGCGTTGCCATTATTTCGCTGGCGATGGCGAATAGGTAGTCGCCCGCCAGAATCGCCACGGAGTTGTTCCAGCGCTTGTTCGCGGATTCCGCACCGCGGCGCTGGTCGGACTCGTCCATCACGTCGTCGTGGTACAGCGTTGCGAGGTGGGTCAGTTCCACCACGGCAGCGGCCTCGTGTACTTCCTGCGCGGTTGGCTTCTCACCGTAATGAGCCGCCAGCAGGGCAAACATCACGCGGAAGCGCTTGCCGCCTGCCTCGAAAAGGTGGCTGATCTTGTCGGTGAGGAAGGATTCGCCAACCGACAGCCGATCCTTCAGCAGCTGTTCAACTTGCTGCATCGACTGGCCCAAGGCCTCGTTTAATTGCGCGTCCCCCACGTCAGGGAGCGCCGGTTTACGGGGTGTGGCACTTGGCATGTCCGTGGTCAGCCTCGACTTTTCCTCTTGAACTGCGCATGTGGTGTTTCACATGCGGTCTTTTACATGTCTACCGACACTTTAGTCGATTAACGTGGCAGTGTTTAACGCACGTGCGATCTACGCCTCGACCTCCCCGCCAGCCCTTCCCCACCCCGTGGAACAATGGGTGTCGATGAATCCCCCCGCTTCTGAAACTTTCAACGCTGGCCCCCTCGGCATCGAGTGCGATCTCGCCGTCATCGGAGCAGGCCCGGCTGGTTCCGCCGCTGCTTTTCACGCCGCCCGCGCCGGCCTGGACGTGGTGATGGTGGACATGGCCGACGTGCCGGGTTCTGTGCCGGGCACTGCACCCAGCCTCCTCCCGGTCGGCCGCGATAAGACCTGCGGCGATGGCCTCACTCCGCGTGCCGTCGCCGCCCTGGAATCGATGGGCGCGCTACACCTCTTCGACGGAGCCCCTTTCATCCGGGGCCTCAAGCTGCACGGCTTCGGCGGCTCCATCACCGCGCCATGGCCTTCAGGAAACTTCCCGCAACGCGGCTCGGCCATCCCTCGCACGCGCCTGGATGCTGCCCTCGCGGGGATCGCTATCGCTGCAGGTGCGCGTTTTATTCAAGCGAAGATTAATGACGCCACCTCGGACCCAGTAACCCAGCAACTCAGCGAGGTCGCGGGCACTCGCACCGGTGAGGGCGAGCAAGGTTCATCCGCGCCTGTGAAGATCCGTGCGCGCTTCTTCGTCCTGGCCGAGGGCGTTCGCAGCGGCATTGCCCGCAAGCTGGGCGTGCAGTGGGATAAGGGGCTGGTCCACGGCATTGCGGCCCGCAGTTACATCAACACCCCCTTCGGCGATGAGCCGTGGATCCACTCGCACCTGGAACTCAACGACGCTTCCGGAACCGCACAGCCGGGCTACGGGTGGGTGTTCCCCCTGGGCAATCCGGCCGAAGGAGCGGATCGCGGCCCGGCCGAAGGCATCGGCAAAGCGAACCTCGGCTGCGGAGTGCTGGCCACCACCAAGCGCCCCGCCAAGGTAAACACCAAGAAGCTGCTGCGCGACTACGCGCGCCAAGTCAGCGGCGAATGGGCCATCGAGGGAGAGCCGGAATCCATCACCTCCGCCCTCCTGCCGATGGGCGGAGCCGTCAGCCGGGTGGCTGGCCCCAACTGGGCTGCCATCGGAGACACCGCCGCCTTGGTCAATCCCCTGAACGGCGAAGGCATCGACTATGCCCTGGAATCCGCCGAGCTGTTGATCCGGTTGTTAGTTGATGAGTGGGGCGGGCCGGAGAAGTGGGCGTCCAAAATAAAGAGCCACAATGGTGCCGGCATGGAGCCAGAATGGACGGACCAGCTGCAGAAACACTATGGCGAAGCGTTCGGGCTGGCGCGGCGCCTGGCGGTGGTTCTGACGATGCCGGGGCTGATGAGCGCGCTCGGGCCGTTGGGCATGCGCGGGCCGCTGGCGAACCGCGTGATGGGCGTGGCGACGCGACTGATGGGGAACCTCGTGAGCCCAGCCGACCGCGACGTGGCTGCCAGGCTGTGGCGGGGTGCAGGAAGGGTTGTGAACCTCGCACCGATCGACGAACCGTTCGCGGCGCGGAAGTAACCGCCGCTACTGGCCGCGTGCGGATGAGTTCCAGTTAGTCGCGGATCGCGCTGTGAAGCGCCACGATCCCGCCGGTGAGATTCTGCCAGCCGACCTCTCGCCAACCGCAGTCACGGATCTCCGCAGCGAGTTCCTCCTGGTCAGGCCAGGCGCGGATGGATTCGGCAAGGTACTCGTAGGCGTCCGCGTTGGAGCTAACCACCTTCGCGACCTTCGGCAGGGCTCGCATCAGGTATTCCTTGTACACCGTCTTGAAGATCGGGATGACGGGGGTGGAGAACTCCGCCACGGCGAGCTTGCCGCCGGGCTTCGTCACGCGCGCCATTTCGCGTAGGCCGGCGCGGAAATCCACGATGTTCCGCAGGCCGTAGTTGATCGTCACCGCGTCGAAGGTCGCGTCGGCGAAGGGCAGGTTCGTTCCGTCCGCGCACACCATCGGCACATTGCGGTGGGAGCCAGCGGCGAGCATGCCGAAAGAGAAGTCGCAGGCGATGCAAGTGGCACCCGTGCGGGCGAACTCTTCTGTGGATACGCCCGTGCCCGCGGCGAGGTCGAGCACCAGGTCGCCGGACTTTAAGTCGAGGCGCTTGCGGGTGCGGATACGCCAATAGCGATCCTGGCCGAAGCTCAACACCGTGTTGGTGAGGTCGTAATTCTTGCCTACCGCGTCGAACATCGACGCGACTTCATGCGGCTTCTTTTCCAAACTTGCCCGAGACACGACTCACATCTTAGCGCGGGCGCTTCGCCTACTTCGCGGCGGGCTCGGCGCTGACCTGCGGGGCAGACTCGGCCGAAGTCTCAACGGTGGCCTGGGCGGTGGTCTCCTCGGTGGTCTCCTCAGCTGCGGGACGGGGCACTTCGCGCACCCCCGTGAAGTCGCGCTGCGAACCCTTGCGCGGGGCCGCCTTGCCACCCTGTGCGATGGCCTGGCGGTAGTAGCCGAGCAGCTGGTCGCACAGGCTGGACCAGCTCTTGTTCTGCACGCCCTCAAAGGCGTTGTCGCGGTAGGTATCCACGTCCCCGGCGAGGATGGTGTCCACTGCCTCGACCAGCTCGGCCTCGAAGTTCTCGACGTTTAGCAGGTAGCCGTTGTGGCCCGGCTTGATGAGGTCGATGGGGCCACCGGCCGCCGGGCCGATGGTCGCCACGCGGGAAGCCTGGGCCTCCTGGATCGCCTGGCAGAAGGTCTCGTACTGGCCGGTGTGAACGAAAATGTCCAGGCTGGCGAAGGCGTGAGCCAGGTCCTCGCCGTACAGCCCGCCGGTAAATACTGCGGTGGGCATCCGGGACTTGAGGTCATCCATCTCCGGGCCGTCGCCGACGATCACCAGCTGCACGTCGTCCCGACCGTTCAGGGCAGCCATGCGCTCCACGGACTTCTCGGCAGCCAGGCGGCCGACAAAGCCAACGATGGTACGGCGGCCCTCCAGGTCGGTGGCGTCGCCAGCGTTGCCACGCTTCTTCTCGCCTTCCAGCAGCCACTCGCGACGCAGCTCGTCAGAACGCTTGGAGGGGTGGAAGCGTTCCGTATCCACGCCGCGGCCCCAGTGCGCCACGCCCCGCACCCCGTTCTCTTCCAACTCACGCATCGTCACGGAGCTCGGGGCCAGCGTCATGGCGCACATGTTGTGCATCACGCGCACCCAGCGCCACGCCATCTTGGACAGGAACTTCATCTTGTAGTTGTTGGCGAAGCCCGCGACGTCGGTCTGGAAAATTGCCACGCAAGGCAGCTTCAGTGCCCGCGCTGCCACGGCACCCGCGCCGCCGAGCACGAAGGGGCTGGCCAGGTGAACCACGTCGGGCTGGAACTTCTTCAGCTCCGTATACACGCTCGGCATCGGCACGCCGATCGGCAGGGAGTTAATGCCCGGCACGTCCACGGCGGGCACGCGGGCGATGCGGTAGCCCTCGTAGGTCGCAATTTCCTCTTGCCCATTCGTTGCCCCCGGGGCGATCACTAGCGCTTCGTGCCCGTTGGCACGCAGGTGCTCCAAAACTCGGAGCACGGAATTGACCACGCCATTTACGTTCGGCAGAAAGCTCTCGGCAACAATTGCAACTCGCATACCCTTCAGCTTCCCTTTTGTAGTTCACGCCCGCGTTTCGTCTGGGTAAAAACATTAACAAGTCTAGGCAAACGGAAGGTTACTTTCGCTACTCAAAGTTTGTTTTTCTTCTGCCAGCGTCGGAGCAGCAGCATCAGCATGGCACACACGCCCAGCCCTACGGCCATGGACGATAGTGTCGGCAGGAAAGCCAACGTCCATCCCCTCCCCTGCACCTTTACATTCTCGGGGTCGCTGACTTGGTATTCGACGCGCACGTTCTGCCCCTCCACCAGGCCAGAAGGGTACTTTAGCCCCTCCTCGGGCTGCTGGAAGTTGCCGTCTGCGTCGCGGAAGCGCACGGTGGTCCGCAGCGTCTGCACCGAGACCACCTCCGCCGTCGCTTCGGCTTTATCCCGCGAGATCGCAAAGTCATCCATCGCAGAGGTCACGATCATCCCGCCGCACACCAGCATCACTAGCCCTGCCAGGGCAATAACGGCTTGCTTCGCGCGCCGCAGTCTGCGCGCCGTGCGGATTTGTTTCGGGGTGAGCGTGTCGTTCCTCGCGCGATCTATTGTGCGGTTCATCGTGTGCCCGCAATTCTTTTTTCTATTTCTTGACGCCCACGCCTGCTCACCTTTACTTCCAGCACCGTGATCCCGCTTCCGCCGATCTCGGCGTGCTCGTCGATGGCTGCGGCGAGCTCTTCCACGCTGGTAGCCAGCTTGTGTTCCACTCCGAACCCGGCGCAGAGCTCCGCGAAGTCCAGGTCCAGTGGCGTGCCGAAGACCCGCTCGAAGGCAGCGGTGCCGTCGGCGAAGGTGCGCAAGTTCTCGGCACCGGGCTCGAGGGTTTCGAAGATCCCGCCGCCGCTATCGTTGGTCAGCACGATCAGCAGGTTGTCGGGGCGCGGTTCGAGCGGCCCGATGTTCAGCCCGCCGAGGTCGTGGGCGAATGTCAGATCCCCCATCACGGCGATGGTGCGCGGCGCGCGGATCGCGGTCGGGTCGGCGTGGGCGTGCGCCATCGCCGCGCCCACGGCGGTGGAGATAGTCCCGTCGATCCCCGCCGCCCCACGGTTGGCGATCGCCTGCACACCGTCAAAAGGCAGCCCGGCGCGGGAGGCATCCCGCACCGCCGTAGACGCCCCTAGTACCAGGAGGTCCCCGTCGCGCAGGGCGTCCGCAACAACGGCCACAGCATGCACCGCGGTGAACGGTTCGCGCTCGGCCAACCCGTCGCGGACCTGATTCACGCCCATGTCGCTGATGGCGCGGGCGACCTGCAGCCAACTTTCCGGCTGCTCGCCGCGCGGCCAGACGGTGCTGCCGACCTCATCAACATTGTCGAAAACATCGGTGACGTTACGGGTGTCGCTGAGGGCGATGACGTTGATGTCCTTGTTGGCCAGAAGCTTTGTGACGCCACGGTGGAGGGTTGGCCGACCGATCACCACGATCTGTTCCGGGGTGGTGACCGCCGAGTGTTCACCGTCGCTGACGACCTGGGCACTGAACATGTCTACGGCCGCGCTGTGCACGGGGAAGTCGGGTGCGGGCGCGACGGGTTCCGCGATCGTCGGCACGTCCGCTAGCTCGTCCATGATCGAGCGCGCCCAGGCGACGTCGCTGACGGAGCCCGCGATGACGAGCGTGCGGCGGGAGAGGTCCACCTCGACCTGGCCATAGGGCAGCTTCCGGGAGCCACGGGCGGGCTGACCTGGCGCGTGCGAGTCGTGCGCCCCCTCGGTCGTTGCCGCATCTTCAGCAGCGTCTTCAGCAGCGGCGATTTCGCCCGCCCACAGCGATAGCTCGTCCAGCGTCGGCGGCACGAGCGGTTCCCGCAGCGGCACGTCCAGGTGGGCTCCACCGCCGTCGATGGGATCTGTTGCTGCAGCAATTAGCTTGCGCACCAAGTCGCGGAGCTCCGCTGCGGCATCGGTGCGCTTGGGGGCTTGACCCGTGCCAGCGTCGGCAACGGCGCCTTCCAGCGCCAGCTCGCCCGCGTTCAGGGTGCATACGGAATGGGTGCCGAAGATCTCCGCCTGGTCGATGGTCTGGTTCGCCCCCGAGCCCAGCATGGAAAGCGGCCGGTTCGCCGAGAGCACAACCAGCGGCACGCCGGAAAGCGTGGCCTCCACCATGGCCGGCAGGCAGTTGGCCACGGCCGTCCCGGAAGTCATGACGACCGGCACCGGGCGGCGCGATACCTTCGCCAGCCCCAGCGCCAAAAAGGCCGCCGAACGCTCGTCGGTGCGGACGTGCAAGCGCACCCTCCCGACCCTTTCCGCTTCCACGAACGCCAGGTTCAGCGGCGAGTTCCGCGAGCCGGGGCACAGCACTGCCTCGCGCACACCGCTGCGAATCAGCTGGTCAACCAGCACCAACCCCGCACGCACTGCAATGGGGCTAGTCAGCGCGGCGGAGTGTGTACCAGAATCCTGGGAAGAACTATCAGCGTTAGTCACAGTTCCACAATCTACCTTCCGCCTGCTACGTAGCCATAAGCCGCACGCAAGCGGTTCAGCCACCAATCACGCCGCTCGCCGGTAAGGCGGAACTCCGCCAGCCGGTCGGCATCGGGGGTTACAGCGCCGGTGTGCATGCGACCATCGACAATCCGCCGTTCTGCGAGGTCGCGTTCAAAGAGCGTGCCGGTAGCCAGCCCGGCGGCGTTGGGTTCGGCGACCATGCCATCGTCATCGATGTGCACCAGGCTGGCGGCGGCCTGCAAACCCGCGCCGAGGCCAACCGCGGTATCCAGGGCCGAACTCACCGTGATGGATACGCCGCGTTGCGCGACCTCGCTGGCCACCCGGCGGAGCTGATCCACGCCCCCGAGCGGCGGCACCTTGAGCACGGCCACGTCGCACGCCCCCGCGTCGGTAACCTCCTTGACCGCTGTGATCGGATCCGCGCTCTTACGGATGGCCTCGTCGGCAGCAACGCGCACAAACACTCCCCGCCGCATGAGGCTCTGGCGCACCTCCGCCAGCTCGGCGACGGTGCGGCAGGGCTGCTCCACATAATCCAGCGGACCGTCGGCGACGAGGGTTTCCACGACCTCCAGAGCTTGCTGGACGGTCCAGCCACCATTGGCGTCCATGCGGATCCTCGGGGCACGAACCCCCTGGTCCGCATACCACTGCCGAACTGCACGGACGCGCTGAACATCTTGGCGCATGCTGGCGGCCGGGTCGTTGGCCAGGGCGTTCTTCTCTGCGACCTTGACCTTCACAGTGGTGCAGCCCGGGTAGCGTGCCATAAGCTCGCCGATGATCCCCGGCTGGTCGTCTACGTCCACTGCGGGGATGGTCGCGTTGACGGCAACCCATTCGTCGGCGGGGGCTGAACGGCTAGTTCCATAGCCGTACTGGATCGCCGAACGCAGCCACAGGGAGGCCTCGGCCGGTTCGTATTCCGGAAAAGGGGCGAACTCGGCCCACTGGGACGGGGCGTCAATAAGAAGGGCCTCGCGTACAGTCACGCCACGGAAGGGCACCCGCATCGGCAGGGCAACCACGTCGGCGCGCTCGAGTAACTCGGCGAGCGACGGCAGCGGGAAGGACAGGTTAGAAGATGCGGCGGAACTGTTCATACTTCCTACCTTGCCAAAAGCGGCTGGCCGATAGAATGGCGGGCATGACTGATTCCAGCAACAACCCCTTCAAACCCGAGCTGTGGCGCCCGGTAGATGCGCCGGGTGTAAATAACTTCACGGACATCACCTACCACCGCCATGTTGGCGAAGGCCGCGCCAACGGCATCGTGCGCATCGCCTTTGACCGCCCCGAGGTGCGCAACGCCTTCCGCCCGCACACCGTCGACGAGTTGTACCGGGCGCTGGATCACGCGCGCCGCACCCCGGACGTTGGCACGATTTTGCTGACCGGTAACGGGCCTTCCCCGAAGGACGGCGGCTGGGCGTTTTGCTCCGGCGGCGACCAGCGCATCCGTGGCCGTTCCGGTTATCAGTACGCCACCAGCCACGATTCGGACGTCGCCGCCGCTGGCGCCGATGGGGTGGACGAGGCCCGCGCGAAGGTGGAGGGCGGCCGCCTGCACATCCTGGAGGTGCAGCGCCTGATCCGCACGATGCCGAAAGTTGTGATCTGCCTGGTCAACGGCTGGGCCGCCGGTGGCGGGCACAGCCTGCACGTAGTGTGCGACCTGACCCTGGCCTCCCGCGAGCACGCTAAGTTCAAGCAGACGGACGCCGACGTCGGCTCCTTCGACGCAGGCTATGGCTCCGCCTACCTGGCCAAGCAGGTGGGCCAGAAGTTTGCCCGCGAAATCTTCTTCCTCGGCGAGGCCATCGACGCTGAAACGATGCACCAGATGGGAGCCGTCAACCGGGTGGTGGATCACGCGGATCTGGAGGACACCGCCATCGAATGGGGCCGCAAGATCAACACCAAATCCCCCACGGCGCAGCGCATGCTGAAGTTCGCCTTCAACCTAAGCGACGATGGGTTGATGGGGCAGCAGGTCTTCGCAGGTGAAGCTACGCGCCTGGCCTACATGACCGACGAGGCCGTAGAAGGCAAGGATGCCTTCTTAGAGAAGCGCGAGCCGAACTGGGACGACTTCCCGTACTACTACTAACTAAGGCAGTCCGGGGCTCTCTAAGACAAGTCTTCTTTGACGATTCTGCGCCCTTGGCGAAGCCCGCCTGTCGTCCAATGACTCAGGACGCACAGCGCCAGAGCAAGAACTGAAGTGAGTACGACATGCGGCTCCGTGGGCGCGGGTATCAGCCGAGAGTCCCCTAAAGGGACTAAAGAACGGTAGGCAGGCATAAACCCCTGGATTGCGATACAAGCCGCATAGAAGCCCAGGGAGCTAACTCCCGCCCAGTAGGGACCAATCCACGGTGATAACCCGAGAGTCACCGATGCTACAAGGGTGCTGCTCGTCAGAACCATCAACACTACGGTGTTGGCAGGGTAAATTCTCAATAGCTGCCCCATTGCCACCGCCGCCACAAGCCATATACCCACGAAGGTGACGCACAGGGAAAACAATGCAACCCCTCGTGCACGTGAAGAACTGCCTTCCCATTGAGCACTTAGAGGTTCAATCAAAACTGCCGCCACAGTACTCAAAAGTAGGAAGACCAACTCCATGTAGAGCACGTATTTAGGCTCATATACCGTGTCCCAGTTCACTTGAAATCCACCATCGCCAACCAAGACAACTGCAAACATTGCCAGGAGGGAGGCGCCCACAACCCAACTCAGTCTTCGGGTCTGCCAACCGTACTTAAGAACCTGCATTAGTACCGCCAGAATAACTGCAGGTACTCAGTTCTTCACTGTGTTCCTGCACGATCGTTTCCATCTGAACGTCATTAAACTGTCGCTCTTTAGGATGGTCTGGTTCGCTACTAAAAGTTTCACGGGCCGTGACGGGAACCCTAGACAACAGCCAGTCGTTAACTTCGAAAGAAGTGTTGACAGCAGACTCGGAGGATTCCGGTCCACACACTAGAACCCCGGAAATAGCTTCGATCAATAAAGCACCAAAACGAGATCCTTGACCAGGCTTAAGCCCTACAATTCCAACGCCATAAGGCAAAGGCTTGGCTGTATCGACCAGGGACGAATCTTTCATTTCATAGAAACCCGCCCTCGACCTCCCTACAACATCATCGACTGCATTGAGCGAGGTTCTAATTTTTGCTAATTCGGGCTGGTTCTCCTCGTGTACACACACTGTGCGCTCACCAACTACTTCACAGACCTGTTTTTCTCTGGCAGAGGCAGAATACTCAAAAACCTCCACGGGACCGGCAGGCGAAACCAAAGCGATGATAAACACGGCAATGGGGGCAGCCGAGGACATAATCACTCTAGAAATGACACCCCGAGACCTCGTTGCGCCAGCACTATAGAGAACAAGAACCAAAATCACTATAAAGACAAGACCCAACAGTAATTGCCGGTTCAGCCAACTATCTGAATAAATGAAACTAGGTAGCTTCTCAGCCGGAAGTATCGGAATAAACCGCAAGGTCGAAAATCCATTAACTGCAGACATGGGAAGCACGGCGAGAAGGGCAACCGCAATCAGGGATACTTTCAGATCAGCAGCCAGGTAGCCAATGACATGACCAAGAAACACCGAAAAAACAATCGATCCTAAGATGGCCAGGTAAAGTTTAAACTCCGGTGTTCCACCCCCAGCTGTTGCAATAGCAAAGCCGAAGCAGATAAGCAGTACGGCAACAACGCTAACTATAGACACCGCTAACCACGTTAGTGTTGTCCAGATAGACTGCCCGTAAGGGCTAACTCGAGTTCCAGCCATAGTGCTTATCCGCCCCGGAGAGTGCCCGAGGACCTGCAGCACCGCAGCTATCCCGCCTACGAGTGGCATCACGACGACAAGTGAGTTCGACAAGTTCGACTCAATAAGACCCCACTGCTGATAGGGAGCCTTCAACAACTCAAGTTGAAAGAGGACTTCCGTTAAGGTAATTACACCGGCACCCGCAAGCATGATCCAACCGAGGGAAGACCGAGCATACAATCTAATCATGCTTCGGATCCTCCCCATTCTGGGATCGCAGGCTCTGAACCAAGTCCGAGTATCCAGCTTCAAACTCAGTTCCATATCGAAGGTCATCGCTGGTAGCAAGACCCTCTCCCATACCCTCGAGCGACCCGGAGTACAGGAGCTGCCCCTCTGCTATGACCCATACATCATCAGCCAGATACCGAAGATCTTCCATATGGTGGGTAGAAATAAGGACGAGCCTGTCATCGCTAGCAGCGTCGGCAATGCATTTCCGCATTAGCATTCTCGATTCCGGATCCAACCCCGTAGTGGGCTCGTCGAGAATCATTACCTCCGGCTCGTGTACAAGGACGCACGCGAGTCCAAGCCGTTGCCGTTGTCCACCCGAGAGCGCACCAGCCTTCAGCACTTGCTGCTCATTCAGACGAACAACATCAAGCGAATTTTCCACAGCACGATTAAGTTGCTTCCCCGTTAGACCATTAACCCATCCAACATATTCAACAGTGTCTTTGACACACATCCCGGGAACAAACGTGAAACGCTGCGGTAAGTAGCCAATAGAAGAGTTTCTCTGATACTCATCCATCGTTTTCCGCCCATGCTCTGTCACCAGGTAGGCTGAACCCTTCGGGGATTTCAACCGACCAGTGACAATATTCAGCAAGGTACTCTTACCGGAACCATTCGGCCCCAAGATACCCGTAACACCTTCATTAAAAGTTCCAGTAATGGAGCGCAACACTGGCTTCTTACCAAAGATCTTCCTATACGAGAAGCTCAGTTCTTCTATTGACAGTTTCATGCGTCGGAACTCAACCTCATAGGAAAGTTAGCAACGCACACCGCGATCTCCTTGCCTCTTATCAACATCGGGGCAGCAACTCCACCCTCAAAGGCATTAAATCCCAACAAGGCTGAGGCATCAATAAGATAAGTAAACCTAGCCACTTTTGGGGGCAAAATTGATTGGGTATGAACACCCCTCCACTAGCCGCGCAGCTTATTCCACGCCGGGGGCATCGGGGCGTGCACATCCAGCACCTCGCCATCCGGCAGCGGCACCACCAGCCTGCAGGCGTGCAGCATCAGCATCCGCACCCCCTTCTCCCCGGCCGCCCGGTTAGCGGCGGGGTTCCCGTAGCGAGAGTCCCCGATGATCGGGTGGCCCAGGTGCTGCAGGTGAACGCGGATCTGGTGCTTGCGCCCTGTCAGCAGCTGCACCTCCACAAGGGTGCCCGCAGTTCCCCACGGTTTCTTCACCCACATCTTCGTTTCCGCCCGCTGCCCGGCGCGACGGTCCACTACCGTGGCCGCCCCGGTTTTGCGCAGTGGCACCTCTATCCGTTGCGTTTGCCTACCGGTCCTTTTCACCCCGCCGGAAACCACCGCCAGGTAGTAGCGCTGGATGTCCTCCCCGCCGGTACGTAGGAGCTCCTGCAGGTGCCGCAGCATCTTCGATTTCTTGGCCACTATCAGTAGCCCGGAGGTTTCCTTATCAAGCCGGTGCGCCAGCTCTAGTTCCTTTTCCTTCGGCCGTAGCACGCGCAGCGCCTCGATCACCCCAGCCTTGACCCCGCTGCCCACGTGCACGGCGATGTTGGCGGGCTTATTCACAACGAGCAGGGCGTCATCTTCAAACACGATGTGCCGGGACAGCCTGCGGGCCAGTTGTTCCGCCGCCTTGCGATCCCCCGTTGGCGCCGGTTTCTCCGCGGCGACTTCCAGGGCGGGCAAGCGAACCTTGTCGCCGGCAACGGTGCGCTGGTCGGGTTTGCACTTGGCGCCGTTGACGGTGATCTGCTTGGTGCGCATCAGGCGGAACAGCACCGTGGCGGGTACGCCCTTGACCTGCGAGCGGATGTACTTATCCAGGCGACGATCCGCCTGTGAGTCGCTCACGATCAGGGTCTGAGGTTCGGAATGATTCATGGTGGCTCTGGCCTCTATCTGTAGCAGATTGACCTGCCACAAGCCCGGCCATGCCACCGCTAAGTTGGTAGCGTTAGCGACATGAATATTTTTAAAGATGTTTGCATCACGATTTCCCGCATCCTCGTGGGCATCGTGCTGATCGCCCACGGTTGGCAGAAGTACGATTCCTGGACTATCGACGGCACGGCACAATCCTTCGAGTCCATGAGCGTGCCGTGGCCAAACGCTTCCGCGCAGATCGCCACCTACTTCGAGCTCGCCGCGGGCGTGCTGCTGATCCTCGGCCTGCTGGTCCGGATCGTCGGCCCACTGCTGTTTATCCAAATGGCCTTCGCTTTTGGCTTCGCTCACTGGGGCAAGGGTGTCTTCGTCGCCGATGGCGGCTGGGAGCTCGTCGGGGTTCTGGGCGCGGCGGGCCTCGCCCTGGCCGCATCCGGCTCGGGTCGCTTTAGCTTGGACTATCTCTTTATGACGCCCGTACGTGCCCGCAAGGAACGTAAGGAGAAGGCAGCGCAGGAGGCCAACGGTAGCTATACTCCCGCAGCCGCGCCTGCCGGAGCGGCTGGAGCCCCGAACGCAACTCCGAATGCAGCTCCGAATACTGGCCAGAGCCCGTACGGCAGCTATGGGTCCGCCAACCAGGGCTCTAACTTCCAGGGCTCCAATTACCAGGGTTCTAATTTCCAGGGCTCGCCCGCGCAGGCCCCCAACAACCAGAGTTCCAACTTCTGGGGCAACAACCAGGGCAATAAGTCCCAGAACAGTAAACCCTGGAACAATCGAGGAAACGACGGCTACGCTGGCTACACCATCGGTGGCACGGACAACGCTGGCAGTGCTGGCGCCGCTGGCGTTGCCGGTGGCGCCGGTGCGGCGGGCATGACGAACGGCAGCGACGCTGATGCCCCTACCACCCAGTGGAACAGCGACCAGAGCGGTGGCCCCTCCAGCAACAACAGTTTTGGCGGCTTCTCCAGCTCCGGTTCAGATTCCGGCTCGGACAGCGGCTCCAGCGGTGGAGACGGCGGCGGAGATGGCGGCGGTGGCGACTAAAGGCCACAGGCCACCCACGCCCTGCATCTGAGCAGCACACACTACCCCGCAGGAGGGCAGAAACCCTCCTCCGCGGGGTTTTGTTTTTAAGTTCTCTAAACCCAAATAAGGTGGGTAGAAAAAATGCTTGACTTTTCCAACAATTGTTGATTACCCTATGTTTTAATATTGCAAATCCACGGATATTGAGGAAGGAGAGAGCGCATCATGTTCAACCCATTTAGTCAGCTCCGAGCAAAGCTCTGGACGACCGACACCACCGAGGGGCCCGACCCGGCAGCCCCCGACGAGACCAATGCCCCCGATGTCGCCGATGCGCTCCCCCTCCCCGAGGAGTACCGCATCTACCTCGAAGCCAACCGTGACCTCCCTACCCCCTTTTTGAACGCTTTGGATACTCGCAGCCCCTCTTACCTCGACATCATCGCCTACCTCATCGACACCGGAAAGACTCCCGCTACGCGCCAGGACGTGCAGGCCAGCTTCCTCGCCATTCATAAGCGCCTTCCCGGCCCGGCGGAGCTGGAATCCACCGTGAAGCGAGTCCAGGAGTTCGGCCTAGAGGCCAGCTAACCGCACAGCCCCACTGTTCGGAGAATGCTGCCCGAGCCGGCTTGTACATTGGTCAGCATGACCGGAAACTCTTCCCTCGTCCCCCTGCAGCCGACCGTCATCAGCGCGGCCTCGCCCGAGCTTTTCGCCACCTCCCTGGAGGCTCTAAAGCGGCTGCTCGCGGGGGAAATCTCCATCCTCCCCCTCCCCGCGGATTGGGAGCAAACCTGCCCCGAACTGCCGAAACAAATGCGCGCAGGGAGTTCCCTTAAAGACGATTTGGTTGCGCCCGGCACACTCATCGCCTGCACCTCTGGCTCCACAGGCACGCCGAAGGGTGCGGTGCTCGGGTCGCGGCAACTCACCACAAGTGCGGACGCCACCGCCTCCTTCATTGAGCGCCATTATCAAGCGCAGCCGGGGGCGTGGCTGCTCACACTTCCGGCCCATCACATCGCAGGACTGCAAGTGATGCTACGCAGTCTGCGGGCGGGCTACACTCCCCTGGCCGCTGCGCACTTGCAAGCCCAACACCTACAAGCTCAGCGCCCGCACGCCGGCGTGCGTTTCACCGCAACCGGCTTCATCGCAGACACAGAATCATTAGCGGAAACCTACCCCGACGTGGACCTCTACACCTCCCTCGTACCCGCACAGCTGGAAAGAATCGCTGAAGACCCCGCCGCCGTTAAGGCACTGAAGCGCTACGTCTGCGTGCTGGTGGGTGGCGCGGCGGCGCGTGAGGGCGTCATAAAAAAGATGGCCGAGGAAGGAGCCCAGATCGCGCTGACCTACGGCTCCAGCGAGACGGCGGGCGGGATGGTGTACAACGGCCAACCCCTGCCGGGCGCGCAGGTGCGGGTCGACGGCGCGGACGAGCGCGGGGCCGGGCGCGTGCGGATCAGCGGGCCGATGGTGGCGGACGGGTATCGCAACGTGGATTCGGCGGAGGCGTTTCCGGTGGCAGGTGAGTTCGTGACTTCCGACATCGGGCTTCTGGAAGGCGGCGTTCCGGAAGGCAACGGCGAAGAGTCAGTCGGCACGCTGCGGATCCTCGGACGCGCTGATGGGGCCATCAACACCGGCGGATATAAGGTGCTCCCCGAAGAGGTTGAAAAGGCCATCTGCCAGCTGGTTCCAGATGCCAAGGCCGCGTTCGCAGCAGGCGTGGAGGATCCCAAGTACGCGGAGTTCGGCGAGTCAATCGGGGCGCTGGTGGTACTGCGAGAGGCTGGCAACGGCGCGGCCGAGCACCCCCGCGAAGTGACCGACCTGGTGCGCGAGGCAATGCGCGGGCAGGCGGGGCCAAGTCTGATTCCCAGGCGTGCCTGGGCTATCCGCGAGATGCCGACCACTGGGCCGGGCAAGACCGACCGGCAGCAAGCCGCCGCGATGCTGGACGAGCTCTACGGGCAGCCGCACTCGTAAACGCCCCGGCACCTACACACCCCAGCACCTACGAGCTTGGGTCCCGGCGCCTACGGACTAGACTGAAGAGGTTTGCGGCACCCCATACTCGCGGGCGCCGCTCCCCAGTGCGAGCCCCAAGAAAGGCGGACCATGACTTCCACCCCCAGGCAGTATCCCGGCGCGACCCCGGCCCAGTGGCTGGAGGGAGCGCGCCCGCACACCTGGGCAAACGCCGTTGCCCCGGTGCTGGCTGGCACCGCGGCGGCCACCCTGGCGGGCGAGGCAAACCCCCTGCGGGCCGTACTGGCCGGGGTTGTAGCCCTGGCGATGATCGTCGGCGTGAACTACGCCAACGACTACTCCGATGGCATCAAGGGGACGGACGATGACCGCTCCGGCCCACTGCGCCTAACCGGCAGTGGACTCGTGGAGCCGAAGAAGGTCAAGTACGCGGCGTTTGCTTCCTTCGGCGTGGGAGCGGTCGCCGGCATCGCGTTGAGCCTGCTGAGCGCCTGGTGGCTGGTCCTCGTCGGCGCGGCTTGCATCGCCGGCGCATGGTTCTACACCGGCGGCAAGAACCCCTACGGCTACCGAGGGCTGGGTGAAGTCGCGGTGTTCGTGTTCTTCGGCCTGGTCGCGGTGCTAGGGACGGAATTCACCCAGACCGGCAGCGTGAGCTGGCGCGGCCTGCTGCTGGCCATCGCCGTCGGCAGCCTCTCCAGCGCCGTGAACCTAGCCAACAACCTGCGGGACATTCCTACTGACGCCGCCACCGGCAAGATCACCCTGGCCGTTCGCCTGGGGGACGCGAATACCCGCCGCCTGTGGGTGGGGCTGGTTTCCCTGGCCGTGATCGTCACTATCGGCATCAGCATCGGCCACTGGTGGGGGCTTATCGCCCTGCTGGCGGTTCCACTATTCGTGGTGGCAGCCCGCCCGGTGACCGGCGGCGCGGAGGGCCGGGCGCTGATTCCCGTGCTGGGCATGCTGGGCCGCGGAATGCTGCTGTGGTCGGTACTGGAGTTTGCCGCCGCCCTGCTGGCCTAGCCTGAGCAGCCCTGCTGATCCAGGCAGAGCTAGCTTTGGGCTACGCGGGAGCCGGGCCGAAGTCCACCCCGTGGAATCGGACATTGTCCGCGATCTGCTGGGTCAGGCCATCCCGCCAAGCCATGGGAACGGCGGAGCCCAACTTGAAGGTCACCCCGATCGCATCGACCTCGTAGATTCCTCGCGGCAAGCTCGGCACTGCTGCCTCCACCTGCACCGATTGGATGCGGTACACATCCAACGCAGACTGCGTCGGTACGCCAGGGCGACCGGGGCTACCGGGGCGGAGCACCACCTGAAGTGCAAACTCCCCATCCAAGACCCCGGCACTGCGCGTCCACTGATCGGCAAGCTCGGGGCCGAGCCCCACCGACTCCGGCCCCGCACTTTGGTAACGAGTGCTGATCACGTTCACCCGCGCAATGTCGCTCCATGGGATTCTTATGGCTGCATCCCCCACCCCCGAATCGTCCACGACAAGCGCCGGGTTGATCGTCGTACTGGAAGTAGCCCGCGCATTGACCTGTCGCTGGCTGGTGTACCAGCCAAACATCGCAAGCCCCACCAGGGCGAGGGCTACCAGCGGAATCAGAGTCTTCTCGACCACCATCATGGCTACACACCCCACAGCGAGGGCGGCGAACACTAGCCCAATAGCCAGCCCGCCGAGCTGCTTGCCCCGCTGTGTTCGCGGGTTTACCCACACCACAACGTCCTGGGGTCTGCCATACATGGCAGTCAGTTTAATCGCCTTAGTCGTCCAGGCGCTCGCGCAATTGGTTACGCAGCTCCTGCTTGTGGGCCTGCCTATCGGCATCCCACGCCGCCACCTGTCGGGTCACCCGCAACCGCAGGCCCTTGAACATGAACATCGACAGCGGCAGAGCCAGGATCAGCGCCAACGTCATGCTAATCAGCAGCGGGAAGTAGTTCGCCATTCCCAGCAACACCACGACCATGTGGATGATGAACGTCAGCACCAGGAACAAAACCAGGCGTAAGAAGCCGTACAGTGCAATGTCACGTACAGCCTTGCCCTTGTCGACCGACGGGCTCTGACCCTCCGTCGTGTCCTTTGCCTTCACATCATCATTAGTCACGCCCCCAACACTACGTTCACCCCCTGGATAACCGGTAATCACCGGCTGGAAGTAAACGCGGGTGAATCCTCTATGCTGGAAGCCATGGGTCGCCTTGTTTTGCTCATCTTGATCATCGTCACCATCGTGCTGCTGTGGAAGGCATTCGGTCCACAGACCTGGGGAAATGGGTCGCCGTTGAGGCGAAAGGGCGTCAATAATAAACAAGAAGGGCTAAGCCACAAGGGGCCGGACGACGACCCGGACTTCCTGTGGAACATCGAAAAAGAGCGCTTCAAGAAACGCCGCGCGCAGGAGGCCAAGGACGCGGAAGAGGCCGAGCGGAAGCGCCGCCAGGAGCTCCGCGAACAGCAGCAACGCGAGGCACGCGGCGACAAGCGCAGCGAGAACACCCGCGACGAGCAGAGGCCGAATGGCCCGGAAAACACGGGCGGCCCGGACACCCCGAAAGACGGGGGGGTAACTAAAGCAGCTCCATGCGCGGCGAACGGCCCGTGCGGTAGTGGTCGATCAGCAGGAAGATGTTGTCCCAGTCCTTGTAGACCTCCGCGCGGCGCAGCACACCCGTGTCCTCGGCGCTCTCGGAAGTGCGGCCTCCATCCGGCGCCCGGTACAGCGGCCCCGGCATCGGCTGCGGCACACCCGGCACAACGGGGGCTTGGCGGCGCTGCTCGTGCTGGATAATCGCCTGTTCGTAGACCATCTTCGGCAGCTCCGGGGCGATGCCCGCAAAGTGCGCATAGTCCAAGGCGGGGTCGCCGACGGTCATGTCGGAAAAGTCGATCACGCCCACGCCGCCTTCGGCGTTCCACAGCATGTGGTCCTCGTGCAGCTCCCCGTGGGTCAGGGCGCGCTGCTGTTCAGACCGGGAAAGCATCTCATCTACCTGTGCAAACACGCGCTCCACGAACTCCGCTTCCGCAGCACTTAGGTGCGGGGCAAGAATCGTTTCCGTGCGGGACTTCATCAGTTCCAGCTTGCCCGGTAGGGTGCGTGGCGCGTGGTTCAACTCACTGGTCGCCTCGCCGTCGGTCCACCAGGAATCCACGCGGCTCATCGGCAGCACGTCCGGGTCGAAGGCGTGCATCGTGGCAAGTAGGCTGCCCAGCTGCTCGGCCACCCACGCGCGCTGGCTGGTGGACAGCGTCTGCCAAAGCTCGGCGGTCAGCGGTTCGCCCAGCAGCTCGGTCTGCATGGTCAACATCACGGGCTCTGCGGTGTTGAAGGTCCCCCGCGCGTAGGCCTGCCGCACCGTCCCGGGCACCCGCACTTTGGTGCGGCGGAACAGCTGCGCGATCAGTGAGGATTCCAGCATCGCCTGTTCCCGGTATTCCTTCTCGAAGGGTACGCGCACCACGACGGACTCAGGCAGCATGTCGTTGAGTTCATACTCCTTCGAGCGCAGCCCGTCCAGAATCACCACTGCGTGGTCGATGCCCTGCTTCGGCACGCGCTGGCCCGTCCATTCCAGGTCGCGCCAGGTGCGTGCGACCATCTCCGGGATGTTCTCGATCGAAATAGCCACTTGTCTACCGCTCTTTCCCACGCTTCAGCAGCCCGCTGAGGTACTGCCCGTAGGCGCTTTTGCCCAACTTTGACGCAGATGCCTGCAGCTCCGCATCGTCAATGTAGCCCAGGCGCCACGCGACTTCCTCCGGGCAGCTGATCTTCAGGCCCTGCCGCTGCTCGACTGCGCGGACGAAGTCCCCGGCGGCGGCCAGGTCGTCCACCGTTCCCGTGTCCAGCCAGGCAGTACCGCGTGGCAACACCTCTACGTGCAGGCGCCCCTCCGCTAGGTAGCGGCGGTTGATGTCTGTGATCTCCAGCTCCCCACGCTCACTAGGTTCCAGCGACTTGGCGATCCGCACCACGTCGTTGGAGTAGAAGTACAGGCCGGGAACTGCATAGTTGGACTTGGGTTCCGCGGGCTTTTCCGCCAAGCTCAGGGCCGTGCCTTCGCGGTCGAACTCCACCACTCCGTATGCCTCGGGTTCGGCCACCCAATAGGCGAAGATCGCCCCGCCGTCCGGGTTGTGGAAGCGCCGCAGCTGAGTGCCCAGGCCAGTGCCGTAGAAGATGTTATCGCCCAGCACGAGGGCCACCGCGTCGTCGCCGATAAAGTCCTCGCCCACGATGAAGGCTTCCGCCAGGCCATTCGGTTGGTCCTGCACCGCGTAGCTGATCTGCACGCCGAACTGCGAGCCGTCGCCCAGCAGCCCGCGGAACTGCTGCGCATCCGCTCCCGTGGTGATCACCAGGATGTCGCGAATGCCCGCCAGCATCAGAGTCGTCAGCGGGTAGTAGATCATCGGCTTGTCGTACACGGGCACCAGTTGCTTGGAAATGCCCTGCGTAATCGGCCACAGCCGCGAGCCGGTTCCCCCGGCCAGAATGATGCCCTTCATCAGTCGGCCTGCTCCCACTCGTCGGCGGCCTGCAGCGCCTCGGCCCAGTCGGCGCGTAGTTGTGCCTCCCATGCCCGCACCTCGCGGTATTCGGGCAGGCGGTCGCGCACCTCGCTCAAGCTCGGCGCCGAATCGTCCTTGGTGGATAGTACGGCTTGTTCCTTAGTGACGCCCCAAGCTACAGCCAGTTCCGCATCAAACGGGTCGATACCGTATTCCCTCTGCGGGTTGTATGCCTCGGTGACCAGGTAGTTCACGGTCGTCTGGTCGGTGTGTGCGCGGAACCCGTGGCCCACACCCAGGGGCACGTAGACGCTGAAGTTATTCTCCGCAGACAGCTCCACGGTGATGTGCTGGCCGAACGTCGGCGAGCCCACGCGCACATCCACCAACACATCCGTAATCGCACCGGAAAGGCAGCTGACGAACTTCGCCTGCCCCGGCGGCACATCCGCCAAGTGAATGCCCCGGACCACGTTGCGGGAGGAGCGCGAGAGGTTCCCCTGGGCTACCTCGAAGGGGTAGCCCAGCTTCTCGCCGAAAGCCTCCGCCTTGAAGCTTTCGTGGAAACTGCCGCGCTCGTCGCCATACACCTTCGGCACATAAGCCCAGGCGCCGGGGATGGGAAGATCCACAATGCTGCCGGGTTCAGCGGTTGCCAGTAGCTCGTCGATGCGCGGGGTGGTTTCACTCATGGTTTCTACTTTAGCGGCGCTGCCGGACAGCCAACGGAAAGGTTATGCGGCGGGCTTAGAAGTAGCAGGCCATCGGCCCATCGGGGCCGTCGACGACTGTCACGGGGGTGTCGAAGATGTCGGTCAGGATCTCGTCGGTCATGAGCTCCTCCGGGGTGCCGAAGCGCACGATCTGTCCGTCCTTGACGGCACAGATGTTGTCCGAGTACTTCGCCGCGAAGTTAATGTCGTGCAGCACCACAATGATGGTGCGGCCAAACTCCGAGGCCGCTCGGCGCAGGTGCTTCATCATCTGCACCGCGTGGGCGATGTCCAGGTTGTTCAGCGGCTCGTCCAGCAGCACATAGTCGGTCTCCTGGCACAGCACCATCGCCACATAAGCGCGCTGCCGCTGCCCGCCGGAGAGCTGATCCAGATAGCGGTTCTCCAGCTCGCGGAGGTTGAAGAAGTCGATATAGGTGGAAATGATCTCCTCGTCCTTCCGCGTCAACCTTCCCTTCGAGTACGGGAAGCGGCCGAAGCCCACCAGCTGTCGGACCGTCAGGCGGGTGACGAAGTGATTCTCCTGGCGCAGGATCGACAGCACCTTCGCCAGGTCCTTGGACTTCGTGGTGCTCACATCAAAGCCGGCGACCTCGATGGTTCCCTCGTCCAGGTCCAGCAGCCTGCCCATCATGGTGAGCAGGGTGGACTTGCCCGCGCCGTTGGGGCCGACCAGGGAGGTCACTCCCCCGGCGGGGATCTCCAGGTTCACCGGACCGATGCTGGCTCCGGAACCGGAGGCGTCACTATATTTCTTAGCGACTTCGGACAGCTTGATCACAGTCGCCCCTTTCTAAGAATGACGTAGAGGAACACCGTACCGCCGACCAGCTCAATGATGATCGAGACCACGCCTTGCGCGTAGAAGATGTGATTCATCACGAAGTACGCGCCCGCCAGTACCAGGAAGGCCGTGGCGATGGCCATCGGGAAGACATAGCGGTGATCGGAGGTGCCCGCGAACTGATAGGCCAGCGTGGCTACCAAGAATCCCAGGAAGGCCATCGGGCCAACCAACGCGGTGGAGACGGCCATGAGGACCGCGACCAGGATGAGCACCACGATCGCCTTGCCCCGGTGATTAATGCCCAGGTTCGTTGTCGCATCTGGCCCCAAGGCCAGCACGTTGAGAGTGCGGGACATCAACAGCAGCGCGCCCGCGGCCACGGCAACCAGCACGATAGAAATCGGAAAATACTCCGGCTCCGCGTTATTCACCGACCCGAACAGGCGGGCGGTCAGCAGGTCGAAATCGCTGGGCGTCAATAGGCGCTGCATAAAGGTAGACACCGACCCCAAACCTGCCCCGATAACAATGCCGACCAGCAACATCGCGTGCATGTTCGCGTTCTTGCCGGTGAGCAGCCAGGAATACAGCAGCAGCGCGAAGCCGACCATGAGCACCAGCTGGATGATGTAGGTGGTCATGGTGCGGGCCTCCACCAGACCGCTGCCGCCCAGGAAGAACACAGTGGAGGTGTGGATGGCCACGTACAGCGACTCGAACCCCATGATCGACGGGGTGATGATGCGGTTATTCGTCACCGTCTGGAACGCCACCGTGGCCACGGCCTGGGCAACCGCGACGATGGCGATGGCGATCACCGCGTTCATGCGGCGCTCTGCCAGCAGCCAGAAGCCGCGCGTGCCGAATGGCATCGGGTTGCCATAGGCCAGCAGCCCCACCGCGGAAGCCGCGCCCAGGACAACGATGATGCCGAGGGCTAGCCAGTACTTCGCCGCCATCGACTGCGTGGGGAACGCGCCTGAGGAGCGGCCGGGCGTGCTCGAGAGCAAACGCTGCGGCACCAGCCGCTCAAGGGTTTGGTTCGTCATTAGCGGTTCCTCACAATCAGCACGACAAAGACCACAGCGCCGACGATGCCCAGCACCACGGAAACAGGGATTTCGAAAGGCGAGATCAGCGTGCGGGCCAGCAGGTCACAGGCGGCGACGGTAGCGATGCCCACAAGGCACACCCACGGCAGGTTGCTGCGCAGGTCATCACCGCGGATCATCGAGACGATGTTCGGCACGATCAGCCCCAGGAAAGGCAGGTTGCCGACCACGACCGTCACCACGCCCACGGCGATGGCGACCATGATGGTGCCGACCAGCACGATCCGGCGGTAGTTCATGCCCACACTCGTGGCGAAGTCTTCGCCGAGTCCAGCCAGGGTCAGCCGGTCGGCCAGCAGGAACACGCCTACCACGACCAGCAGCACCACCCACAGCACCTCGTACTGGCCCTTGTAGACTGAGGTGAAGCTACCAGCGAACCACACACCCAGCTGCTGCAGCATGTCCGTCTGCAGAGCCACAAAGGTGGAAACCGCAGAGACGACCGCACCCAGCATGATGCCCACAATCGGCACGATCAGCGAGGAGCGCAGCGATACCCGCTGCAGGAAGAAGAAGAACACCATCGCGCCGACAAAGGAAAACACGACGGCACCGACCATCCGTCCCATCACGGACGCACCGGGAAAGACGATCATCACGAAAAGCAGCCCCAGACCTGCCCACTCGGTAGTGCCGGTGGTGGTCGGTGAGACGAAGCGGTTCTGCGTGAGCATCTGCATCACCAGCCCGCACATAGCCATCGCCGCGCCCGCCAAAACCAATGCGATGGTGCGCGGGACGCGGGTGATGGAGAACATGTCGATGCCATCTTGCGCGTTGAAAACATCGTATTCGCCGATCAACAGACTGCCGACGAGAAGCGCCCCTACAACCGCTGCGGCGACCAGGAACTTCCAGTCGACGAGTTTTCCCCGGGTACGCGCAACCCGAGGTTCATTGCGAACCTCGGGTGACGTAGTGCTCTGAGCAGTCATTCCAGCTGGTCAATTCACTTTCTATAGCGTTGTGCGGTGCTGTACCGCGGCAATGCGCGGTGCTGCACGGCGGTGCGCAGTATTCGCGCTTTTTACTTCCCTTCGAAGGCGTCTGCCAGGGAGTTCAGGATCTCGGTGTAGGTCGTGATCGACTCGTTGATGTACGTATCCTGCGGTGCCACGAGCACGCGATCCTCCTTCAGCGCCGGCACACCCTTCAGCGCATCGGCGCGCTTGATCACGTCTGCCGCCGGGGAGTAATCCGGCTTGTCCGCGTTGATGGCACCGTCGCGGTCCATCACCAGCATCCAGTCCGGCTTCGCATCTGCGATGGCCTCGACAGAAATGTCATCGCCCTCGTGGTTGCTGGAGGCGTTGTCGACCTCCAGTGCCGGGTCCATGCCCAGCCAGTCGAACACAGGACCCCATACGCGGCCGATGTGCGGCGCAACGTAGCCGATTTCGCCGCCGGAAACGTTGACGGCCATGACCTTCTTGTCGCCATCCAGCTTGTCGTAGGCCTTCTTCGCGCGATCCTTCGCATCGTTGAAGTCCTGCACCATCTTGTCGGCTTCGTCCTTCTTATCGAAGATTTCACCCAGGGTGGTGATCTGGCGGATCAGCTCCTCGTCCATCGGCTTATCCTCGCGGGGCTCCAGCTCCACGACGGCCGCATCCGGGACCAGTTCCTTGATCTCCTCGTCGCGGTCCTTGAAGCGCTGGCCGCTGATCACCAGGTCCGGCTGGGCTGCCACCAGAGCCTCGAAGTCGGGCTCCTTGTGGTTGCCGAGGTCCTTGATCTCCTCGTTGTCCTTGTAGTCGGTAACGGTCGCCGGAACCAGCTTCTTCGGAGCAGCGGAAAGTTCCACTCCCCACTCGTTGAGGATCTCGAAGCTGCGGTTATCCAGTGCAACCACGGACTTTGGGTTCTTCGGAACCTGCAGTTCGCCGCTGTTGTCCTCGATGGAGATCGAATCTCCGCTGGATTGGTTGGTCGAGGTGCTCTCGTCGGCGGAGCCACAGGCGGCCAGGGACATTCCCGCTGCCACGAGTGCGGCCAGCAGCTTGATGCGATTCTTTGCCATTTTTCCCTTACAAAATTCAAACTAACTGAACATACGGTTAGCCGAACCTTACATAGGGCCCACTAAGTTAGTCAAGCCTTGCTTAAAAGGGCGGCCACCCCCGCGCGGGTGACGCTACACGGGATCGATCTCTTCTTCGGTTATCTCTTGTTCGGTGGCGCGGTATTTCTTTTCGGACGCCGCCCTGGACTCAACCCACCACTTCTCATTGCGGCGGTACCATTCCACCGTCTCGGCAAGCCCGGAAGCGAAGTCCGTGAAGCGCGGCTGCCACCCCAGCTCGGCAATGCTGCTGGGATCGATCGCATAGCGGCGGTCGTGTCCCGGACGGTCGGTGACGTGCACAAAGTCATCCGCCGGGTGGCCGAACAGCTCCAGCAGGTCGCGCACGACCTGCAGGTTGGAGCGCTCCCCCTCTGCGCCGATGAGGTAGGTCTCCCCCAGTTTTCCGGAATCCAGAATCCTCCACACCGCATCGTTGTGGTCGTCCACGTGAATCCAGTCGCGGACGTTCTCACCCGTGCCGTATAGGCGGGGACGATGCCCCTCGATGAGGCCGGTGATCTGCCGGGGAATGAACTTCTCCGGATGCTGGCGCGGGCCGTAGTTGTTCGAGCAGTTGGAGATAGTGGCCTTCAACCCCCGCGAACGCACAAAAGCGCGGACGAAGTGATCCGCCGCCGCCTTGGATGCAGAGTAGGGCGAGGAGGGGTTGTACGGGGTATCCACCGTGAAGCGATTCGGATCGTCCAGGGCGAGGTCACCGAAGACCTCATCGGTGGAAATGTGGTGCAGGCGCACCCCGAGGTCCGCGGCCGCCTGGGCGACGTTCAGGGTGCCCTCCACGTTGCTGCGGGCGAAGATCGCGGGGGTAGCCAGGGAGTTATCGTTGTGGCTCTCCGCCGCGAAGTGCACGATCGCCACCCGGTCGGTGGCAGACTGCTGGGACTTGTTGACGCTCTGCTGCGCCCCCTGCGGTGAGGCGGGCTGTTCGGTAAGCGTAATCGCCCGCTCGAGAGCCTCCCGGAACGCCGAGGCATCCGCCACGTCGCCTTCGATGAACTCCACCCGTCCCGGATAGGCAACCTCCAGCGGGATGCCGTCGTCAGTGCGCAGATTCAGTGGATTCGCAGCATACGTGAGGGCGTCAAAAATAAGAACCTTGACGTCCGGCCTGGTCTCCAGCGTGCGATGAACGAAGTTCGCGCCGATGAAGCCAGCCCCGCCGGTGACGAGGACGGTGGAAAAACTGCTCACATTACTCCCCTGTTAGCAGGATCAGCGTAGCTATTGCCGGAGCATCGCCGAGGCTACGCAGAGCGTGCAGCTGGTGGGCAGGTACATGGATTGCGGTACCTGGGGTTAGCTCCACGATCTCAGGCGTACCTTCAGCTTCAGCACCAGGCCAGACAGTGAATTCGATGCGACCCTGCTGCCCCATCACCAGAATCGGCTTCGGCGCCTTGTGATCTGCAAACACATCTCCTGACTGGAAGGCGAGGCGCACCACGCGGGCACCATCGACATTGGCTTCAACCTTGACCTGTGGAACAGCACGACCACCTTCGACGTCCTTCGGGGCAGTGAGGTCCGAAATGAAGGTGTGCTGAGCGGCATTGTGCTCGGTCACGGGAAGATCCTTCCTCAGTTAGGGCAAGACAAAGAATCTAACGCCAGGCTAGTTCAGGCCGGCGTAGGAGTGCAGGCCGGAGACCACCATGTTGATGAAGAAGAGGTTGAAGACCATCGTGGCGAAGGCGAAGACGTTGATCCACGCAGACTTCGGGCCGCGCCAACCCGGGGTGGCACGGGCGTGCAGGTAGGCGGCGTAGAGGATCCAGGTGATGAAGGAGACGGTCTCCTTCGGGTCCCAGCCCCAGAAGCGACCCCATGCGGCATCCGCCCAGATGGCGCCGAAGATGATACCCAAACCGAAGATCGGCAGTGCCCACACGGCGGTGCGGTAGGCCAGTGCATCCAGCTTGGTGACATCCGGCAGCGGGGCGGCTACAGTGCCCAACCAGCCCTTTTCCTCACCCTTCGGGTACTTACGGCGCAGCAAGTACATCAGGGAAGCCATGCCGGAGATCAAGCCGATGCCGGCGCCAATAGACACCACGGATACGTGGATGACGAACCAGTAAGACTGCAGCGCCGGTACCACCGGAGCGGTCTCCGCGTACAGCTTGGTGCCAGCGTAAAACAGCAGGCCGGCGACCGGGGTCAGGATCCAGGGCCACATCACACGCATTGCCTTGCGGCGGATCATGAGCGCGGCAACGATCATGGCGAACAAGGTGACCACGCCGACGTACTCGAACAGGTTGCCCCACGGGAAGCGGTTGGCAGCCAGGCCGCGCAGGATCACGAACACCGCGTGGATTGCGATGGCCAGCCAGACCAGGGACTGGGTGATGCCGCCGAGCTTGTTGGAGCGATCCAGGGTCTTGGAGATACTCTCGGAGCGCAGGCGCTCCGGCAGCTGTGCCTCGAAGGAGGCGAAGTCGGGCTCGATGTCCTCGCCCGTAATCTCACCGGCATCGGCAACATCCGAGTCGGCCGCATTGCCCGTAGCACCTGCGCCTACGGTCACCTTGGTGGTGGAGGCAGCGCGCGCGGAGTGCCCCGCCTGCAGCTTCTTCAGCTCCTCGGCGCGCTGGCGGCGGCGATCTGCGCCCACGCGGACCATCCCGTAGAAGACCAGGGAAATGGCGAGTGCCAGCAGGTACAGGGACTCTGCGGAGCGGAAGGCCAAGTCGGAGAATTCGGATAGCTGCGGATCGATCTGCATCGAAAATCCTTCTAAAGAAAAGTCTTAAATCGCTACAAATTATCAGCTTAGCGCCTGTTCACGCGCTTCCACAATCACCCGTTCGGGGTATTTCAGCCCCGTGGCTCCAGGTGGTCGTCGACGTGGTCCTCCCAGTCGTCGGAATCCACATCGTATTCCTCGTCAAGGGCCTCTTCCTCCAGCCCCAGCAGGCGCTCGGCACAGCGGTTGAACTCGCGGCCCCAGCCGGCGGAGTCAGTGCGGGAAAGGCCGGCGATCTGGATGCGGGTGCCCTCGCCCTCCGGAGTAATGCGCACCCAGAAGCGGCGGCGCTTCACTGCCAGGGAGGCGACCAGCGAGGCCAGCATCAGCACGGCAAACACCAGCACCCAGGTGGTCGTCGGGTCCTTGGAGACCTGCAGGTTCACAAACTCCTTGGCACCGTCGAAGGTGATCTCTGTGCCATCGTCCAGGGTGACGGACTCGCCCTTCTCCAGGTTCACCCGGTCCAGCATCTGCATCTGGCCGGAGTGCAGGGCCTCCGAATCCAGCGCAAAGATGTTCTGGCTGCGCCCGCCATCCAGGCCGGTATCGCCACGGTAGATGTCGATGGCCACCGCGGGATCGCGCATCGCCGGGAAGTTGGAGGAAAGCACCTTTCCATTCGGCCCCGTCCACTCCGCCGATGGCGCGAACAGTCCCTGCAGGGAGATCTGGTTTTGGCGGCGCTCCTGCAGATCCGGGTACATGCCCGCGGGCGGATCCCAGCGCACTGCACCGGAGGACAGGAAGTACGTCATGTCGTCCGGGCGGAACTGCACGGTCTCGGTGCGCTTCTCCCCGTTCGGCCACTTAATCGTGAACGTCGGGGCATAGCCGTGGCCCTGCAGGTACACGCGGTTGCCCTCGATACGCAGAGGGTGGTTCACCTTCAGCGTCTCGTGCTCCCACTCCTCGGTCGGCTTGAAGGCATCCTCCTTGCCGGCGTAGTCGATGTTGGACTCGAAGCCCACCGCCTGACCGTTCTGCAGGTAGTCGGCCTTGAAGTCCTTGACGTTTACACAGAAAGGAGTCAGCCCAGTGCCGTCGAACACCGGGCCGTTGCGGAAGGAATCGAAGTTGGAAACTGCGGAGTTGCAGAACTGCGACTGCTCGGTATCCGTCCCGGCCACCACGATGACCTGGCCTTCGTAGTACACCATTTTGCCCATAGCCACCGCGATGAGAATGCCCACCAGAGACAGGTGGAAGATCAGGTTCGCAGCCTCGCGCAGATAGCCCTTCTCTGCGGACATGGACCATGCCCCGGCGCGGTCGTTTTCCTTATCGACCTCGTTGACGTTCCAGCCCTTAAACTCCTCGCGCAGGGATTTCTGCACGTCCTCCACCGATTCATCGACGGTTCCGGAGTAGTGGTAGGGCATGCGGTCCAGGCGCTTCGGCGCCGGCGGCGGGGAGGAACGCAGGGCCTTGTAGTGGTCGATGCTGCGCGGCAAAATGCAGCCGACCAGGGAGATAAACAGCAGTACGTAGATCGCCACAAACCAGGTGGACCCAAAGACGTCGAAAAGCTGTAGCTTGTCGAAGACCTCGGCGGTCTTGCCGTTGGCGTCAATATACTCGGCAACCTTGCCCTCATTGAGCGACCGTTGTGGCAGCAGCGCACCTGGGATCGCAGCCAGCGCCAGCAGGAAAAGCAGCACCAGGGCAGTCTTCATCTTCGTGAGCCACTGCCAGCCCTTCTTCGGCAAGCTCAGGATCGTTTTCAGCATGGTTGCTCTTTCGTACTTTCGCTCTCTCGTTATTATTGACGCCCACTTCTCGGCCGCGACCTTTTCCCTTAAGCCGACGGCAGCGAATCGGCTTAGATCGGCAGGGTCTTATCCGAGATGAATACCTCCCGGATATAGTCCACGAACACCGCCCACTGCCCGGTGACCAGCAACAGGCCGACGATGACCAGCAGCGCCCCACCGATCATCTGGATGGTGCGGGAGTGCTTGCGCAGCCAGCCGACGCCCGTCAGCGCCTTCGAGGACCCCAGCGCCACGACAATGAATGGTAGCCCGAGGCCCAGACAATAAGCGACGATCAAGATCACACCTCGGGCGGCCGTCATCCCCTGGGTGCCGGCGGATACCGAAATGATGGAGGCCAATGTGGGACCCAGGCAGGGTGTCCAGCCCAGAGCGAACACTCCGCCCAGCAGCGGTGCCCCGGCGATGGTGGTCCAGCGCTTTGGGCTGAGGCGCGTGTCGCGCTGCAGAGGGGAAATGAAGCCCATGAACACCACGCCCATGGCTATGGTGACCACGCCACCGATGCGCATCAGCAGGTCCTGGTTCAGCCTCAGTGCGCTGATCACCCCGAAGACCGTGACTGTGGCCAGCACGAACACCACCGTGAAGCCCAGCACGAACAGCAGCGCTGCGGTGGCTACCCGGCCGCGTCTGGCTTTGACCACCGTGCCTTGCTCCGTGTACTCGGTCTCCGCACCCACTACTCCGGCGAGGTAGGAAATATACCCCGGTACCAGCGGAATCACGCACGGGGAGGCGAAGGAAACCAGGCCAGCGGCGGCAGATACCAGCAACGCAAGCAGTAGCGGACCGGCTGCGGCCGTATCCGCGAAAGTCTCTCCGATGGACTCCGCGAGGATCATTTACGCTTCCTCGTCCAACAGCGGCTCGACCTGTTCCCAGAGTTCCTTGTCCGTGATCTCCTTCAGGAAGATGTGAGCCGGGCGGTGCTGCTTATCCAACACGATGGTGGTGGGAATCACGGAGGCCGGCACGCCGCCAAGCGCCAGGGCGGTCTTAAACGGTGGATCGTAGATCGACGGGTAAGTGATCCCGTTGTCCTTCACAAAATCCTGCGGTTTTTCCTTGACGTTGTCGCGCACGTTGATGCCCAGGATGGTGCCACCGCCGTCCTTCTCCAGTTTCTCCTGGACACGCTGCAGGTCGTCGGATTCGCTTCGGCACGGCCCACACCACTGGCCCCAGGCGTTCAGCACTACGACCTGCCCCTCGAAGTCCGAAAGGTTAATGTCATCGCCGCCGTCCAGGTTGGTGCCAGTGAAGTCGGCGACTTCCTTGCGCTCCTCTGGTTCGTAGTGGATGCTGGTCTGCCCGCCGGGGGCGACGAATTCAAACGTTCCACCACTGGCCACCGCGTCCTTACCCGCGGTGCTTTCCTCACCGCAGGCGGTAAGCGCCGCCCCACTGGCGAGCAGAGTTGCCGTGAGCGCTGCCGTTAGCTTTTTACGCACCTTAAATCTCCTGCGCCGGTTCGGAATAGTAGATGTCCGTCAGCTGTCCACCGTCGAATACCAGCGAGGTAACGGAGGCCAACTCGCATTGGCGATCCGCCGGGTTGTGCGCCAGGGGCAAGCCCTGCACGTCGCGCTGGATCATCACGATCGGCAGCTGGTGGGTGACTAGCACTGCCTCGTGCCCGCGGGCTTTTTCACGCGCCGCGTCGACGGCCTCCCACATCCGGTCGGCGATCTCCTGGTAGGGCTCGCCCCAGCTGGGGATGGTGGGGTTCTTCAGCATGGGCCAACGCTTCGGATTCCACAGCGCGCTGCGTACGCCCTTGATGTGCAGACCCTGCAAATCGTTACCCGCCTCGATAATGCGCTCGTCCGTGTGGACCTCCAGGCCCAGTTTTTCGGAGAACGGCCGGGCGGTTTCCTGCGCCCGCTGCAGCGGGGAGGCAGCCAGGTACACCACGTCGTGGTCAGCGAGGTCGGCTGCGGTGGCATGCGCCATGTTCCGCCCCCGCTCGGAGAGGTGATAGCCGGGCAAACGGCCATAGAGAATGCGATCCGGGTTATGCACTTCTCCGTGCCGTACAAGGTGAACGATCGTTGCCATGGTCACCTAGCTTAGCGTGCCCGGCACCCCAACCCAAGTAAGGCAAACCCTGCTTTAAGTGCTTCTTACTGGGGTTTTAGATTCCTTGAATTAGACCCCAGCACGAAACTTAAACCGCAGGGGTGGCCGCCGCTGCAGCCTCCGCAGCCGGGGTGGCGGCCGCCGCGATCTTCTCGAAGTCGGCATCGGTCAGTGCCGTGGAGACGAACCAGGTCTCAAACACGCTTGGCGGCGGGAATACTCCGCCGTCCAAGAAAGCGTGGAAGAAGGCCGGGTAGCGGAAGGTATCCGCGGCCTTCATGTCTGCGAAGTTCGCACCCTCCCCCTCGGCGAAGCGCACGCTCACCATGCTGCCCGCGCGCTGAATGTGGTGGGCCACGGAGGCCTTCGTCAAAGCGTCGGACAGGATGCCTGCCAGCGCGTCAGCATTCGCATCGAGCTTCTGGTACGCGGCGGCGTCAGCCAACTTCAAAGAGGCCAAGCCCGAGGCGACTGCAACTGGATTGCCCGACAGAGTACCGGCCTGATAGACCGGCCCCACCGGCGCGAGGTGATCCATGATCTCCGCCTTGCCACCGAAAGCGGCGGCGGGCAGGCCACCGGAGACGACCTTGCCGAAGGTGGTCAGGTCGCCGGCCACGCCGTCCTTGCCGTACCAGCCGGACTCGCTGACGCGGAAGCCCGTCATGACCTCATCGACGATCAGCAGGGCCCCGTTTTCGTGGGCAATTCGCTGCAGTTCCGCGTTGAAGCCATGCGGGTTAACGGTGCCCATGTTGCCGGCGGCACCCTCCACGATGATCGCGGCGATCTCGCCCGCGTGGGAGGCAAACGCATCTTCTACGGCCTGCACGTCACGGTAAGGCACCACGACGGTATCGCCCGCGGCGGCCTTGGTGATGCCCGGGGAATCCGGCAGACCAAACGTAGCCACTCCGGAACCGGCCGCCACCAGCAGCGAATCGACGTGACCGTGGTAGCAGCCCTCGAACTTCAAGATCTTGTCGCGGCCCGTGTAGCCGCGGGCCAGGCGGATGGCGGACATCGTGGCCTCGGTGCCGGAGTTCACCAGGCGGGCCTTCTCCACGGAAGTGCGGCGGACGATCTCCTCTACCAGGTCAACCTCCATCGTGGTCGGCGCACCGAAGGAAAGGCCGTGGCCCGCGGCCTCCCGAACTGCCTCCACGATCTGCGGGTGTGCGTGCCCGTGGATCATCGGGCCCCAGGAGCAAAACAGGTCCACGTAGGAGTTGCCGTCGACGTCGTGCAGCGTGGAGCCCTTCGCGGAGGTGATAAACGGCGGGGTGCCGCCCACAGATCCGAACGCGCGAACCGGAGAGTTCACCCCGCCCGGGATCAGCGTGCGAGCCCGGTCGAAGGCCTTCTCGCTGGCCTGGTTATGAGAGTTATTCGAGTGCTGAGGGTCGGCATTAACAGACACGAAAAGGATCCTTCCTGCCACTTCACTAGTGGTTAGCTTGCAATCCCCACCAGCCTAGCGCGGCTAACGCTGGGACTGCTCATACTCCTCGTCCGCGGCCTCCGCACGGGCCAGGGAGATCGCCTCGGCGCGCTGCTTCTCCTGCTTGCGCAACTCGCGGATCTCCCGCCGGCGCTCCACCCAGCCCTGCCACGAGTGGGTCTGGCGGAGCGTGCCGCGCGCGTAGTTGCGGTGCAAAATGCGGGCGCTCCGGCTCTCGATCAAAGTGGAACTGAGCAGCATAAACACCGTGGCCAGCAGGGGGTTGAGCACGCCGACGACTGCTAGAGTCGCGCCGACCGCGTTATAGGTCCAGGACAACCACACGTTCCAGTCAGTGGTGTTGCGGATGTGTCGAACCAGGTTCACCAGCTCCGGCAGCGCGGAAACATCCTCGCGCTGCATCACCACGTCCGCTACCTCGGCGGCAGAGGGATCGATGCGGTTGGAAGAAGTCATGAGGATGCCCACATCCGCAACTCGCAGCGCACCCAGCACGTCACTATCGCCCACCATCGCCACGCGCACGCCCATGGCGTGGACACCGCGCACAGTGGCCGCCTTGCGATTCGGTGCGATGCCGGCCAACACGGTGGAGATGCCGAGTGCGTTCGCCGTACGGCGTGCCACAGGATAGATGTCTCGGGAGAGCATGTACGTCTCCATCTGCATATCCTCCAGCTGGTCGATCGCAGCCGGGGCATCGTCCTTGAAACTATCTGCCAGGTTAATGACGCCGCGGTCCTTGCCCTTCCAGCTGACGATCACGGGCGAGCCGCCGTTCAAAGCTGCCGTCGCCAGGCGCGGATCACGGATCTCGCCCAGGTCGTGCGGGCGCCACAGGCGTGCCTTGACGTGGCGCATTTCCCCTTCAATCGGCAACTCCGCCATTCCCTCGAAGGTGCCGTCCTTGGTGATCTTCACCTCGCCCACATCCAGCCAGTGGGGAATCCCTTCCCCGCCAGCACCACTGTCGCGTGCCTCGCGGTCGGCGCGCACCAGCGCCTGAGAGACCGCGTGATTCGACTCCAGGGACAGAGCGCCAGCCACACGGAGGATCAGGTCCGGGTTCTCCCCCTTGACAGGCGTCACGCCGATGACATGCATCGGCCCATCGGTGAGGGTGCCCACGCGGTTGAAGACGATGGCGTCCACCTCAGCGAGCTTGTGAATGGTACTCGTATCGCGCAGTAGAGCACCCGCAGTGGCAGCACGCCACAGCCCCAAACGCAGCGCCAACGGCGCAGACAGAGCCAGGGCAACCGGCGCGACGACTGCCAACAGGGAGAGGGCGGTAGCCATCGCCGCATCGACGGACTTAGTAATGGCCAGCCAGGCGATGAAGTCCACTGCAGCCAGCACGAAAGCCCACGGCACAAGCAGGCTGGCGGTACGGTTTGTCAGCTGGGTAAGACGAGTCTCGTCCAACGCGGACCCGCGCACCCAACGGTGCATGGCGGCCAGGCGCGTAGAGGAACCCGTGGCGTGCACGCGCATCTTCAACGTGCCGCCGTGATTGCGGGCACCGGCAAAGATGCGGTCGCCGACTGAGACCTCGAAAGTACGGTGCATACCGCCGACGGGCCCCATGTCCACAAGGGACTTACCACTGATGATCTCGCCGTCGCTGGGCACCATCATGCCGGTATGAATGATGATGTCATCGCCCGTGCGGATCTCCGCGATCGGAATGTCCTTCTTTTCCGTCTTCGACTTACGAGTCTTGCGCACCACCGTGACTTCCTTGGCGGCGGGCACAGTCAGCACGGATAGGATCGACTTCGAGCGCAGCGCCGTGCGCCGGGAAAGTAGCCTGCCGAAAAGCAGCAGGATAGTGCCGCCACAGGCGACGTCGAAGAAAACTGCTCCCTTAATGTCCTGCGCAGACCACACTCCGGCGAACAGCACCTGATGGCTGTGCCAACCCACGTTGCCGGCGGAAGTGAAAATCAGGGTGCACGCCGAGTACAAGTAGGCCAGAAGGATCGCCACGGAGCTGGCGCCATCCAGGGCGGATTGCCCCCGCCTTAAACCGCCGAAAAAGGCCCGGTGGAAGGGCCACGCGCACCACGTCGCCACTGGGGTGGCCAGCGCCAAGCAGACCCACTGCCAATAGTCGAACTGCCAGGCGGAAACCAGCTGCAGAACCACCACCGGCAGCCCCAGCACCACGGCGACGATCAACCGCATGCGCGTAATCAGCTGCCGGGCGGTGTGCAGACCCTCGGTGGAGTCGAAGGGGTTCTGGCGGCGGAACCTATCCATCTCCACCTTGTTCCGGTCGCGCCGTTTGCGGCTCTCCGCCGCAGCCCATGCCCTTCTGTGGTCGCTGGCATGGCGCCGCATGCGCCGGCGCGTTTCCTCGATCTCCAGCCGCGAGGCGCGGCGGCGCAGGGAGGAATCCGTCAGCCAGCTATCCAGGTTGTGCTTTTCCAGCACCTCCTGGATCTGGGCGGGCAGCACGTGATCTTCAGCGGAGATCCACGCCATGCCGGTGGAGTACACCACCGCGGCCTGCACGCCCGGAATGTCGTTGAGTTCCTCCTCCACGGTGGTGGCGGCCACCGCGGATTCCAGTCCTTCCAGGCGGTAGGCGAAACTGGCAAGCCCCCAGTGTTCGCGTGCCACCCGGTCGGCCTCTTCTTCGGTGGACGGCGTGCGGTCCATGTCGAAGCCGGCCTTCGCCGCCGCCTCGCGGGCCTGCAGGATCGCTTCGTCGACGTCGTCGACACCCACGGCAGCTTTTCGCGCCGCCCGGCTGCTGGCCGGGACGATCTTTGAGTCCTGCTCAGTCATCTTCGCTAGCTCCGCAGGCTGTCGCCCGGCAGGGTGCCGTCGCCTTCGATGGGTGGGCCGTCGAGCCGATGCCCGGCGTCAAAAAACGGGTTAACCGCAGGGCGGTAGGCCAGCAGCAGCGCGACTGCCAACAGCAAGGCCATGATGGCCTGGCCGGGGCCGGTGAACCCGAAAACCCAGCCCGCCAGCATGAACAGGATGCCCAGCGCGCCGAACCACAGCACCAGGCGGCGCTTGCCGCGGTAGCCGTCGCGCACGCCGCGGGAGAAGTAGACCAGCACCGCGCCGACTACGACGTTGATGCCGCCGAGAATGCGCACGTTGTTGCGCACGAAGTCCATGTTCTCGGCTTCCTCTGCGTTCATCGGCTCGCGATCCCACGAGGCCGTCAGGGCCAGCACGCCGAAGAAGATCATCAGCAGCCCCACAACCACCAGCATGGCGAAGCTGACGATCACAAGGCGCGGCGTGGGGTCCCCGGGCTGCCAGTACTTAACGTCGCGGTTAGGATCCTGGCCACCCGGAACCATCGAAGGAAACATCGCGGGCATGGTCAGCGCCCTCCCCAGGTGTGGTCGGTGTGATCGGTGCGGTCTTTATCGTCGCTGTTCTTTTGTTCTTTTCGCTCTTCTTTCTGACGCCGCGTTTCCGCCTTGTACTCCTCCATCTCCTTGGAGTACTTCTCCATCTCCTTGACGCTGGGCATACCCAGCCAGTCGTGGTTCTCCGGGCGGGACATAAACCACAGGCCCAGCGCAGCGCATACGCCGGACAGAATGGTCAGGATGCCGATGAGCAGCACGAAGCCTACGGGCATGAAGTCCGGCCCGCTAGCGAACGTGATGAGCACCGCGTTGAAGATCATGAACACGGAGGCGACGTTCAAGAACAGGCGGGAGTACGGAGCTCCGCGGCCTGCGCGCCAGGCCAAGTAGGCACAGGCTGCCGAGGCGATAATGCCCCACATCAGTGAGCTGATGTTTACCTGCGTGGCGATCTCGGAGGCATCCTGATCTGCAAGAACGCTGGCGAACATGCCGCTTTGGCTATCGAGGATGCCCTGGCTGCTCTGGGTCAGTGCACGCGGGTCGACAATGTTGGCCACGAACTGCACCACACTTGCCAGCAGCTGCAGCACGGCTACCGCCAGCCAGGCCCATACGCCGTAGCGGACGTCTTCCGGCGCCTCCTTGAGGTTCGGCGCGAGGCCGTCCTTCCGCCCCACCTTCGGAGGCTTCGGCGGCTTCGGGGGTTGCTGCGGGCCGTGTGAACCATACGGCCCCTGCGGGCCGTGCGGCCCCGGCTGCCCCTGCAGGTTCTGCTGGCCCCGCTGTGGCCCCGGCTGCTGGCCGTGCGATCCCTGCTGGGGGCCGCCCTGGGAACCACCCTGGAGGCGGGGGTCGTGTTGCTGTGTGCTCATATGTGCGCTGCTGTCGGTGCTGTTCATACAGCCATCTAGCCTACTGTGATTACTGGTGGTTAAGCATCTTAGCCCTGCAGCATCTGCGCCACGCGGGTTGCCCAGTAGGTCAGGATGATGTCCGCCCCGGCGCGGCGGATGCCATAGATGGATTCCATGATCGCAGCTTCCTCGTCGATCCAACCGTTCTGGGCAGCTGCGGAGATCATCGCGTACTCACCGGAGACCTGGTAAGCAGCCACGGGCACCGGGGACATGTTCGCCACTTCGCGCAGTACGTCCAGGTAGGGCATCGCGGGCTTGACCATCACCATGTCCGCCCCCTCGTCGATGTCCAGCTGGGTTTCCAGGATGGATTCCCGCAGGTTGCGGGGGTCCTGCTGGTAGGTGCGGCGGTCGCCCTGCAGGGAGGAGCCCACGGCCTCGCGGAAGGGGCCGAAGAACGCGGAGGCGTACTTCGCGGAGTAGGCCATGATCGATACGTCCTGGTGGCCGGCCTCGTCCAGCGCCTCGCGGATGTGGCGGATCTGCCCGTCCATCATTCCGGAGGGGCTCACGATGTGCGCGCCGGCCTCGGCCTGCGCAACTGCCATCTTCGCGTACTGCGGCAGGGTTGCGTCATTGTCCACGATCTGGTGGCCGTAGCGGTCGGTGGAGAGCACGCCACAGTGGCCGTGGTCGGTGAACTCGTCCAGGCACGTATCGGCCATCACCAGGATGTCGTCGCCGAAGCGCTCGCGGACGGCGCGCAGGCCGCGGTTGAGAATGCCGTCCTCGGCTACTGACTGGCTGCCGGTCGCATCCTTGTCCTCATCCAGCGGCACTCCGAACAGGTCGATGGATCCCACGCCTGCGTTCGCGGCTTCCTCCACCGCGCGTAGCAGCGAATCCTCGGTGTGCTGCTGCACGCCGGGCAGGCTGGTGATGTCCCGTGGGGCGTCCAGCCCATCGGCGATGAACATCGGCAGCACCAGCCGGTTGGGGTTCAGGTCCGTCTCCGCAGTGAAGTTGCGCATCTGCGGGGTCGTGCGGAGTCGGCGGGGGCGGCGGAACGGGGTGTAGTTCGAAGTCATGCCAACGATGCTACTCCCGCGTCCGGACGGGCTTGTTAGGCCCCGGTGTCCTTCTTCTCGCTCGTCTTTTTACGACGCCGCCTCCGCTTCCGCGGAGGCGGAAGCTGTCCCTTGGCGCGCAGGTCAGCCACGTGGTCAGCGAGGGCGTCCACAAGCTCCGGCACGCCAGCGGCCTCGGGCATGACGTCGACGCGCAGGCCGTGCTCGCGAGCGGTCTGTGCAGCCATCGGCCCGATGCAGGCGATGATGGTGCGCGTGTGCGGCTTGCCCGCGATGCCTACCAGGTTCTTCACGGTCGAGGAGCTGGTGAAGCAGACTGCGTCGAAGCCGCCGGTCTTGATCATGTCGCGGATCTCCGGGCTGGGCGGGGCGGCGCGGACGGTGCGGTAGGCCACGACGTCCTCTACGTCCCAGCCCAGGTCGATCAGGCCGTCGACCAGCACGTCGGTGGCAATGTCGGCGCGCGGCAGCAGCACGCGATCCACCAGGTCCAGGTCTGGGTCGTGCGGCGGGAAGACATCCACCAGGCCGGCTGCGTTGCGCGCATCGTCCTTCGGCAGCAGTTCCGGGGTGATTCCCAGGTCCTTCACTGCCTGGGAGGTCTTCGGCCCCACTGCGGCCACGCGCACGCCCGCCAGGGCGCGGGCGTCGAGTCCGAACTCGCGCAGCTTCTCCCACACGGCCTTCACTGCGTTGACGCTGGTGAAGACGATCCAGTGGTAGCGGCCATCGACCAGCCCCTTGATGGCGCGCTCCATCTGCACGGGGCTACGAGGTGGCTCGACGGAGATGGTGGGCACCTCCACGGGGATAGCGCCGTGCGAGGCCAGGCGGGCGCTCATGGGGCCGGCCTGGTTCTTGGCGCGCGGCACCAGCACGGTCCAGCCATACAGGGCGCGGTTTTCCCACCAGGAGTACTTGGAGCGGTTGCCCACCTGGGAACCCAGCGTGACGATCAGCTCGGCGGGCAGCTCGCCATCCTTGGCGGCGGGGCCGGACTGGGTGGTGATGGATTTCAGCGTATCCAGAGTCGCATCGTAGCTGCGCTGGCGGCGGGTGGTGCCATGTAGCGTAACGGTCGCTGGAGTGGTCCCGGCGATGCCGCGGGCCTTCAGCTCCTGCGCGATGGTCGCCAGGTCACCCGGGGCGGCGGTGAGGATCAACGGCAGCCCGGAGGCAGCCAGCTGATCCCAGTCGGCCCCACCGCGAACATCAGCCTCGGTGACGTCCGGGCCAAGGCCAATACCGGTGAAGGCGGGAACGGCCACGGATCCGGTCATGCCGGGGATGACCTGGAATTCCACGGGGCTTGCCGCGACGTGCTGCAGCTCGTGCATGACCGCCGGGTTGCTCAGTGGGTTACCGGCGACGAGGCGAACAACGTCGTTGCCTGCCTTGGCGCAGGCGACCATCTGCTCGGCCAGAACGTCCGGGGCGACGGCATCCGGCACCGGCTCGCCGTAGGTCTCTGCGCCAGCATCTGCACCAGTATCTGTGCCGGCACCTGCGTTGGCCCCTGCACTTGCCTCTGCGTCAATCTCAGGGTCGGTGTCCGCCGGGGCGGCCAGCACGATCTCCGCAGCGGTCGGCGGTGCGGGGCGCGGCGGTCGGCGACGCGCGCCGGCCTCCTTGGCGGCCTTTACCTTCGCCTCCCACTCTGCCTCGGCGGCATCCAACTTCTCCTGCGGCACCGGCAGGCGGGTGGCGATGATATTCTGCACGGATTCCAATACCGACGGATCCACCCACGCATGGGCGGTGGTCTCCAGAATGTCGCGCGCGCGGATGGTCAGCAGCTCCGGGTTTCCGGGGCCCGCGCCCACGAAGAGGATCCGGCCGCATCCAGTGGGTGCCAGGTCGGCAGCTGCCGCCACTGCGGCGGAATCAGCGCCTCCTACCTGGGCATTTCCGGAATCGGTCATAGTGGAACTTTCTAACTTGTCGGGTCTGTAATTGTGTCTTGAAAAATCTGCTTGGGGCAGCCGTGCGCATGTAGCCCGGTGGCTACGTGCACGGTGCCGGTGAAGTTTGAGGGGGCGGGGCGCCGCAGGGGGCCGCGCCGAAGAAAAAGCTATTCAGCCTCGGCCACTAACTCGGCGGCACCGTCCTCGAGTAACGCTCTACCTATGTCGGTGCCTATAGCCCTGGCGGCGTCTATGCACTCGCGCCAGCGGGGCTCCTGGGCGGCTGGGAATCCCTCGTCCGCGGTCGGATCCGGAATGTCGAAGGCAGCCTCGCCGCTGCGCACCAGCTTGCGGGAACCATCCATGGCGAACACGCCACCAAATACGCGCAGGACGTAGCCCTTGTCTGTGCCTTCTGTGCCTTCTGTGCCTTCCTGCTCCACCCACTCAGAGTATGCGGCAACCGGCGCGGTGCAGCCGGCCTCCAGGGTGGACAGCACGGCGCGCTCGGCCACGGCAGCCATGTGGCTGGGCAGGTGATCCAGGTGGCGAACGGCCTGCCAGGCGGCCTCGTCATCCGCGCGAACCTCCACGCTCAGCGCGCCCTGAGCGGGCGCGGGCATGATCGTGGACGGGTCGATCGACTCGGCGGCGCGGTCCAGCTGGCCGACGCGCTCCAGGCCCGCGCGTGCCAGAACCACCGCGTCCAGATCCTTTTCCGTCCGCCCCATGCGGGTATCAATGTTTCCGCGCAGCGGCATAAGCTCCAGGTCCGGGCGCACCGCGCGGATCTGGGAAACGCGGCGCGGGGCGGACGTGCCCACCTTGGCGCCCTGGGGCAGCTCCAGCAGGGGCTGGTTGCTTCGGCTGACCAGCACCTCGCGCGGGTCCACCCGACGCGGGACGACTGTGCGGAAACGCGGGTCCGGAGCAGTCGGCAGATCCTTGAAGGAATGCACGGCCACGTCGCACTCACCGGCTTCCAAGGCCTTGCGCAGCGTCTCGGTGAACACTCCCACGCCAATCTGCGCGACCGGGGTCTGCGCCGCCTGGGAGGCATCGCCCGGGGTCTGCACCAAGTGCAGCTCTGCGGCGTAGCCAGCGGATTGCATCCCGGCGCGGACGTGGCTGGTCTGCGTTGTAGCCAGTGCGGACCTGCGGGTGCCGATCAGGAAAGTGCGGTCGCCACCGGCCACTGACTTAGCTGAGTTAGCGGCGTTGGTGGCGTTAGCGGGATTAGCGCTATTCGACGTTGCGGACATGGAAAGTCTTAAGCCTCCTTCGCTACCTGGCTAATGCGGGCAGCGCTTGGAATTTGATCGGCACGGGCAGAGGTTCCCGCGGTCTGGGCCGGCCTGGTGTCGGTCTGCCCCGGCTGGGTCACCGAATCCACCATCCCGTTGGGCAGGTTGAACAAGGCAGCCAATGCATCCGGGTAGCTGACCTGCTGGCCACCGGCGGAAAGCTTCTTGGCCTGCACCGTTGGGGTGTGCAGCAGCTTATCCACCACGCGCTTCATCGACTTGACCACAGCCGCGCGGTCGGCCTCTGACATGTCGGGGGTCAGCCGCTCCAGCGTCATCAGCTCTTCGGCCATGACCTCCCCGGCCTTCTGCCGCAGGGCCTTCACGGTGGGCACCACGGACTGCGCACGCTGCTGCTCCAGGAAGCTCTGCAGCTCGTCGGCCACGATTTCGCGCGCCGGATCCTCGTCCTGCACCCGGTCGCCGGCCATCGTCGTGAGCTCCTCGATGTTCAGCAGCTTCACGCCGTCGATGTCAGCCACGGAACGCTCGATGTCCGCAGGCATGGACAGATCAATCAGCACCTTCGTGCCAGCTGCCCCCATGGCCGCGCGTACGTCCCGCTCGGTGACCACATTGCCCACCGCACCGGTTGCGGAAACCACAATGTCCACGGCACTCAGGCAGTCTGCCACCCCGTCCAGCGGCACGGCGGAGGCATCCACCCCCGCCTCACGCGCGTGGTTCACCAGGTTCTCCGCGCGCGACAGCGTGCGGTTGGCCACGGTCACGTGGTCGATACCCAGCCTGCCCAGGTGGGTGGAAGCCAGGGATGCCATAGCCCCCGCACCGATAATCAGCGCGCGGTGGCCGGCGAGGGGTTGGGACGAGGGGGCGTCATCCACAACAGAAGAAAGAGCACGTGCGGGTTCGATGAAGCGCAGCGCCTGGTCCACGGCGAAAGACACCATGGAGGCACCCGCCGAATCGATGGCGGTCTCGGAGTGCACGCGCTTGCCCGTCCGCAGTGCGCGCTGCGTCAGGTCGTGGAGGGTGCGCCCGACCGTGCCGGTCTCGTTGGCAGACTGGTAGGCGCTGCGCATCTGGCCGATGATCTGCTGTTCGCCGATGACCATCGAATCCAGCCCGGAGGCGACCTTCAGCATGTGCTCGGCCGCGGAGTCCGCGTAATGAACGTACAAGTGCGGCTCCAGCTCGGTGGTCTCCAGCCCAGAGAACTGCGCGATCGTGTCCACCACGTGATCTAGCCCGGAGTGGAAAGCGTTGGCGACCGTGTAGAACTCCATGCGGTTGCAGGTGGAAAGCACCAGCGATTCGGAGATCACGTCGTTATCCACCAGCGATAGCTGCATCTTCGGCAGGTCCGCATCGGCGACCGTCGCCTGCTCCAGCATGGTCACCGGAGCCGAACGAAAAGACAGTCCGACCAGCAACACCGACGCGGAACCAGTCCGGGTGCTACTACTCATATGTCTTCATGCCTCCTGCGGGGATCACTTGGGGGACGGCCGCGCGCGGGGCTAAACCCCCAAGTAGTTACGAGTGTCTACGGTAGCCCTTAACCCACCCCGTTGCCAAAACGAGTTCGCGAGGCTGCTATATAGCGGCAAAACAGCGCCCTAGCCCTGCTCCAGCGCCGCGATCAGCTCGTCATCGTCGATTTCCCAGCACGCGACCTCCTCGTCGTCGACGAGCACTACGGGCACGCGGTCGCCGAACTCTTGTGCCAATTCCTCTTTTTCTTTGGTGACGCCACCACGGTCCAGCTCAATCACTTCCACCGTCGTGCCGAAGCGGTGTGCGATGGGCAGGATTTGCTGGTGCACGCGGGCACAGGAGCCGCACGTCGAGCGGCTGATCAGCTGCACTCGTGCGGGCTGGGCTGGGGAATTATTGTCAGAGTTCACGGCCTTCCATGCTACCCGCCGCACAACTTCGGACTAATAGCTCTCGGCAGCGCCCTGGTCGCACTTTCGGGGTAACTTATTGTGTGTGAATGCAGCGCCTGATCTAGAACCGTCGAACCGCCCCACCCCGGCCCCAGGCCGGAATGCGGGTGAGCGCGCGGCCCTGTTGGCGCAATTGCGCGACATTGGCAGCGAATGGCGGGGATACCTGCGCGCGCTGTCCCTGACTGCGCAGTCATTCCTCCGCGAGTTCCGGGAGGAACGTTTAGGAAAATCCCGCCGCGAGAAGCACTCAAGCGATGCTGAACGTCTGGCGGCGGAGAAGGTGGCGTCCCAACCCAAGAAACACGAACACTCCACCCCAACGACACAGAACCTGCAGGTCGGGTACGGCACCGGCGCCCCACAGGCGCTCTGGGAGCTCAGCGAGGCGCAGCTGGATCAGCTGGCGCACAGCTACGAGATCGAGGGCGACCAGCTGCGCACCGGGCTGGCCAACCTGGAGGGCGCGGGGCTGTCGGCGGAAAAGCCGCGGCATCTGGATCACCCCGACCCCTCGATCCCGCAGGATGCCGGAGTCGGCGCGTTCTTCGACGTGGACAACACGCTGATCAAGGGCGCCTCGATCCTGCTCTTCGCCCGCGGGCTAGCGAAGCGGCGCTTCTTCACAGCCCGACAGCTGCTGGGCTTCATTTGGGTGCAGATGAAGTTCCGGGTGCTGGGCAAAGAAAGCGCGGACGACATTTCCAGCGGCCGGGAGCAGGCGCTGGCGCTGGTGAAGGGCCGCAAGGAATCCGAGGTTATCGACATGGCCCAGGAGATCTGGGCGGCGACGATCGCGGAGCGCATCTTCCCGGACACCAAGGAGCTGGCCGACATGCACATTCAGGCGGGCCAGCAGGTGTGGCTGGTGACTGCCTCGCCGGTGCAGCTGGCGCAGATCATCGCCAAGGAGCTGGGTTTCACCGGCGCGCTCGGCACCGTGGCGGAGGTGAAGGATGGGCGCTTCACCGGGCGGATGGTCGGCCACATGCTGCACGGTGAGGAGAAGAAGCACGCCGTTATCGCCCTGGCCAACTACGAGGGACTGGATCTGCAGCGCTGCACCGCATACTCGGATTCCGTGAACGACCTACCGATGCTTTCCACCGTGGGCACGGCCGTGGCGATCAACCCGGATTCCAAGCTGCGCAAGGCGGCACTGGAACGCGGCTGGGAGATCCGCGATTACCGGCGGGTGCGCCGCGCGCTCCGGCGCATCGGCGGGGCGCGGCTGGCAGCAGGGGCTGCCCTGCTGGGCCTGGCCGGCGGCGCGGGAATGTGGGCGCGGAAGCGGCGCTAAAGCTCACCCGGGAACGCAAAAACCCACCGTGGCCACGCCCCTTTTTGAAGGGCGCCTGCGGTGGGTTTCTTTCTATATGCGGCAGCGGAAGGCTACTTACCGAGCTTCCTACGCTGAACGCGGGTCCGGCGCAGCATCTTGCGGTGCTTCTTCTTGGACATGCGCTTGCGGCGCTTCTTGATGACAGAACCCATGGGGTAAGCCTCGTTTCTCTCGGTTAGTTATCTCTTCAGGTTAAAGGTCTGCTCCCCCACCGCCGGACCTTATACGGCGGTAGAGAAGATGTGTCCTCGGATGCACGCTGCCTGCCACAAGGGGCTGCCGTTATGGGCTGCCGCGCAAGAGTTGCTTCACATCCGTAGACACGAATGTTCCACAGTTTAGCCCCCAGCACCCTGCAGAAACAAAAATCCCCCATCACCGGGCGGGTGGCTCAGGCCACCTGACTCCGAAAATGGGGGACTGTTGCGTCTCGCTGATTAGCCGGTCTGGCCGGGGTTGTACTCGGAAGCTCCGAGGTACGCCTCAACAGCGGATCCACGAACGCGGAAGTTGCGGCCGACCTGTACGGCGGGCAGCTCCTCCGAGTGGATGAGACGGTAAACAGTCATCTTCGACACGCGCATCAGATCGGCGACCTCTGCGACGGTCAGAAATGTTCCATTTTCGGTGTTAGCCATAGATCATCACTTTCTTTGCGCTCTCATGCGCTGCAGGCTTCCCCTCCTGCAGGACTTCACACGTGATCGCTCGCGAACCATCATAACGTGAACCATGTGAATAATGTGCAACAAGGGTGACCATTGAGGGCAGATTGCTACTTGTGGCCTACGCAACTCGAGGTGCCACAAGCCCACGCCCGTTACCGAGCGTGACCGGATTGAACAGGCGTGATTTGTGTTAAACCGTTGTGTCTAAAAAGATCACTGTGGTCGCTCAGAGAGGGGCAGAAATTAACCCCATTTGGGCGGAGCGCGCGCCCACGTGCCGGGCGCAGGCGCGCTTAGTTATCGCCGTTAGCTCCGTTCGCACCAGGCTTCGGCGCACCCAGTTCCTCGGAGCGGTCCTTACATGCCTCCATGGCACGGAAGAACGCTCCGCGAATGCCGGACTCCTCCAGTTCGCGCAGAGCCGCCGCAGTGGTTCCTCCGGGACTGGTCACCTTGGTACGCAGAACGGACGGCGTATCCCCGCCCTCTGCTAGGTTTCGGGACATCATGGTGGCCGCGCCTTGCACGTTGGCGATGGCCAGCTTCTCCGCCAGCGGACGGGCGAGCCCCAGCTGTACGGCAGACTCGATCATGGCTTCCACGACCAGGAAGATGTATGCCGGGCCGGAACCGGAAACGGCCGTGACTGCGTCCAGCTCCTTTTCCTTAACGATGACGGCCTCGCCGACCTTGGACATGATGTCCTGCACCGTGTTCAGCTGATCCTCTTCGGCAAAGCGGCCACCAGCGATGCCGATTGCACCCTTGCCAACCAGCATCGGGGTGTTCGGCATGGTGCGGACGACGGTGGTGCCTGCGGGCAGCGCGGACTCCATGGTGTTGATGGTCACGCCCGCCGCCAGGGAAACCACGATCGTGTCCTGAGAGTTGCTGTCCAGCACCTCGGCCACCTCGTCCAGCACGATGGGGACGATGTTGGGCTTCACGCAGATGAACAGGATGTCGGTGCCTTCGGCGGCCTCGCGTCCCTCGCGGGCGGTGACCATGCCGTACTTATCCTTCAGCTCGTCCAGCCGCTCCTGCGACGGATCCGCGACGATAATCTTCTTTGCGTCTGCGGCACCTTCGGTGTCCGCAACGATTCCGGCGAGCAGGGCTTCGCCGATGTTTCCTCCGCCAATAATTCCAATTTGAGTCATATAAACCAGCGTGCCAGGATTGGCGGCTTCCTGCTACCCGCCCATTCTTAGCCCCCAGGTTCTAGTTCCCCCAATGTTCGCTAGTTCCCCACAAAACCCAAAAAGGGCGCTGGTTCCCCAACCAGCGCCCCGCTCACATCACAGGAGACTTCTTACAGCCCCTGGATCAGTCGCGGCCCGATCGTCAGCACCAAACCGACGACGGCGGCGAGAATCATCAGCAGCTTGTCGCGGTGGCGCAGCAGCGCGTGCACCAACCCGACCAACAGCAGCGTCACGGCGATGGCCAGCACCAACGCCAGAACCGCCGGAGCCTTGGCCCAGATCAGGCTAAAGCCGAAGAACACGCCCACACCCACGGCGATCGCCAGGATCGCCTGCAGGATCATCATGGGCCAGGAGATCGTGTCGTCTTCGTACTCGACGACCTCGCCGTCCTCGAGGGATTCTTCGAGCTGCGCGAACTGTGCCTGCTCGTCACTGGTGGCCTGCACCCCCGACTTGACGCCCACCTTGTCAGCAGCGTCCGCCTCAGTCGACTTAGCAACCCCAGCGGCGCCGACTGCTCCAGCTCCGCCCGCTGCCGCTGCCGCTGCGACTCCGGCCTTGCCAGACTTGCCGGGCTTGTCAGACTTGTGAGACTTGTCAGTCTTACCAGACTTGTCGGCGTCACCAGGTTTGTCGGCGGCGCCGGGCTTGTCAGCCTTGCCCGTTTCGGCAGGCTTGATCGGCTTAACTTCCTTGGTTGCCTTCTTGGCCTCCGGCTTCTTTACTTCAGGCTTCTCGACCTCGGGTTTCTCAGCCTCCGGCTTTTCGGCCACCTTGCCACGCGCGACCTCGCCGAAGGTCGGCTTTTCAGCCTCTACACCCTGGGAGCCCTGGGCATCCTTGGAGTCCTTGCCTTCCTTTGCGTCCTTGGCAGCTGCAAGCTGGCCAGTCTTCTCCTCCGGGCGCTCCGGGGTACGACTTACGGAACGCTGATCCGGCTGGGACTTCTGGTCCTGCTTCTCCTGCTTCTCCCGCTTCTCGGGCTGCGCCGTCGCAGCGTCCTTAGCGGCATCCTTCGGAGCGGCCTTATCAGCAGGCTTGACTGCAGACTTATCCGCAGCGGCATCGTCCTCGGTCTGGACTACTGGAATGGAACCCGTCAGCTCGGCAACGGAAACGCCGCCCTTCTCCAAGTTGCGGTGACGGCGTCGACGCCGGCCAGTGTCAGCAGAACTTGGTTCGCGCCCGTTACGGGCGAGAAGTTCGGCGACTGTCAGCTTCTCACTCATCCATTGATCCCATCACTTGATCACTTACAGCGCAGTCTCAACTGCCCTCAAGCGTCACTTTAAACATATGTCTTCAAACACACTACTTTACTCGCCTACATATAGGCGGAAGCAACTGGCGTTATTTACGTCAGATCCGGATTATGGTCGAGCTGACGGAAGATCACGCCCTCGCGCAGCGCCCACGGACACATGTGCAAAACCTCGATGTCCAGCTTGCGCATCGCCGCCTCGGCCACCAGCGCACCGGCAACGACCTGGTGCGAACGCTCCGCGCTCACGCCTTCCAATTCCGCTCGGTCGGCGGCGGTCATGCGGGAAATAAAGGCGATCAGCTGGCGCAGGCCGGCCTGGGTCAAGGTGCGCTTGACTCGCGGACCTGCCGAAGATGGCGCCGCACCCGTCAGGCGCGCCAGCATCCTAAAGGTCTTGGAAGTACCCACCGCCAGGTCAATATCGCCGGAATCCAGCAGCTTTTCCACCGGATCATTCAACTCTTCATCGATGAACTCCCCCAGCTCCGCGACTTTCTTTTTAGATGGCGGGTCGGTGTCGAACCATTCGCGGGTCAAGCGCCCCGCACCCAGATTCACACTGCAGGCGACGTCCGGGTCCTCGTCCATGCCAATGGACATCTCCAGGGAGCCGCCACCGATGTCCAGGTCGCAGATACGCCCTGCAGACCAGCCGTACCAGCGCCGCACCGCCAGGAACGTCAGCCGCGCTTCCTCGTCCCCCGACAGAATCCGCAGGCGCACGCCGGTTTCATTCTCTACCCTGTCCAGCACTTCCTCGGCATTCTCAGCCGAACGGATTGCGGAGGTGGCAAAAGGCAGCATTTCCTCACAGCGGAACTGGTCTGACATCTCCTTGGCCAGCGCCACCCCGTTGAGCAGCTTCTCCTGCCCCTTTTCGTTGATGGCACCCTTCTTGTCCAGGTATTCCACCAAGCGCATGGGAGTCTTCCAATTGCTCATTGGAGTCGGCGGCCCGCCGCGCTGTGCATCGACGACCACCAGATGAACCGTATTGCTTCCTACGTCAAGCACACCTAATCGCACGCACCCCAGCCTAATGGGTCTACGGTGGAACACGTGAATGAAACGTCTGCGGAGATTGAATCGGGCACCTCGAACAACGAGCTAGCCACCGGCTATCCGGAGGGCACACCCGCTGACCTATCCATCCGCGCGGGCCGCGAAATGCCCGCTGACCACCCTCGCGAATGGTTGGAGTTCATTGACCCCGCCGATTCCGAGCACATCATCCAGGTGGATCTCACGTGGTTGCTGTCCACGTACCGTTGCCGGTTTGGTACCGAAGCCTGTTTAGGTATTGACGCCGAAAATCCGGACGTCGGCTGTTGCACCCACGGTGCATTTCTCACAGACGAAGACGACCGCGCGACCCTGCGAAATGTCGCGGAAAAGCTCACAGCGGAAGAGTGGCAGAACCGCCCCGCGGAGATGGATGAATGGGAGGCGAAGGGGCGTCCACAAGAAAAAAGCGGCGACGACATCGAACCATGGCTCGAATGGGACGAGCTAGAAAACGACGAGGGCGAGATGAAACCCGCGTTGAAGACCGTGACCAGCAACGGAGCGTGCATCTTCGCCAACCGCGAAGGGTTCCCCGGAGGCCGCGGCTGCGCGCTGCACGCCTGGGCGTTGCGCAACGACGTCGAGCTGACCGCAGCGAAGCCCGAAGTGTGCTGGCAGGTGCCGCTGCGGCGACTTGAGGACTGGGAAACCCGCCCCGACGGGGTAGAGATGCTGCGGACAACCGTCACCGAATACAACCGCCGCGGATGGGGCGACGGCGGCGAGGACTTTGACTGGTACTGCTCCTCAGACCCGAACTGCCACGCAGGTGGCGAAGCGTTGTGGCGCACCGGGCGTGAAGAGCTGACCGAGCTGATCGGCGAGGAGGCCTACGAGGTGCTGGCCGCGCACTGCGAGGAGCGGGAAAAGCTGGCGCAGGTATCGCCTAGCGGGTTTCCGTTGCTGTCGATTCACCCGGCGACGGCCGAGGCACGGCGGCGCGGGATTTAGCCGGGGTTAAGCACACCCCAGGCGGGTTAGGCCTCGAACTTGTAGCCCAGGCCGCGGACGGTCACCAGAATCTCCGGGCGGGAGGGGTTGCGCTCGATCTTGGAGCGCAGGCGCTTGATGTGCACGTCCAGGGTCTTGGTATCGCCGACGTAATCGGCACCCCATACGCGGTCGATCAGCTGGCCACGGGTCAGCACGCGGCCGCTGTTGCGCATGAGGTACTCGAGCAGATCGAACTCCTTCAGCGGCATAGGAACCTTCTGCCCGTCGACGGTGACGATGTGGCGCTCCACATCCATCATCACGCGATCCTCCTGCAGTACCAGGCCGTCGTCGGCGGGAGCCTCGACCTCGACCTCGCCGCCGCGGCGTAGAACAGCGCGGATGCGGGCGATCAGCTCGCGGGCGAAGTAGGGCTTGGTCACGTAATCGTCGGCGCCGAGCTCGAGCCCCACGACCTTATCGATCTCACTGTCGCGAGCCGTCACCATAATCACCGGCACGCTGGAGGTCTGGCGCAGCTGGCGGCACACCTCGGTGCCGGACATGCCGGGCAGCATCAGATCCAACAGAATGATGTCGATGTCTTCCGCAGCGAAGGTATCCAGCGCAGTGGGACCGTCCGGGGCCATGAAGACCTCGAAACCTTCCTTTTTCAGCAAAAACGCAAGAGGTTCCGCCAAAGACTCCTCGTCTTCGACAATCAAAACGCTCGTCACAGCCGCTCAATAACCTTTCAAAGAAAAATTTTTAAAGCTACAGAAACTATCCATAACTATCGTAACGTGCCCACAGGCTTTAGGGAGTAGCAACCCTCAAGACACCCAGTTCACTAAGGGATCACCAAAAGATAACCCGAAGGTCATTCTTTGTCCTCTGTTTCTGGTGTTTCTGGATCCGCGCCCGTGCCCTTCGCATCGTCCAGGCGCCGCGCGTCCGGAATGACCGGAATCTCTCCGCTCGGCAGCTCCTTGGCCTTGCCCTCCTGGAAACGCGGGAGCTCCAAGGTGAACGTCGAGCCCGTCCCCAGCCGGGACCACAGGGAAACGCTGCCGCCGTGGTTGGCCATCACGTGCTTTACGATGGCCAACCCCAGCCCCGTGCCGCCCGTGTCGCGCGAGCGCGCCTTGTCCACGCGGAAGAACCTCTCGAACACTCGCTTCTGGTCGTCCTTGGAAATGCCGATGCCCCGGTCCGTCACGCGGATGGTCACGGTATCGCCCTGTGCTTCGCGGGAAATAGAAACGGGCGAGCCCTCCGGCGAATAGTTGATGGCGTTGGTCAGAAGGTTGGCGACGCTCGTAACGAGGAGCCCCTTGTCGCCCTTCACCATCGCTCCGGAGCGCCCATCCTTGACCAGGTCGATGTTGCGTGCTTCGGCTGCCAGTCGGCAGCGATCAATCGCGTCCTCGACGATCTTGTCGATGCTTAAGACCTCCAGGTCTGGCAACGATTCCGCACCCTGCAGCTTCGACAGGCTGATCAGCTCGGTGATCATCTGGTTCATGCGGCGCACTTCGACGATCAGCTTTGAGCCGAAGTACTCCACGGCCTCTTCGTCGTCGCGCACCGACATGAGGGTCTCCACCAACAGCGAGATCGCCCCCACCGGAGTCTTGAGCTCGTGGGAGACGTTGGCCACGAAGTCGCGGCGGGCGGATTCCATGCGCACGGATTCGGAATCGTCGGTGGCGTACACCACCGCGAAGCGGTCATCCACGAGGGAAAGCAGCTGAACCTGCCCGGCCACGGCAATGACGGGTCGGTTGCTGCGGCGCGGTGGGGGTAGGAAGTTTAGCTCGCGGGGCTCCTGGTCGGCGAAGACCCGCTCCACCATCTTCCACGCTTCGGCGTTCAGGTTCCGCTCATGCACCAGGCCCAGCTCGTGGGCACGCGGGTTGGAAAGCACAACGTTGCGCTTGCGATCCACCACCGCCACCGCGTCGGGCGAGGACTGGATGGCGAAGTGCAAAACCTGCGCCACCGTGGAAACACGATTGCCCTCGAGCTCCCTTTGGGTGTGGGTATTGCGCTGAGCCTTCACTCGCTTGCGGTATCCCCACATGCCGAGTGCGCCCAGGCACACGCCGACGATCAGCCCAAAGAGCAGCCCAAGGGCAACCCCTGAGGTTAGAAATCCCAAGGCCAAAAATCCAAGGCTATAACTTAGCCCGGCTCTTACTTAGCCTGGCCCTGTGCGGCGACGGCTGCGGCGCCAGCGGCAGCTGCCTCCGGATCCAGGTAGTCGCCACCCGGGTTCAGAACCTTGCCATCCGCGTCAATGTTGTAAACCAGCGGGATGCCGGTCGGGATGTTCAGTCCAGCGATGTCCTCGTCGGAGATCTTATCCAGGTGCTTAACCAGCGCACGCAGGGAGTTGCCGTGCGCGGCAACCAGGACGGTCTCGCCGTTCTTCACGCGCGGCTCGATCTCTTCCTCGTAGTACGGGATGAAGCGCTTGACGACATCCAGCAGGCACTCGGTGGCCGGAATCTCGGGCAGGTCAGCGTAGCGCGGGTCGTTGGTCTGGGCGTACTCGTTGTCAGCGTCGATGGCCGGCGGCGGGGTGTCGTAGGAACGGCGCCAAGCCATGAACTGCTCTTCGCCGTACTTGTCCTTAGTCTCCGCCTTGTTCAGGCCCTGCAGCGCGCCGTAGTGGCGCTCGTTCAGGCGCCAGTCGCGTACGACGGGGATCCAGTGACGGTCCGCCGCGTCGAGGGCGATGTTGGCGGTGGTGATGGCGCGGCGCAGCAGGGAGGTGTACAGGATGGTCGGCTCCAGACCGGCCTCCTTGATCATCTCACCGCCGCGAACTGCCTCCTCGCGGCCCTTGTCGGTCAGGCGCACGTCTACCCAGCCGGTGAACTGGTTGGAGGCGTTCCATTCACTCTGGCCGTGACGCAGCAGGATCAGATTTCCGTGGGTGTTGTTTTGCTCGCTCATACTCCCAATTCTGCCATGATGTGCGCCCGCGCGCCCCTGGATTCGGCGGCGCCGCTTATTCTGCCGCTTCGCCTTGCTCACTGTCGTCAGCACCACCGCGCTCCGTGCCGTCGCTGTTGCCGTCTAGGTCGGGGGTGCTCGGGCTCTTTGCTTCGGACGCCAACTTGGAACCCGGTGGCGGCGCCAGCAACTGGACCTCCTGCTCGGAGGGCTTGAGGTGTGCGAAGGCCGCGAGGTTCATAGTCGGCTCGCCACGAGACAGGCGCCATGCCCACTCGTGGCGGATGGAGGAGGCAAAGCCGCGCTCCAGGATGCGGTTGAAGTCCGCATCCGCCCGCTCCAAGACCTGCCCCAGGATCCGTTGAATGTCCTCGCTGCTGGTGTTATCCGAGAACTGGCCCACCAGGTAGATGTCGTTGTTCCGGTCCAGCGTGTAGTGCACTCCAAAGCTACGGCGGTTGGCGTGCAGCAGCAGCTTGTAGACCTCTTCCTGGCCCTCCTCCACCGCGCGGCAGACAAAGGCCTCCACGCGGAACATGCCGTCCTGCGGGATGAAAATGCAGTTCGTCTTCAGGCGCTTCTCGCCCGGCAGCACGACTACGACGTTGCCGTCTTTCCCGGCCGGCCCCTCGGGAAGGGTGTACTCGACTTCCGCTTCGTCCAGAAGTTCACAAATCCGTGTGCGATCCATAAGCCCCAAACTACATTTCCGCCTGCCCCGGCGCAGTCACCTTGGATTTTCCCCGGTTCTACCCGGCGGGCTGACGCTCCCCACGGTGGCCGGCGGGCGGCAACTCTTCGTACAGCTTGTACAGAGCTTCCGCGGATGCCTGCCAGGAGAACTTAGCGGCGTGGCTGGGGGCATACTCTCCCATCGAGATGCGCAGATCGTCGTCCAACACCAGCTTGCCCAGTGCATCGGCCCAGTCGCCCGCATCGTGGCCGTCCACCAGCAGGCCGGATTTCTCATCCTCCACCGCGATCGGCAGGCCGCCGGTGCGCGTAGCCACGACAGGCGTGCCACACGCCTGTGCCTCCAGCGCCACTAACCCAAAGGACTCGTTGTAACTGGGCACGGCCACGATGTCCGCCGCCCGGTACACGCCCACCAGCTCCTCGGGCGGGCGCGGAGCCAAGAAGCGCACGCAGCGGCTAATCCCCAGCTCCTCGGCCAGCAGCTGTAGTCGCTCCAGCTCGTTGCCGCCCGCCCCGGAGGATCCACCGCAGATCACCACGGCCAGCTGCTGCTGAGGGTGCCGGCCCAAAAGCTCCGCCACTGCTCGCAGCAGCACCTGTGGCCCCTTCAATCGCTGCAACCGGCCGACGAAACCAATGACCTTCGTACGGAAGGGAATGCCCAGTTCGCGGCGCGAACGCTCGGTCGCACGATCCGATCCAGGCGTGAAGCGATCGACGTCTGCCCCCGGTGGGACGACTCTGATCGCGCACGTGGTGGCGTCATAACCCTCAATAAGATCCTGCACCTCCTGGTCCGTGTTTACGATCAGCAGATCCGCATTGTCCACGATCTGCTGTTCACAGATGCGGCGCGATTCCGGCTCGCGCGAATCGCCATCGGCCAGGGAGTTGTTCTTCACCGCCGCCAGCGTGTGCGCCGTGTGCACCCAAGGAACCTGCCAGAGGTCGCGCAACAGCCACCCGACCTGCCCAGAGAGCCAATAGTGCGAGTGGATCAGGTCGTAGCTCACCCCCTCCTCGCGGCAAAAAGCCAGGATCGAGCCCGTAAACGCCGCCAGCTGCGTGGGCAGTTCCTCCTTCGACAGCCCCTCGTACGGCCCAGCCACGCAGTTGATCACCCTTAGCCCCGGGCGAACGTTGACTACCTCGCCCTGTAAAGGCCGGGTCGCTCGGGTAAATACATCGACGGTGACGCCCTTACGTTCCAGCTGCTCAGCGATATTTTTCACGTACACGTTCATCCCGCCGGCATCCCCCGTGCCGGGCTGCTCGAGGGGAGAAGTGTGCATGGAGATCATAGCGACGCGCATACCGCCCAAGCTTAGCCAGATTAGAGCGGGGCTGGGGGTAGGTGGCGTCCACAGAAATTTGCTTAATTCCACCAAAGAAAACGACAAAATTAGATAGGGTGCCAAAGTAACGTGCATCACGTTTTGAAGACTGTTTCTAAAGACCTAAGGGATCTACATGACTGACACCGAGCGCCCAGAGGGAACGGCCTGGAAGGACAAGCCTTACCTGAAGTACTACGCGGAGTGGACCCCGCACAGCCTGGAGTACCAAGACGACACCATGGCTAAGCTTCTCGACCGTACTGTCGCCGAACACTCGAGCGCCGACATCCTGGACTTCTTTGGTCAGACGATGACCTACGGAGATTTCCTCAAGCAGGTCAAGAGCGTGGCCGCCGGCTTGCGCGAGCTGGGCGTGCGCCCGGGCGACCGCGTGGCCGTAACCCTACCGAACTGCCCGCAGCACCTGATCACGATTTTCGCAGTCCACAAGCTGGGCGGCGTGGTAGCAGAGCACAACCCGCTGTACACCGCCCGCGAGCTGCAAGGCCCCTGCAAGGACCACGGCGCGAAGGTGGCGGTGGTCTGGGACAAGATCGCCCCCATGTTCCAGGAGCTTTCGCGCACCACGCCGCTGGAGAAGATCGTGAGCGTGAACATGATCGACGCGATGCCGCTGGTGAAGCGCCTGGCTCTGAAGCTGCCGATCAAGTCCATCAAGGAGAAGCGCGACCAGCTACACGGCGAGGCGCCGGGCACCATCCCGTTTTCTCAGCTGCTGAGTGCCAAGTTCGGCGGCGATGGATCCGACATCGAAAACTGCCCGGAGACGAACCAGGACTCCCCTGCGTTCATCCTGTTCACCTCCGGCACCACCGGCAAGCCGAAGGGCGCGCAGCTAACGCACGGCAACGTCATGTCCAACGTTGCCCAGGGCCAGTCCTGGATCAGTGGCATCGGCGAGCGTGGCCAGGAGAAGTTCCTCGCTGCCCTCCCCTTGTTCCACATCTACGGCCTGACACTGACCGCCGCACTAGCCGTATCCACCGGCGGCAAGCTGCTGCTACTGCCGAAGCCGGAGATTCCGCTGATTGTGGATCAGCTGAAGCGCGAGACCCCCACCTACATGCCGGGCGTGCCGACCCTGTACGACAAGATTCTGGCTGCCGCGGATGAGCACAACCTTGACCTGCGCGGAATTGCCAACGCCCTATCCGGCGCAGCACCGCTGCCGGTACACACCACCCTGGAGTGGGAGAAGAAGACCGGCGGCAAGATCGTGGAGGGCTACGGCCTAACCGAGTCCGGCCCGATCCTCACGGCCAACCCCGTCACCCCGGAGCGCCGCGCGGGCTACATCGGCATCCCGTTCCCGGATACCGAACTTCGCGTGGCCGACCCGGACGACTTCAGCAAGACCATGCCGGACGGCGAACCGGGCGAGCTGCTGGCCCGCGGCCGCCAGGTGTTCCACGGCTACATCAACATCCCGGACGAGGATCAGCCGTTCTACGAAGACTGGTTCTGCACTGGTGACATGGCTGTGATGGAGCCGGACGGCTTCATCAAGATCGTCTCCCGCATTAAGGAAATGATCATCACCGGCGGGTTTAACGTTTACCCCGCCGAGGTCGAGGAGTTCCTGGAGGAGCACGAGCAGATCCAGAAGGCCGGCGTGGTCGGCCTGCCGCAGGACGACGGCTCTGAAGAGGTTGTCGCCGCAGTTGTTCTGGCGGACGGCGTGAGCGAGGCCGACTTCGACAAGGAGGCCATCCGTGAGTGGGCTCGCGAGGGCCTGACCCGTTACAAGGTGCCGCGCCGCTACTTCGTCATCGACGAGATGCCGGCTGACCTGATCGGCAAGATCCGCCGCCGTGAGGTTAAGGATCTGATCATGACGATGCTGTAGGCGAAGATTTCCCCTCTTCTAATCTTCTAACTCTTTCTTCTAGCCCTTCCCGAGTTCGGCGAATGCGCCGGGCTCGGGTTTCGGCTTTCTTAGCTCCCTAAGCGCCGAATGTCGCTAGAACGGGAATACGTTAAGGGAAATTATTTCCACCTACACAAAAGTGCAGGTCAGAGCGTTGCGCACTTTTGGAATCCTGCGTTTCCAAATACAGATTCCCGTTCTAACGACATTTCCACATTCCACCCCTCCCGGAACCCCTCCTCCAACTACCTCCAAAGCCCTAATTTCATATTGTTGTGAAAACCATATGGTATTCTGTGTCACATGTGCGAGGCAGAGCGCTCCGCCATCCGGGCGCCATCCGGGCCCATCCACGCACCATTCGTGGGCCATACGTGCACGACTCGCACGCCAACTAGATACCAACTGAATACCAACCCCACACCATCGATATGCACAGGAATGCAGGTGAGTCGACGATGACAACCACGCAAAACCCAGCGCACACAGCCAACGGCGCTAGCACCTCTCCCGGTACGGCTCCAGCCAAGCGCCCACCCGGTTGGAAAGACTCCAAGAAGTACGCCTGGACTTTCAGCCTCGTTCCGGCGGCCATTCCACTGATCGTGTGGGGCGTTGCCTCCTGGCTCAAAGCCATCAACGGCCCCGACCTGCTGATCCATGTCACCTGGTGGGCCGGCCCCATTGCCGTGTTTATCCTGATCCCACTGGCGGACGTGATCCTCGGCCGCGATGGCGAGAACGTGCCGGAAGAGTTCGTCCCCTGGCTGGAAGAAACCAAGTACTACCGAGTGGTGACGTACCTCTACTTCCCCATCATGCTGGCCAGCCTCATTGCCTGCTGCTACCTATGGACCAGCTCGGACCTGTTGATGATCGACCGCCTGGGCCTTGCCTGGTCTATGGGCATGAGCTCCGGCATCGGTATCGTCGCTGCCCACGAACTAGGCCACAAGAAGGGCAGCTTCGAGCGTTGGATGGGCAAGATCACCCTGGCTGTCCCCGCCTACGGGCACTTCTACATCGAGCACAACAAGGGTCACCACGTTAAGGTCGCCACCCCGGAGGATCCGGTGAGCTCCCGCATGGGCGAGAACGTCTACACCTACCTGGTCCGATCCATCCCTCACCAGATCCCACGCGCCTGGAACATCGAGAAGAAGCGTCTGGCGCGCAAGGGCAAGTCCCAATTCCACCTCAGCAATGAGGTGCTGAACGCTTGGCTGGTCACCGTGCTGGTCTGGGGCGGGCTGTTCATCGCCTTCGGCATCTACATTCTGCCGTGGATGCTAATCCAGGCCGTGCTGGGCATCGCCTTGCTGGAGTTCGTGAACTACCTAGAGCACTACGGCCTGTTGCGGCAGATGCAGCCGGATGGCCGCTACGAGCGCTGCACCCCGGAGCACTCCTGGAACTCCGACAATCTGACCACCAATATTTTCCTCTACCAGCTTCAGCGCCACTCGGATCACCACGCGAATCCGACGCGCCGCTACCAGTCGCTGCGCTCGGACGTGAAAGCTCCGGAGCTGCCAGCCGGCTACGCGACGATGATCGCCATGGCTTCGATTCCGCCGCTGTGGTTCAAGGTCATGGATAGCCGCCTGATGAAGCACTACAACTACGACGTCTCCAAGGCGAACGTCCTGCCTGGCAAGGAAGAGAAGCTGGCTGCGAGGTGGCAGCGATGAGCACGACCGCCCCAACCGGAAGCACCATCAACCCACCCAACCCAACCACTCACTACCTGCTCAGTGGCGCTGGCACGGCGGTCGGTGCTTTCTTCCTACTGCTCGCGGTCTTGGGCTTGTTCGGCGTTCCCGCTTTGAGCAACGTCGTTCCATGGCCTCTGTTGATCAGCCTTTTCTTCCTGATCCCCGGGATCGCCGGCTTGTGGCGCGGCCCCGGCCAGCCCTCGACGTATGAGATCCCCCGTCCGAAGCAGCGCAAGTTCACCGACAAGAACCGCGCGGCCAAGGCTGCTTCTAAGTGACGCCCCTAGCCCCAACCCCAACCACTTCAGTCCAAGCGAAGGAGTCCCCCATGTCCGTTTTCCAATGCCCTGTCTGTGACTATCGATTCGATGAGGCCGTAGGCGATCCCGCCGAGGGCTTCAACCCCGGCACCCCGTGGTCCGAGGTGCCGGATGACTGGTTCTGCCCGGACTGCGGCGTCCGCGACAAAGTGGATTTCGAGCCGGTCGCCTAGCCTCAGCCGGTCGGCTGGTCTCAACTACCTCGAGCTAGTCGATGCTCACGCCGACCCAGATCGGCTCCGGCTCCAGCACTACTCCGAACGCTTCCTGCACGCCGGCCCGCACGGCGCGTGCCAGTTCCACCACATCCGCACTGGTCGCGGAACCGCGATTGGTCAGGGCCAGGGTGTGCTTGGTGGACAGGGAGGCGCGGTCGTTCCCCGGTACGTGCCAGCCCTTTGCAAACCCGGCGCGCTCGATCAGCCACGCTGCAGAGAACTTGAACTGTGGCTCGCCCACGCCCGTACCGGCATCCGTGCCAGCAGCCGCGCCCGCAGCGGCGCCACCATTGGCCTTCACCGGGTACAGGGGCATCGACTCCGCCTCGGCATCGCCGCACTTCTCCCGCACGGCGGCCACCACTGCGTCGCGCGCCTCTTCGCCGGTGACAATCGGATTCGTGAAGAAGGATCCCGCCGACCACGTATCGTGGTCCGCCGCATCCAGAACCATGCCCTTGCCCGCGCGCAGCTCCAGCACGGCCTGGCGCACGTCTGCAGCGGGTCGGCGGATCTCCCCGGCGGCAGCCTCGTCCGCATCCACGCCCAAGCGTCGCGCCAGCTCGCCGAAGCGCAGCGGCACGCTCAACCCGTCGGTGGTCAGCTGGAACTCCACTGCCGTCACCACAGCCCGCGAGGTGAATTTCAGGTTCGAGTAGCGATACCCCAGGTCCAGGGCGGAAGGTTCAACCCACTCGAGCTCCCCGCTTGCGCGGTCGTACAACTGCACCCGCCGCAGCACCTGCGCAACCTCCGCGCCATACGCGCCAACGTTCTGCACAGGCGTGGCACCCACGGAGCCAGGGATCCCGCTCAGGCACTCTAGCCCGCCGAGCCCGGCCTCCACCGTCGCGGCCACCAGCTGGTCCCACTCGACCCCGGCAAAGGCCCGCACCACGCCAGTCTCGCGGTCGATCGTCATCCCTGTCTCGCCTGTCGCGTCACCGTCAACGTCTTCGCTATCGCCTACGTCACCTTCGCCCGTGCGCAACAGCACCACAACCAGCTGGGATACCTCATCCCCCTCGCCCACCACGAGGTTCGACCCGCCGCCGACGACAAGCAGTGGCTGCGTGTGGGCGTCCAAAAAAGAAACGACCTGGGCAACAGCCTCCGCCGAAGAGCATTCGACAACCCCGGCGGGTGCGGCGCCGATGCGCAGGGTGGTCATTTCGGCGAAGGAACGGCTGGTCACACGGGTGTCGGGGATAGAAACTGGGTCGGCGCCAGTGCCGCTGAGGCGCTCCAGAAGGTGGTGTGCGCGTTCCTCGGACGTGAAATGTGCGTTATTAGTCGAATCAGTCACATCACTAAAGGTAGTCTGTTGGCATGACTACTCACAGCGAGAACACTGCAACGATTAACTTCCCCATTGAAAAGGTCTACGAGGCACTCTCCTCCGCAAATTACTGGGCCTACGAGGTCGAGAACATCGGCGACGAGCCTGGCGAGGTAAACTCTTTCACCCCCGAGCCCATCGAGGCCGTCCTATTCGAGCTGCTGCCGAAGTCCGCTCTGCCGGAGGCCGTGCGTGGCATGGTTTCCCAGGACCTGAAGCTCAAGCGTGTCGTCGAGTTCGGCCCGCTGGCTGACGGCACCACCACCGGTAAGGTCAACGCAGAGGTCAAGGGCGCACCGGTTTCCTTCTCCGCGGATGTCACCCTGACCGGCTCCGGTGACTCCACCGAGCTGAAGGCCGACTGCGCCGTGGACGTGAAGATCCCGATGATGGGCGCCGTCCTGGAGCCGAAGGTTGCCGAGTGGGTGGAGGAGTTCCTGACCCGCGAGGCCGCCCTGATCCAGAAGTGGATCAGCGACAACGCCTAAAGCCCGGCATAGGCTCCGCCTGGACCTTTAACGAAAACAAACTCACTCACCTGAAAGGCTCGGTTAACCCGCGTGGCTGACCACGCCCACAATCTCAAGGCCCGTTCGTGGAATACGGACGGGCCTGTTGGCGTCCCTACCCGCGGAACGACTGGCTACAACCGTCTGCGCAAGTCCGACCGCTGGCTGGTGGCGCAGCCGCGGGTGCAAGCGCAGCTACGAGGAGCCGTGCTGCACGAACACCGCAACCCCGTGGCCGTCGACGTCGGCTACGGAGCCTCCCACACCACCACCTGCGAGTGGGCTCGGTGGCTGCGAACTATTGCTCCCACGGTGGAGGTCACCGGCCTGGAGATCGAGCCTTCCCGCGTGCTCCCCGACCGCGAGGGTGTGCACTTCGCCCTCGGCGGCTTCGAGCTGGCGGGGCTGCAGGCGGACGTTGTGCGCGCCTTTAACGTGCTGCGCCAATACGACGTGGATCAGGTGCAGGCCGCGTGGGACACGATGCGTGCGAACCTGCGCCCCGGTGGCGTGATCATCGAGGGCACCTGCGACGAGGTCGGCCGCCGCTCCTGCTGGGTACTCCTGGATGAGGCTGGCCCGCAGTCACTGACGCTCGCGTGGGACCCGCAGGACATCGAAAAACCCTCCGACCTGGCCGAACGGCTGCCGAAGATCCTGATTCACCGCAACACCCCCGGCCACCTCATCTACGACGTCCTCGCGGAGCTCGACCGCTGCTGGGAACGCGCCGCACCCCTGGCCGTCTTTGGGCCACGGGTACGGTGGCGCTCGGCGAAGCAGGAATTCTTGGGTTCTCTTGGTGACGCCCACGCTCCCGCGGCGCGGCTCAACCCGCGCCGCCGCTTGGCGGATAATTCAATCACCTTGCCATGGTCATTGGTGTGCGAGCCTGTGCATTAGCTATCTGTTCGCTGCCAAGTCTTGGCTCAACTATGGGCTCTAAAGTGGGCTGGGGCTAAGATACGGGTTGGCACAGCTCCGACGATAAGGAACACTGATACGGGTGACTAACCCACAAAACCCATCACAGAACCCGTCCTCGAATGCCGGCGGCAACGAGGATCAGACGGCTGTCTGGAACACCAGCGGCAACAATGGCGGCAACAACAGCCCGAACCAGTACGGCTCTGGGTACGGCGCTCCGCAGGGGCAGCTGGGCCAGCCGAACCAGCAGCTGCAGTTCGGTCAGCCGGGGCAGCAGAGCGCCTACGGCCAGGCGGGCGCGTATGGTCAGCCGAACCAGAACATGTTCCAGCAGCAGCCAAAGAAGAGCAAGCTTTGGCTGAAGGTCCTTATCGGATTTCTGCTTGTCATTGTTTTGCTGCTGCTCCTCGCCGAGTTCGGCCTCCGCTGGTTCATGAAGGACCAGATTCAGAGCGCGTTTAGGGAGCAACAGCAGGAATCCGGCGTGTCCGAACCCGTGGATCCGGATATTTCCCTGGGCGCTTCCCCAGTGCTGCTGGGAATTGTGCAAGGCAAGATCCCCCAAATGACCGTCGATATTCCCTCCACGTTGGACATCACCTACGAGGGGCAGGACAAGTCCAAGCCCAAAATCTCCGGCGAGCCCGCGGTTCACCTGGAGCTTCGTGACATGAAGATGGATACCGACAATCCTGATGACTCAGTGGTGGGCGACCTGCGACTACGGACGGTCATTACCAAGGAGATGCTGCTGGCTCAGGCCTCCGAAAGCGCCAGCGACGGCGGTGGGGATGAGGACAACCCGCTGGCTGGGTTACTGCAGATTACTGACGTCCGCCCCAACCCGGACAAGCAGACCCTAAGCTTCGACCTCACTGGCGGTCTGGCGACCTTCGAGGTCAAGCCAGTTATCCAGGACGGGCAAATGAAGATGGAGATGGAGAACGTCTCCCTGCTGGGTATGGATCTTCCGGAGTCCTTCACCCAGGAGATGGAGTCGCAGTTGGAGGATTCCATCCCCGCTGATGTTCAGGGCGGCATGGACTTCGAATCCATCAACGTCACCGACGAGGGGCTGGAAGTAAACATGCACGGCACGGACGTTAACTTCGCCGAGCTGGACACGGGCTCCGCCACCGGCAGCTCCAGCGGCGGCAGTGGCTCTGACGGTGGCAGCGGATCCGGTGGTTCCGGCGGTAGTGGGTCGGGCAATACCGAGGACGCGGACCTCACCCGCCCCTGGAAGGAAGACGGCCCGGTCGGTTCCTCCGAAATGGCCGCCTAGCCGCTCCCCCGGCTCCGGCCACCTAGCCCGCCAGTACGGCGGCTCGACGCGGGCCGCAGGGCGCAGGCCGCAAACCGGCTCTAGGCGCCCAGCACCTTCGCTGCCGCGGAAACCCCCAGGCGGGTAGCTCCCGCCTCAATCATCGCCAGGGCCGCCTCCCAATCGCGGATGCCACCCGAGGCCTTGATCCCCACCAGGCCCGCGGCAATGCGCTCATCCTCCCCCATGCCGAACGGCGCCAGCTTCCCCAGCTTGCGCAGCTCGTCGGCCATGATGCTCACAGCCTCCACGCTCGCCCCACCCGCCGGGTGGAAGCCCGTGGAGGTTTTTACGTAGTCGGCCCCCGCCTGCACACATGCGCGCACGGCAGTGCGCAGCTGCTCCTCGTCCAGCAGTGCGGACTCCACGATCACCTTCAGCACCAGCGGGTGCGGCACGGCCTCCCGCACGGTGATCAGCTCCGCCAGAAGCGCATTCTGATCCTTCGCCAGGGCCGCCGCCACGTCGATCACCACATCGATCTCTTCGGCGCCCAACTGCGCGGCATAACGCGCCTCGGTGGCCTTCACCAAGGAGGCGTGCTTGCCGCTAGGGAACCCGGCGACGGTGGCGATGCGCAGCGTGGCGTCAGTACCCAAAGAACCCGAAGGCGGCACCGAACCCAAAGGCAGCATCGAGGGCGACACGCACACCGCGCCGCACCCCAACTGGGTGGCCTCGCGAACCAGAGCCGCCACGTCATCGCGCGACGCTTCGGGCTTCAGCAGTGTGGCATCCAGGATGGCGGCAACGGCCTCGCGGGAGACCTTAGAACGGTCGAAGGAAGTCACCAGGAACCACCCGAGTTATCCAGCACGTCGCGGATCGCGGGGCGCACGTCCTGCCAGTAAATACCGACGATGACCGCCGCGATGATCCACAGCAATTCGATGGCGATGAAGAAACTCAGGATGGACAGCGCCACCGCACCGCCCATCAGCATCAACCAATTCTGCTTTTCACGATCGATCACCATAAAAGCGTCGTCGCGCGTACTAGCCAGCTGTGCCAGGCCGACGGCCGCCAGCACGAAAATAGCGACCGCCAGCGCCAAATTGATACCCATATATACGTTAGCCAACGTCGTAAAGACCATGTACATGCCACTCAGCCTAACGCAAAGATCAGCTCAGTCAGGGAGTAAATCGCCAGGCCAGCCAACGCGCCCACAATCGTGCCATTCACGCGGATGAACTGCAGGTCCTTGCCCACCATCAGCTCGATCTTGTCGGAAGCCTCCTGCGCGTCCCACCGCTCGACTGTCTCGCCGATGATGCCGGTGACCTCGCCCGCATAGTTATCGGCAAGGTAGCTGGCCGCCCCGACGATGCGCCGTTCAAGCTCTTCGCGCAGTTCTGGCTCTTCTTGGATACGACGCCCATACGCCTCCACCCATTGCGCAATCTGTCGGCGCAGCAGGGAATCTGGGTCACGGGACCAGGAGGTGAGTGTTGCGCGGGTGGACTCCCACAAGCGGCCGGGCATCGCGGTGACAGGCCCGGAGGTCATCACGTCGTTCTTGAAGCCCTCCACCCGGGTGATCATCTTTTCATCGTGCTGGAGGTCCTGCGAAAGCTGGTAGATGAACGAGCGCAGCTGGCGGCGGGCATCGTGGTTGGGGTCGCGGCGAACGTCGCCTGTGAATTCCACCAGCTCGCGGTACACGCGGGAGCCCACGAGCTCGCGGACAAAGCGGGGCGCCCAGGCCGGGGTGCGCTCGTCGATGAGTCGGACGACGAAGTCTTCGGAAGTACGGGCCTTGTCGTCCATCCAGATGACGATTGCGTCGACTGCGGGTTCAGTGCGGCCTTCCTCGATGAGTTGCTCCAGGCCGCGGCCCAGTGGCGGGCCCCAGGTGGGTTCACTGAGCTTGTCGATGACCAGGGCGCGGAGGACTTGCTCTGCTTCCTGGGGGTTGATGCCGTTGACTGTGAGGTCGATGATCTTGCCGACCTCTTGCGAGACTCGGTTGGCGCCGCCGTCGTTGACGACCCAATCGCTGGCGCGCTCCGGGATTCGCGCCTTGCGGAGCTTGTCGCTGATGAGGGCGGCATTGAGGAAGTTCTCTCCCACGAACTCGCTGAGCGCGTGGCCGACCTGGTCCTTCTTCCGCTTGATGATGGCCGTGTGCGGGATGGGAATGTGCAGCGGATGGCGGAACAGGGCGGTGACGGCGAACCAGTCGGCGAGGGCGCCGACCATGCCGGCTTCGCTGGCCGCGCGGATGTAGCCGATCCAGGCGCCTGGGTTGCCCTGGTATTCGAGCCAGCGCATGGCCACGTAGATGAGGGTCGCGATGACCAGCAGGCCGGTGGCTATGGCCTTGTGTTTGCGCAGTTCCGCCCGGCGGGTGGCCTCGGTGGCCGGGTCGGGCCCCGGGACCTGGGACAGCGGTGCCGGGGCGGCCTCCGGAGCCTGGTGGTGCTGCTGGGGTCGCCCGGTCTGCTGGTGTGCAGAGCGGCCTCGTGCGGCGGAGGTCTCATTAGCAGTCATTATTCAATTATGGCACCGGTGAGGCATCAAGAGAGTTTCGATCAGGCGCTTGCGGGGTTCGATTGGGGTGAGCGAGCGTTCAACTAAGTCCAACAAGCTGTCCAACAGCTATCCAACAAGCTAAATGTCGGAAAAGTTGCAAAACGTTATTGGGGATTATTTGCACTAACATAAAAGCGCTGGTCAGGAGGTTTTCAACCCTAGCCGCAAACAGTCGAGTAGAAAGAAATGCAACTTTTCCGACATTTTGCCCCCATCCCCACTCTCCAAGAGGAATCTTCGGCGCTTTACTGTGCAGACAAAGCACTATGCAGGCAAACCACGTGCAGACAAAGCACGTGCAGACAAAGCAAACCGCGCCACCGGAAGTGGTGGCGCGGTCTGCGCAATTGGAGGTGCTTTAGCTCTGGCTTCAGCTTCGGCTCAAGCCCAAGCTCTGACTCAAGCTCAAGCCCTGCCGTTAGCCCTAGCCTCAGCTGAAGCTATGACTAACCGCTAGCTAGATGATGCGGCCGGAACGGCTCTTGTAGTCGCGGTAGTTCTTGCGACCTGCGTGGATGCACGCAGAGCCAGCTACAACTGCAACAACGGCCATTACAACGCCGATAATCAGGTACGTCATGCCGTTTTCCTGAGTGCCGGACATGTTGGTAGCCAGACCGAACACGATGGTACCCAGACCCGGCATCAGCAGCAGCCAAAAGCCCATGCCGATCCAAGTGAGGGAGCGCTGCAGCGAAGAGTGCGGCGCATCAAAGCTGGACGGCTGGTAGCCATCAACGTAGTAACGCTCCATGTGCAGGTTCTCACTGAGTGCCATGGTTCTCTCCTACTTTCTGATACTTGTCTTGGAGTTGATCTTAGTCATCCTTGCCGCGGAAAGCGGCACGGGTGCGTTCCTTTGTGATAGCTGCCACAGCCGTCAGCGGGATACCCGCCGGGCAAACGTCAGCACACTCGCCGTACAGCGAGCAAGGACCGAAAGTACCCTCGACCTCATCAACCATCTTGCGGGCGCGCTTGCCGCGCTCCTCACGCCCCAGCGGGGACAGCGTCAGGTGCACCAGCTTTGCGCCGGTGAACAGGTGAGCTGCACCGTTCGGGCAAGCCGCGACACAGGCGCCACAGCCGATGCAGGCTGCGTGGTCCAGTGCCTTCTCGGCGTCGGAGTGGTTCACCAGCAGGGAGTCGGCATCCGGGGCGGTGCCGGCCATGACGGACACGAAGCCACCCTTTTCCATCACGCGGTCCAGTGCGGAACGGTCGACGACCATGTCCTTGATAACCGGGTAAGCAGCGGAACGCAGCGGCTCCAGCTTGATGGTGTCGCCATCGTTGAAGGAGACCAAGCGCTGCTGGCAGGCCGGCTTGTTCTGATCCGGTCCGTGGGGACGGTCGTTAACCATCAGGCCACAGGTACCGCAAATACCCTCGCGGCAGTCCGAGGCGAAGGCAAAGGGCTCCTTGCCCTCTTCAACGAACTTGTTGTTTACGTGGTCGAGCAGCTCCAAGATGGACATCTGCTCTGCAGCGTCGTCAACGTCAACAGACTCGAAGTGGCCTTCGGCATTCGGGCCCGCCTGACGCCAGATTTCAAGATGCAGTTTCATTACTTGTAATTCCTTGTCATCAGCGGGATACGGTCGAAGTACAGGGGCTCAGAGTGGCGGATGAACTTGTTCTCGCCATTCGGCTCCCAGGCGGAGACGAAGCACCAGTTGTCATCGTCACGCTCTGCCTCGCCGTCTTCGGACAGGTGGTCATCGCGGTAGTGGGCACCACAGGACTCGTCGCGGTCCAGTGCGTCCACGCACATCAGCTCGCCCAGATCCAGGTAGTCGGCAACGCGGGTTGCGTACTCCAGGGTCTGGTTCATTTCCTCGGTACCGCCCGGGATGTGGACGTTGGCCCAGAAGTCCTTGCGCAGGGCGCGGATCTTCTCGATGCCGTCCTTCATATCCTTCACGTTGCGGGACACGCCACAGGAGAAGTACAGGATCTCGCCCAGCTGGCGGTGGTAGTACTCCGGGCCGTGCGGGTTGTCGCCCTTGATGGTGGTCAGACGCTCGATGCGATCCTTGGCGCGCTGCAGGGCTTCCTGAGCAGCCGGAGAATCGGCGGCCGGGATTTCCTCGCCCAGGTGCGGCGCCAGGTAGTTCGGGATGGTGAACGGCAGAGTGAACCAGCCCTCCACGGAGGAGGACAGCAGGGAGTTAGCACCCAAGCGGTTCGCGCCGTGGTACATCCAGGAGGACTCACCGGAGCAGAACAGACCGTCGATGGACGTCATCTCGTTGAAGTCGGTCCACAGGCCACCCATGGTGTAGTGGCAGGTTGGGGCGATGCGCATCGGAGTCTCGTAAGCGGACTCGCCGATGGCCTCTTCGTACATCTGGATCAGGTTGGAGTAGCGCTCGCGGATCGTGTCCTTGCCCAGGCGCTGGATAGCGTCGCCCAGATCCAGGTACACGGAGTTCTTCATCGGGCCCACGCCGTAGCCAGCGTTAATCTGCTGAGCGTTGGCACGGGAAGCGATATCACGCGGAACCAGGTTGCCGAAGGCCGGGTAGCGGCGCTCCAGGAAGTAGTCGCGCTCGTCCTCCGGGATGTCGTTCGGCTTGCGGTCGTCGCCCTTCTTCTTCGGGGTCCAGATGCGGCCGTCGTTACGCAGCGACTCGGACATCAGGATCGTCTTGGACTGCCAGGTGGAGTTCACCGGCAGGCCCGTCGGGTGGAACTGCACGAAGGACGGGGACGCCATGTATGCACCCAGCTCGTAGGCACGCATGATGGCCGAGGCGTTGGAGTTCTTGGCCAGCGTGGACATGTGGTACACGTTGCCGTAACCGCCGGTGGCCAGCACGGTTGCGTGGCCAGTGTGAGCCTTTAGCTCGCCGGTCAGCAGGTTGCGCATGATCACGCCCTCACAGCGACCGTCGTTGACGATCAGGTCAACTAGGTCGTTGTGGGTGAAGATCTCCACGTGGCCGGCACCGATCTGGCGGTACAGCGCAGAGGTGGTGGCCAGCTGCAGCTGCTGGCCCGTTTGACCACGGGTGTAGTAGGTACGGGAGACCTGAACGCCACCGAAGGAACGGGTTGCCAGGGTGCCACCGTACTCGCGGGAGAACGGTGCGCCGACAGCGTTCATGTGGTCGATGACCTTCGGGGACTCCATAGCCAGGCGCCAGCAGTCGTTCTCGCGGCAGCGGTAGTCGCCACCCTTGACCGTGTCCTTGGCGTGCAGGTAGGTGGAGTCGTTATCCAGCTTCTTACCGCGGGAGGAGTTCACACCACCCTGCGCAGCAATGGAGTGCGCGCGGCGCGGGGAGTCGTGGTATGTGAACACCTTGACGTCGTATCCCAGCTCGCCAAGTGCGGCGGCTGCAGCGCCACCGGCCAGGCCGGTGCCGACGATGAGGATGCGGAACTTGTTGCGGTTCAGCGGAGACACCATTCCGAAGTGCTCCTTGGCGTACTGCCACTGCTTGTCCTGGCCGACTACGTGGGGTGCGTTGTCCTTCAGAACCTTTCCGACGGTCACGCCCTCAACGACGGATTCCGGCGCTGTGAACGCGGCGACGGCCTTGTCGTAGTCGAAGTCCGCGGTCTGATTGTGCGGGTGGTTAGTTACTTCGCTCATTTAACTCTCTTCTCCTTGTAACCAGACTCGCCGTTATTGCCCAGCCGGGACGAACGGGACCTGATCAACCAGCCCAAACATCACAGCCAGCGGGATGGAGATGTTGCCGATCATCACGATCGCGGGCAGCAGGTAAGCGATCCACAGCATGACCTTGCGGGTGCGGTGGCCGGTGATGCCCAGGTCCGAGGTGGCAGTCCAGATGCCGTGGGACAGGTGCATGAACAGGATCAGCATCGCCAGGATGTAGAAGATGGCTACAGCCGGGCGGTCGAAGGATGCAATCAGGTTCTGGTAGGCAGCGTGTGCGCCGTCGGTCGGGCCCTGGAAGTCCTCGGAGGCGACCGGCTTTACACCCATCGTCAGGTCCAGGATGTGGAAGATGATGAACAGCAGCAGCACGATGCCGGTGACGATCATGCTGCGGGCGGTAAAGGTGTTCCAGCTGCTAACCATGCCCTTGCGGCGGTAGCGGCCGCGGGACTGGTGGGCACGGCCGGTCAGCGCAAAGGCGCACCATACGTGCAGGATCAGGGACACCAGCAGCACGATACGAGCAACCCACAGGAAGGACTCGTGCGGCAGCAGCGGGTAACCGAACTCACGAAGGAAGTCGGCGTAGGTGTTGAAGGATTCGGCCCCCATGTAAACCTTCAGGTTTCCAACCATGTGAACCAGGACGAACAGTGCGAAGATGATGCCCGTGATGGCCATCGTCAGCTTCATCGCCCACGAAGGGAAGCCTGGCTTCTCGCGCAGGCTCGAAGTTCTCAGTTTTCCGTGAGCGATTGCCTCACGGTCGTCATATTTAACAGTCATGGCACCTCCAGTGTCATAGACACTGTATGTGCTTAAGCCCCCGTCGGACTACTTGTGTACCTGCATATTCCCGGTCTTACACCCCGTTATGGGGTATCGCATTTCCGCAATACAAACCTTGCAAAAATGCCCGTAACGGTACGACTGTACTGTTAGATTCCCCCTAAGAGGTCGTCGCCGCGCGGCGTCACACTGGTCACACGGCTTTCGGGGGTTACCCTGTTTCTTTCTTATTGACGCCACGCCCCAACCCCTTCACGCCCACCACCCACCTCACAGAGAATGCGGGGGTGTCGGCGCGCGCTGGCGGTGGGCGTCAGAAAATATATATTTTTATAGCTTTACCCAGTGATCTGGGGAACCATGCTTAGAAACGCCATCTGCATCCCGGGCAGCTTCGACCCCATCGGCTCCGTCGGCGCGATGTTCGCTGAGCAGCGTCGCTCCCTTCACAACGATGGGCTCGTGGCCGACGACGACCTCCTCGCCCATAACCCAGATTGGGCCGACCTTGCGGTCGCCTTCCTCCAGCACCAGCTCGACCTCGCCGGGGCGAACCTCCACGCGCAGGCGCTCGCCGTGCAGGGTGATGTGGTAGGTCAGGGACTCCCACTCGTCCGGCAGTCGCGGGTCGATGGTGAACTGCCCATAGAAATCGCGGAAACCGCCGAAGCCATTGGTCAGCGCCGTCCACGCACCACCGCACGAGGCGATGTGCACACCGTCGGAGGCGTTGTGGTGCAGGTCGCCCATGTCCACGAACAGACCGCGGTAGAAGAACTCCTCGGCCTTCTCCTTGTAGCCCAGCTCCGCGGCGATGATGGACTGCACGACGGCTGACAGGGTGGAGTCTCCCGTGGTCAGGATGTCGTAGTAGTCGTAGTCCGCGCGCTTGACCTCGGTGGAAAAGCGCTGCCCTTGCAGGAACAGAGCCAGCACGACGTCGGCCTGCTTCAAGATCTGATAGCGGTAGATCGTCAGCGGGTGGTAGTGCAGTAGCAGCGGGCGCTTCGGGCCGACCTCCGGATCGTCCAGGTCCCAGATGCGGCGGTGCAGGAACTGGTCGTCCTGGGGGTTGACCTTCAGCTCCTCGTTGTACGGGATGTACATGCACTCGGCGGCCTTGCGCCAGAGTTCAACCTCGGCCTGCGTGATGTGCTTGAGGTCCTGCAGGTTGCGGTATTCCTCCGGACGCTCCTTTTCCGTCTGGCTTACCACCGCAGCCGCGACCTCCAGGTTGTACTGAGCCATCACGTTTGTGTACAGGTTGTTGTTCACCACGGTCGTGTACTCGTCCGGGCCGGTCACAGAGTGGATCTCGAACTTGTCCTGCTTGCTGTTGAAGAAGCCGATGGACATCCAGAACCGGGCGGTCTCCACCAGCAGGCTAATGCCCTGCTGCAGCAAAAACTCCGTGTCACCGGTGGCATAAACGTACTTCATCAGCGCAAACGCGATGTCGGCATCGATATGATACTGCGCTGTACCCGCCGCGTAGTAGGCCGAGGATTCCTGGCCGTTGATAGTGCGCCACGGGAACAGGGCGCCATCGTGGGATAGCTCCAGTGCGCGCTTCTTGGCCGCAGGCAGCATGTCGTAGCGGAAGCGCAGGGCGTTGCGCGCCAGGTTGGGGTTGGTGTAGCAGAGGAACGGCATCACGTAGATTTCCGTGTCCCAGAAGTAGTGGCCGCCGTAGCCGGAGCCGGTCATACCCTTTGCTGGCACGCCGTTGGTCTCCGCGCGGGCGGAGGCCTGGATCAACTGGAAGATGTTCCAGCGCACCGCCTGCTGCAGCGCGGGCTGGCCGGCAATGCGCACGTCGGAACGCTCCCAGAAGCGGGCCAGCCACTCGGCCTGGTTATCCATCAGATTGCTAAAGCCCACCGACTTCGCGCGGTTGATGGTGCGGGCGCAGCGGAATGCGAGCTCCTGCGGGGCCACGTGGCGGGAGGAGTGATACGCCGTGAACTTCTCCAGGCGCATCTTCATCCCCTTCTTACCGTTCAGGTGGTACGTCACGCGGGCGACGTCCTCCTCCACCTCCGTGGAGACCTCCACACCGGTATCCACGCCCGTGTCCGTCTCATCCGAGGGGTTGTCGATGTCCAGGATGTGGTCCATGGAGACCGTCACGGTCATGCCCGAGTGATTGATCTGGTAGCCCAGCGTGGCGCGCTCCGGCTCCGTGCTGGACTGATACTTCGGGATGAACACGCGATCCTGGAACTGCTCGCCCTTGCGCGGGTCGAAACCCTCCTCGCCGGCCACGCGGGCGTTGTTATCTGGGAACTCTCCCTGGCCGTCCTCGCGGTTCAGTAGCTGGGAGGAGACCACGACGGCCGCCGGCGCGTCCAGCAGCTCGACCTCTAGGGACTGCAGCGCCAGGTGGCGTTCCTGGAAGCTCACCATGCGCTCGGAGGTCACGCGCACGTGCTTGCCGCCCGGAGTGCGCCAGACCAGGCTGCGGCGCAGCACGCCCTCGCGGAAGTCCAGGCTGCGGTTGTATTCCATGACCTCTGCATTGCCCAGGCGTAGCGGCTCGTCGTCGATGTACAGTCGCATGGCCTTCGCATCTGGTACCGAGACGATACTTTGGCCGGTCCGCGCCAGGCCATAGGCATCCTCTGCGTGCTCGATGTCCCAGGTCTCGTGCACGCCATTGATAAACGTTCCGTGAGTCTTGGAATCGCGCCCCTCTTCCGGGTTGCCACGCAGCCCCAGATAGCCATTGGACAGCGCGAAGAGAGTTTCGGAAACGCCCAGATCCATGTAGTTCGGGCGGGTCTCAATCAGCGCCCACTCATCGACCGGGTTGTTGTCACGATCCACGGACTCCAGCGGATTCACCGCGGTGTGCTTCATGTCGGCACGGAATCCCTCCGCACGCAAGTCACCGCCGTCAACCGGGCGCTTGTACCCCGGCTCCGCTCCCTCTCGGCGGGTTGCTAGGAAGTCCTTCAGCCGCTGGTCTTCCGGGCTGCGCTTGGTCTGTCGTTGCGCGTTGATTCCCATAGTGCTTCTGGTTTCTCCGTCTAGTTCTGTCTAGTTCCGTCTACTTCTTTATAGGCCTGCGTAAGTCTTTGCAGTTCTGTGCCGGTTGTTCGTCTAAAGGCTCAGCGTGTAAAAGTTCTGCGCGCTAGCCCCCGACCACGTGCTCTAACCCAGCAGGTCCGCCAGGTCGTTGACCACGATGTCCGCACCGTGTTCGTGCAACGCCTCCGCACCCGCCCCACGATCCACGCCGATGACCAGCCCGAACTTGCCCGCCTTACCGCTGGCCACGCCACTAGTGGCATCCTCCACCACCACTGCGTTTTCCGCACTGGCGCCGAGCTTCTTTGCGCCATACAGGTACGTATCTGGTGCGGGCTTACCTGGCAGGTTCTTTTCGGACGCCACCTTCCCATCCACAACAACCTCAAACCGATCGAGCAGCCCCGCCGCCTTAAGCACCGGGCGGGCGTTCTTCGAGGAGGAGACGATCGCGATCTGCGGAGCCTTCTCCCCCGCCGCGGCGCGATCCCGGATGGAATCCAGCAGCTGCACGGAGCCCTCATAGGCCTGCACGCCTTCTTCCACCAGCTTCAGGAAGTCCGCGTTCTTGCGGGCTCCCAGGCCGTGGATCGTATCCTGATCCGCGTTATCGTCCGCGTTGCCCTCTGGAACCTCAATGTCACGGCTGGCCAGCAGGGCAGCCACGCCCTCGTCGCGGCGGCGGCCGTCCAGGTAGTCGAAGTAATCCTGTTCGGTGTAGGGCTTAGCATCCTTGGCCTCCAGGAACGCACTGAACATCCGTGCCCACGCCTGGCGGTGGAGCTCTGCGGTCGGGGTGATCACACCGTCGAGGTCGAAAAGTACGGCGTCAAAATCAAAAAGAGAGCGAGCGGGCGGGTTGCCAAAGGTGGTGACGGACAAATCGGGCTCCTTCCGGGGCGCCTAGGTGCATATACATGTGCGTCCACCAGTCTAACCAGGGGGTCGGACAACTGTCCGTGCAAGGAAGTTGCGCGGAATTGGGCATAGGAAAACCGCCGGGTGAGGCGGGCTCACACCGGCGGTTAGATCCGTATCGCGCTAAGCGGCGCTAGCTGTACGCAAGGCCTTAGGCAATACCGTTCTTAGCCTTGAACTCCAAACGACGGGCGTGCAGAATCGGCTCAGTGTAACCAGCCGGCTGCTCCAGACCCTTAAACACCAGATCCTTCGCAGCCTGGAAAGCCACAGACTCATCAAAGTTCGGCGCCATGTTGCGGTAGTTCGCATCACCAGCGTTCTGCTCATCCACCTTCGCAGCCATACGCTGCAGAGACTCCAGAACCTGCTCCTCGGTCACCACACCGTGCTTCAACCAGTTAGCCAGGTGCTGGGAGTTAATACGGCAGGTAGCGCGATCCTCCATCAGGTCAATGTCGTGGATATCCGGGATCTTGGAGCAACCAACACCCTGCTCCACCCAGCGGACCACATAACCCAGGATGGACTGGGAGTTGTTATCAATCTCCTCGGCGATCTCCTCAGCAGACCAATCAGCAGACTCCGCCACCGGAACGGTCAGAATGTCACCCAGCGTCTCACGACGACCCTCAGTACGCAGCTTGTCCTGCACCTCGAAAACATCCACCTCGTGGTAGTGGGTTGCGTGCAGCGTCGCACCCGTCGGCGACGGAACCCACGCGGTAGACGCACCCTCCTTCGGCTGGCCAATCTTCTGCTCCAGCATGTCCGCCATCAGCTCAGTCTTGGCCCACATGCCCTTACCGATCTGCGACTTACCCGGCAGACCGTGTGCCAGACCAGCATCCACATTGTTGTCCTCGTAAGCCAGCTTCCACGGCGCGGTCTGCAAATCCGCCTTACGCACCATCGGACCAGCCAGCATGGAGGTGTGGATCTCATCACCAGTACGGTCCAGGAAGCCAGTGTTAATAAACGCCAGACGCTCCTTAACCTGCGCGATGCAAGCATCCAGGTTGGCGGTGGTGCGACGCTCCTCGTCCATCACACCAACCTTCAGGGTGAAACGCTCCAGACCCAGCAGATCCTCCACAGCACCGAACAGATCGTTGGTGAACGCAACCTCCTCCGGGCCGTGCTGCTTCGGCTTCACAATGTAGATCGAACCATTACGGGAGTTACGCAGCGGGTTGTTCTCATCCAGACCCGGGATCGCAGCAGCCGAAGTAATAACGGCATCCATGATGCCCTCGAAGATCTCCTCACCATTCTGATCCAGGATCGCCGGGTTCTGCATCAGGTGGCCAACGTTACGCACGAACAGCAGAGAACGGCCGTGCAAACGCAGCTCCTGACCATCACGGGAGGTAAACACACGATCCTCGTTGAGCTTACGAGTGAAGGTCTTGCCGCCCTTCTCCACTTCCTCGGTGAGGTTGCCGGTGTTCAGACCCAGCCAGTTGCGGTAGCCCAGGGTCTTGTCGGTTGCGTCGACAGCGGCGACGGAGTCCTCGAAGTCCATGATGGTGGAGATTGCGGACTCGAGGTTCAGGTCCTTCACGCCAGCCTTGTCGGTCTTGCCGATCGGGGACTCCGGGTCGATCTGAATGTCGATGTACAGCCCATTGTTGTACAGCAGAATGTCGGTCGGGTTGGCCTTGTCGCCGCCGAAGCCTGCGTAGACCTCCGGGTTGCGCAGGTGCACGTCGTTGCCGTCGATGGTGGCGGTCAGCTGGCCGGACTCAACGGCGTACTTGGTGACGTCCTTGTGGGAGCCGGACTCCAGCGGTACAACGCGGTCCAGGAACTCGCGACCCCACTCGATGACCTTGTCGCCGCGAACCTTGTTGTAGCCGGTGCCCTTCTCCTGGCCGTTGTCCTCAGAGATGGCGTCGGTGCCGTAGAGGGCATCGTACAGGGAACCCCAGCGGGCGTTCGCCGCGTTCAGCGCGAAGCGGGCGTTCAGGATCGGCACCACCAGCTGCGGGCCGCCGGTCGTGCCGACCTCCGGGTCGATGTTCTGGGTCGTAATCTCGAAGTCGCCTGGCTCGTCGACCAGGTAGCCGATCTCCTTCAGGAAAGCCTTGTACTCCTCCGGATCCTGAGCACCCTTGTGGTCTTCGTACCAGGCATCCATCTTCTTCTGCAGCTCGTCGCGAGTGTTCAGCAGCTCGCGGTTGCGCGGGGTGTACTCCTCGACGATCTTGCCGAAGCCATCCCAGAACTTCTCCTGCTCCTCGGCGGAATCCTTGCCGATGGCGGGAAGTACCTCAGTGTTAACAAAGTCGTAGAGAGTCTTGGCAACCTGAAGGCCGCCGGCAGTTACGCGCTCGGTCTGGGTCATAGTGACGTGGCTCCTCACATATCAATCGATTTACCTATTTAAAGGTCTCTATCCTCAAAGACTAGGTGAGTTCCCTCACGATCGGTATGAAGTTGGTCATAGATCGCATTTTTCCCACCCCCACCGACGGGGAATATCGGGCAAGGTTGTTCCTCTTTTTCTTTGTGACACCACGAACGATCCCGTGGCGCACCACACCTATAAGCGCAGCAAGAGAGCCACATCACGTTCACACGTTAAGGCCTCACTTAGAAATAGTGTGGAGAAAATCTTTACAAGATTCACAAAAAGAGGAGCCACCCCCACACAGAAATATCCCCCTGACCGGCATTGACGTGGTTATTTCGGTTGGTACTCTCATAGGTAGAGACACAGAACGCAGACTTCACCTGGCTGCACTGGAAAGCGCTGTCAGGGATTCGAATATGCGACTCAGTGTCCCCCCGCCAGGAACCCCCGGGCAGGGACCAAGACATAACTCTCCCCTTAATTAGTAAGGAAGTGACCCCTACATGTCGAACGTCGGCAAGGCACGTACCGCTGAAGAAATCCAGAAGGACTGGGACGAGAACCCCCGCTGGGCTAACGTCGAGCGCGATTACACCGCAGAACAGGTCGCTGAGCTGCAGGGCACCGTTGTTGAAGAGCACACCCTGGCACGCCGCGGCGCTGAGATCCTGTGGGAAGCAGTCAACAAGGACGACGACTCCTACATCAACGCTCTGGGCGCCCTGACCGGTAACCAGGCCGTTCAGCAGGTCCGCGCAGGCCTGAAGGCTGTTTACCTGTCCGGTTGGCAGGTCGCTGGTGACGCTAACCTGTCCGGCCACACCTACCCCGACCAGTCCCTGTACCCGGCGAACTCCGTTCCGTCCGTCGTTCAGCGCATCAACAACGCGCTGTCCCGCGCAGACGAGATCGCTCGCGTTGAGGGCGACGACTCCGTTGACAACTGGCTGGTTCCGATCGTTGCCGACGGCGAGGCTGGCTTCGGTGGCGCACTGAACGTTTACGAGCTGCAGAAGGCCATGATCAAGGCCGGCGCTGCAGGTACCCACTGGGAGGACCAGCTGGCCTCCGAGAAGAAGTGTGGCCACCTGGGCGGCAAGGTTCTGATCCCGACCCAGCAGCACATCCGTACCCTGAACTCCGCACGTCTGGCAGCTGACGTTGCCAACACCCCGACCCTGGTTGTTGCTCGTACTGACGCTGAGGCTGCTACCCTGCTAACCTCCGACGTTGACGACCGCGACAAGCCGTTCCTGACCGGCGGCCGCACCGCTGAGGGCTTCTACAACGTGCAGAACGGCATCGAGCCCTGCATCGCCCGTGCCAAGGCTTACGCTCCGTACGCTGACCTGATCTGGATGGAGACCGGCACCCCGGACCTGGAGCTGGCTAAGAAGTTCGCTGAGGCAGTCCGCGAAGAGTACCCGGACCAGCTGCTGGCTTACAACTGCTCCCCGTCCTTCAACTGGTCCGCACACCTGGACGACGACACCATCGCCAAGTTCCAGAACGAGCTGGGCGCAATGGGCTTCAAGTTCCAGTTCATCACCCTGGCAGGCTTCCACGCTCTGAACCACTCCATGTTCGACCTGGCTTACGGCTACGCCCGCAACCAGATGACCGCTTTCGTGGAGCTGCAGAACCGCGAGTTCGCTTCCGCCAAGGAGCGCGGCTTCACCGCTGTGAAGCACCAGCGTGAGGTCGGTGCTGGCTACTTCGACCAGATCGCCACCACCGTTGACCCGAACTCCTCCACCACCGCCCTGAAGGGCTCCACCGAGGAGGGCCAGTTCCACTAAGCCGCTTGATTCCAAGCGCTAGGAGCTAGCTGCGCGGGCTTTATAGCCTGCACACTGCTAGAACCCGGTCAGCACGAAAGTGCTGGCCGGGCTCTTTCTCTTTTCTAACAAGCAGTTACTACGAATGGAGCCGATGGCAACTTCACTCATGCCCCAAAGCCTCCGAATATACTGGTGAACACCATGGGAAAACCGACTGAACGCAGATCTGCACGCACCCCTGCACGCGACCCAGAGCGCGATACCGAGCGCCCCTTCGTCGGCTCCCGCCTTCGCCAGCTACGCAAGGAACGCGGAATCTCCCAAGCCCGCCTCGCCGAGATCCTGGACCTCTCCGCCAGCTACGTGAACCAGATCGAGCACGACGGGCGCCCGCTGACCGCCGCCGTGTTGGAGCGCATTACCGCCGCCTTCGGCGTCGACCCAACCTTCTTCGCCGACCAAGACTCCACTCGCCTGCTGGCGGAAGTCCAGGACGTCACCCTGGACCCGGAGATCAGCCCCACCCCGGCGGACGTCACCGAGCTCGCAGCACTGGTGAAGAACCACCCGGACCTGGCCCGCGCCTTCGTGGACCTCCACTCCCGCTACCGGAACGTCTCGGATACCCTCTCGCTGCTCACCGAGGAGCGCGTGCAGGGCTCCGCCATCCTCTCCATCACGCCCAAGGGTGAGCTCTTCGGCCGGGCCTCCGGGCCAGAGGCGTTCTCAATGCCACACGATGAAGTCCGCGACTTCTTCTACGCACGACAGAACTACATCGATGTTCTGGATGTAGCGGCGGAGAAGTTGGCGTCCAAAATAAACATCGGGGCGAACCAAATACACCACACAGAACAAATCATCGCCGAACGGCTACAACAGGTGCACCAAGTGCAGGTGATCTACTCGCGCGACCTGGGTGATACACAGCACAAGTTCGACCCAAAGCGAAAGACGCTCCACGTGTCGTCGAAGATGCGCCCCGGGCAGATCGCATTCCGGCTGGCCACCGAACTGGCATTCCTAGAGGCCGGAACGACCATCGACTCGCTGGTGGAGCTGGGGCACTTCCAGTCCGAAGAATCCCGCGCGCTCGCCCGGCGCGGCCTGGCCAGCTACTATGCCGCCGCGCTGCTACTGCCCTACCAACAGTTCCACAGCTCCGCGGAGGAATCGCGCTACGACCTGGAGTTCCTCATGCGCGAATACGGCGTGGGCTACGAGACGGTCTGCCACCGCCTCTCCAGTCTGCAGCGCCCCAGCCTGCGCGGCGTTCCCTGGACCTTCGTGCGCGTGGACCGTGCGGGCAACATGTCCAAGCGCCAGTCGGCGACGGGGCTGCACCTTTCCAACTCCGGCGGCACGTGCCCGCTGTGGAATGTGTACGAAACGTTTAGCTATCCCGGCAAGATCATGCGGCAGATCGCGCAAATGCCAGACGGGAGAACCTACCTGTGGATCGCGCGCACCGTGAACCACCACCGCGCGGCATGGGGCCAGCCGGGGAAGATGTTCGCCATCGGTTTGGGCTGCGAGCTGCGGCACGCCGACCGGACGGTGTATTCGGACGGTCTGGACTTAGAGGACACGTCCGCGGCAGTGCCGATCGGCTCCGGATGCCGACTGTGCCCGCGCGATAACTGCCCGCAGCGTGCGTTCCCGCCGATCCACCGCTCGTTGGAGATCGACCCGCACCGTTCGAGTGTGTCGCCCTACTAGTTCGCCCTACTAGCGCTAGTCGCCGTCGAAAAGCCCGACGATCTGCCTGCGCTGCAGTTCGCGGCGGTTGTATGTGGCCTCGCGCACCGATTCGTCGGTATCGAAGCTCGAGCCGAGTGCTCCGCCGAGGGTACCTAGTGACGCCGCAAACCATGCCAGCGTCAAATAATCCAGCGGCGTGATAGTGGAGTTCACCTTGTTTTCAAAGAAGGGCACCGGCACAACCGCAGCGCTGACCAGCAGCATCGTTAGGTAGATCAGGGCATACACGCCTGTCGCGGAGATCAGTACCGTGCCGGTGGTGGCCAGGTTATCCATCCGGGCGCGCCACCACTCCACGCTGTCGGAGGAAGCCTGTGTGGAGGTCGCATCGGCGCCGACGCTCAACACGGACGGTTCCGGCTTGCGGCTATAGCCCCCGTTCCACAGGCCGTTTTTGTAGATCAACCAGAAGGTCAGCAGGGTGATGGACAAGACGGTAATCATAATCTGCCGCCACGAGCTGATCAGGTAGGACATCTCCCACACCGAACCGTAGAAGATGCCGAAGCCGCCGGTGGCCACTCCTGTGGCCAGGCAGCTAGAGAGCACCTTGATCAACTGGCCGGGGCGGTTGCCGCGGATCATCCCCAGCAGCAAGCGCAGGGTTCGTCCGCGGCCTTCAAGCACGCGGGTGGTATCGGCCTCTACGTCGCCGCCCTCGATCTCGTCTACGCCCTTTTCGCGCTGGCCGGCTCCGGCGTGCTTGCCGCAGACCAAGCGCGACAGCTCCTGCCGCAGCCCCTCCTTGGCGCGCAGCAGGCCGAAGGCGGGCAGGCACAACATGGTGGCCTTGCCCTGCTCGACGGTCTGGCTGATTACCGGCCTGCGGGTAGTCAGCGGCAGGTCAGTGACGTACACCAACCGATCCCAGCCGTAGTCGCGCAGGATTCCGGGGGCAGTGTCGGCGAGGCGGACGTTGCCGAACTCGTCCATCGGCAGCGTTCCGGTGCGGAATTCGAGGATGGGTTTGGTCCCGGAGACGTGATTCTCCGAGGCCTTAGCTAGATGTTGGAGCATGGCGCGTACGCGCACCGCTGGCAGTCCTCGGTCTGCCAGCAAGCCAATCTTCTCTGGCAAGTCTGGGCACCAATCGTGGCAGGGGGAGGGATTCGGAGGGATTTGCTCGAAATCCTACTCTACCTGCGCCTTAACAGGGAAATGCTGGCCGTTAAACGCAAGACCGGCCCGCGCCTTCCAGGGGGAGCTTCCGGGGAAGCTTCCGGTACAGGCGCGGGCCGGCCAGTAAGCCGATAAACCTTCTTAGAGGTTGATCATGTGGCCGCCGGCGATGCCGTGGGCGGCCTCCTTCATGGCCTCCGACAGGGTCGGGTGCGTGTGAACGTTGCGGGAGATCTCCTCGGCCGTCAGGTCGAAGCGCTGCGCCAGGGTCAGCTCCGGCAGCAGTTCGGAGACATCCGGGCCGACCATGTGGGCGCCCAGCAGCTCGCCGTATTCAGCGTCTGCCACCAGCTTCACAAAGCCCACCGCGTGGCCCAGGCCCTGTGCCTTGCCGTTGGCGGTGTAGGGGAAGGTGGCGACCTTTACCTCGCGGCCTTCCTCCTCTGCCTGCTTCTTGGCTGCTTCCTCGGTGTAGCCGAAGGATGCGACCTGCGGAGAGCAGAAGGTAGCGCGCGGCATCATCTGGTAATCGCCGAGCAGCTCGGTCTCTTCGCCCGCGATAACCTCGGCGGCAACCACGCCCTGTGCTTCGGCAACGTGTGCCAGCTGCAGCTTGGCGGTGACGTCACCGATGGCGTAAATGTGCGGAACGCTGGTGCGCATCTCGTCGTCGATGTCGATTGCACCGCGCTCGGTCAGCTTCACGCCGGTGTTCTCCAGGCCGAAGCCCTCCACGCGGGGTGCGAAGCCGATGGAGACCATCACGCGGTCTGCCTTCAGCGTTTCGTTCTTAGAGCCGTCGGCGGACTCGATGTCCACCTCCACGCCCTTGCCTTCGCCCAGGTCGCGGACGGCGGTGGTCTTGTGACCGGTCTTCAGGGTCACGCCCAGCTTCTTGTACTGCTTGGCGATTTCCTTGGAAACGTCCTTGTCCTCGTTCGGCAGGACGCGGTCCATGAACTCAACGACGGTGATGTCAACGCCGAAGTTGGACAGTACGTAAGCGAATTCCATGCCGATGGCGCCAGCGCCGATGATGACCATGGAGTCCGGCTTGTTCTCGTCCAGGATCTGCTCTTCGTAGGAGACGATGTTGCCGCCCAGCTCTACGCCCGGCAGGGACTTCACAACGGAACCGGTGGCGATGATGCAGTTGTCGAAGGTGATGGTCTTGCCTGCGTCGTCGCCGTCGGAGACCTCGATGGTCTTGTCGTCAACAAAGTTGCCGCGGCCGTGGATCTCCTGAATCTTGTTCTTCTTCATCAGGTAGTGCACGCCCTTGACGATGTTGCCCGAGACCTTGCGGGAGCGCTGGTGCGCGACCTTGAAGTCCATCGAGATGTTGTCGCCGGTAATGCCGTAGGTCTTGGCTTCCTTGGTGATGGTGTGCGCAAGTTCGGCGTTGCGGATCAGCGCCTTCGAGGGGATGCAGCCCACGTTGAGGCATACGCCGCCCCAGTACTGCTTTTCGATAACGGCGGTCTTCAGACCCAACTGAGCGGCACGAATCGCCGCCACGTATCCGCCAGGGCCTGCTCCGAGTACTACTACGTCAAAATGTTCTTTAGCCACAAGTCCCAAGGGTACTTAATGTTTGTCTCTCGTGTTTGTCGGGCTCGCCTTGCTCTTGGTCCCGCCCTTTCTCTTTCTTATTGACGCCACCCGCCTCCCCTTAGGCGCACGTCCCCACTTTGTACCCGCTTTTGGGTTTAATGGAGAAAGTTTTTCCTCCTTTGGGTTCCCAAAAATCCCGCAGATTGGGTAAAGTCCCCTATGTCCTTAGAGGTTTGCTGTGGATTTCTTGAATATTCTCCGAATATCCGCCGAGAAAGCCCTGCAGGCCTCAAATCCTCACTCATTCGACTGACCCCACGCCCCGGGCAAGGAATACTGACGTTTCCGCATCGTGGCACCACAGAAGGATCAACTCTATGAAGCGAAGCATCGTCCGCACTCTCGCCGCTGTCACGGCTGCGATCGCCCCTTTCGCAACCGTCGCGGTCACCGCACCGGCCACCCAGGCCGCTAGCGTCTCCGCCGCCGAGAAGGCAGACGGCATCGCGCCGGCAACGCTGAAAATGAACTCCACGACTCCGAACCAGCCGGAGGATTCCACCACGTGGCGTAAGAACATCAAGTACTGGAACAACCAGGGCTTCGACAACGTGCAGGAAGTCTCCGCGTACTCCCCGTCGATGAAGCGCCACATCCCGCTGATCGTCATCCAGCCGAAGGATAAGGCAAAGCGCGACAACGCTCCGACCCTGTACATGCTGAACGGAGCGGATGGTGGCGAGGGCATTGCCAACTGGATTCGCCAGACCGACATCATTACCTACTACGGCGGCAACGATGACGCTAACCTCGGCACCGTCAGCCCCGGCATCGGCGCCAACATCGTGATCCCCATGAGCGGTGCATACTCCTACTACACCGACTGGATCACCGAGCCGAACACTCCAGCGATTAAGGGGCCGCAGAAGTGGGAGACCTTCCTGACTCGCGAGCTGCCGCAGGCCATCGAGCCCGCTCTGAAGGCTAACGACAAGCGTGCCATCGCTGGCATGTCCATGACCGGCACCACCTCCCTGCTGTACGCGCAGCACCACCCGGGCTTCTACGACTCCGTCGGTTCCTTCTCCGGCTGTGCCGCAACCACCACGGGCCTGACCCCGCAGTTCATCAACCTGGTTCTGAACCGCGGCGGCTCGGACTTCAAGGAGATGTGGGGTCCTGTCAACGGTGAGGTTGCTCGCAACAACGATGCTCTGATCAACGCTGAGAAGCTGCGTGGACAGAAGAACATCTACGTCTCCACCAGCTCCGGGTTCCCCGGCGAGCACGATATGCCGTGGTCCGAGCGAGTGAACGGCCAGCTGTCCTCCGCAGCTCAGGTGATCTTCGAGGGCGCTGTCATCGAGGGCGCCACTAACGCCTGCACCCGCGACCTGGAGCGCAAGACCAGGGCGCTGAACATCCCGGTGAACTACAACTTCCGCCCGGCAGGCACCCACCAGTGGGGCTACTGGCAGGATGACCTGCGCGGCTACTGGGGCGACCTGGTTGCCGGTCTGGGCACCGACGTCAAGCGCCCGCCGCTGGAGCCAACCAAGCCGATCTCCCCGGAGGACTTCTGGGAGGGTTCCACCGCGGGCTCCCGCTAGTTCTCAGGCGCTCTCACGCAGCGCCAGATAACAACACAACCAGATAAAACAACACTTCCCCCGCCACAGACCACCTCCGTGGCGGGGGTTGTCCTATGCAGATAGTAGTGTGCCTTACATGAAGCAATCCCAACAGCAGCCTCGTCCTTTTCGCAGCTCCCCCATCGCCGGAGCTCGGGATGCCTACACGGGCGTGGACTTCAACCTCGGGTTCCACGTACTGCGCTACGACCTGCAGCTGGACTACGACGTTGAACCCAACCACCTGCGCGGCGTGGCCCGCCTGGCGGTCGAGAACTACCGTCCGTTGAAAACCATGACGTTAGACCTGGCCAACAATCTCGCTGTCAACCGCGTGGAGGTCACCGGCCACGGGGCGGCTGCCAACAACGACGCGATGAAGATCCGTCGCTTCCGGCACAACGGCAACAAGCTTTCGATCACTTTCGCAGAGGAGATTGCCGAGGATCAGTCCTTCGACCTGACCATCAAATACGGCGGCTACCCGCGCCCGCTGCGCTCCAAGTGGGGCGAGGTCGGCTGGGAGGAAACCGATGACGGAGCCCTGGTGGCAGGCCAGCCCAATGGCGCCCCCAGCTGGTTCCCCTGCGACGATACGCCGGACGAAAAGGCGATGTTCCGCGTGGCCATCACCGCCCACCGGGACGTCACCGCCATCGCCCACGGCACCCTGGTGGAGCAGTACAGCAAGGGCAACAACACCACCCGGGTGTTTGAAACCAACTATCCGATGGCCACCTACCTGGCCGCAGTGTACGTCGGTCCCTTTAGGCGGGTCGATTTCCGCAGCGCTGAGCTCGGCCGCAAGACCGTCCCGGTATTCGGCTGGCTCCCCGAAGGCACGGAGCACGCCAAGCGGGTCCGTGAGCTGGTCAACGAGGATTTCGGCCAGCAGACGGAGATGGTCGAAGTCTACTCGGAGCTCTTCGGCTCTTACCCCTTTCCGGAATACTCCGTGGTGGTCACGGACGAGGAGATGGAGATTCCCCTGGAAGCCCAGGGCATGAGCATGTTTGGCTGCAATCATGCCGATGGCAAGCACACCTGGGAGCGCCTGATCGCCCACGAGCTATCCCACCAGTGGTTCGGCAACTCCGTCGGCCTGGTCGAGTGGCGGGATATTTGGCTCAACGAGGGCTTCGCCTGCTATTCCGAGTGGCTGTGGTTCGAAAAGTCACAAGGCATCCCCGCCTCCCACCATGCATGGGCGCACCATCAGGCGCTCGCGGAGAAGCCACAGGACATCCTGCTGATCGACCCCGGTGCGGAAGATATGTTCGACGACCGGCTGTACAAGCGCGGAGGTGTGACCGTCCACGCCCTGCGCGTGCTACTGGGTGACGAGGCGTTCTTCGACATGGTTAAGCGCTGGACCACGCAGCACCGCATGGGGTTGGTGGAAACGCGCGACCTGGAGAACCTAGCAAGCACCGTCGCCGAGGAAAACGGTGTGGCCCGAAGTGAGGTGCAGGGGCTGTTCGACCGCTGGTTGCGTCACCAAGAACTGCCCGACTTCCCAGGCGACGAGGGCATCGAGCTCAGCGAGGAGCAGCTACGCGATCTTCCCGCGGGCCCCGCTGCGGAAATGGTCGATGCTTCCGGGCCGGCGCGTGCCGTGGATGCGCTGAAGCGCGTTGGGCAGCGGCTCGGCGAGCTCGGCGAGAGGCTGCAAGACTAGCCCTTCCTGGGCCGTCGGACGGGTTAACTAATGCGCGCCATATCGCTCGCCACAATCTTCGTGGCCATCGCCGGTTACCTGGTGATTTGGGTTGCCAGCAAGGGGCTGACCACCGCCGGGTACGAAGACTTCATGGTCTACTGGTCGCTGTTCTTCGCGATGACGGGAGTGCTGGACGGGCTGATGCAGGAGACAGCCCGGGCCGTCTCCACCCGGCGCGCAGTGGTGGGCGCCCCGCAGACTGACACTGCGCAGGCTGGCACGTTGCGGGCTGACACTGCGCTGGCGAACACTGCGCGGGCAGGCACCCCGCGCCCGTTCGCCCTGACGAGCTACATCGCCCTGGCTATCGGTCTGATAGCGCTCGTCACTGGACCGCTGTGGATCGGCCAGCTCGTGCCCGACCTGACCGGGTGGGGGCTGGTTCTCATAGCCGTCGGCCTGGCCTGCTATGCGTTCCAAGCGACGGTCTGCGGCCTGCTGTCTGCCAACCACTCGTGGCCGATTTTCGCCTGGTTGATGGCCATCGATTCCGGAGTGAGGCTGGCGCTGGCCGTCGTCGCGTGGGCTCTGGGCTGGCAGCTGCTGGCCTTTCTTTTCGTCACGGTGATCGGCGCGGCCACCTGGCTACTGATCCTCGCCTGCTCCCCCGCTGCTAGAGCCACCCTGCGCGACCGGGCGGACGTGCCCACCCGCCCATTCCTCTCGCGCACGGTCAAAGCGATGGTCGCCTCGGGTGCGAACGCCGTGATGATCACCGGCTTCAGCGTGCTGCTGCGCTACACCTCGGGTGCAGACGTCGGCCCCGGTGCGCTCGCCGCCACCATCACCGCCATCACGCTCACGCGCGCGCCGATCCTGGTGCCCCTCCAGCGCTTCCAGCCTGCGCTGATCGTGCACTTCACGAAACACCGCGAGCGCGTCCTGCGCGCCGCCGCGCTGCCCATCGCCGCGGTGGGAGCCGTCGCGGCCATCGGAGGTATTGCCGCCTACTTCCTCGCCGCGCCACTGATGGGGCTATTTTTTGACGCCGCCGTGATCTCCTCCCCCGCCACCCTCGGCTGGCTCACACTCGTATCCGGGGCTACGGCCATCCTGATGATTAGCGGCTCGGCAGCGCTCGCGGCGGATCGACACAACCTCTACACCGCCGGGTGGCTGATTGCGATTGCCCTGTCGACGGCGGTGCTCATGCTGGACTACTCCCCCGATACGCGCGCCATCTGGGCGCTGGCAGTCGGCCCGAGTGTGGGTGCTGCAGTGCAGCTGGGCGTGCTCGCGCTTGCCGCCCAGAGCACTACCCGAGCTCCCGGCCGAGCAAAGAAAACCGAAGCCTAGTTCCGCTGCTGCTCCGGGGTGGGAATGAACTTCTTGGAAGTCAGCGTCACCACAATAAGACCGATGAAGGCAACCACCGCACCGAAGCCCAACATCTCGGTGTAGGTGAACCAATCCTTCAGGCGCGACAAGATCATCGGGAAGAAGAATCCGATGTAGGTGATCGTGTAGAAGAAGGCAGTGAGCCCGCCGAGGTCGTCGGCGCTGGCGATGCGCTGCACCTCCGTCAGGCCGGTGATCAGGCATACACCATAGCCGGTGCCCAGGATGAGGCCGACGGCGACCGTTCCGGCCAGCGAGCCGACGTGAGCGGTCCAGGCAGCAACGACCATGCCGATAATCACCAGCACCAGGCCGATCTGCTGGGCCTGCGAGTTATTCGGGTTGATGTATTTGGCGGAAACCTGCTGGATGCCAAAGCCACAGGCCAGCGCGATGGCGGTGATGCCAGCCGAGAAGGCGATGGGATAGGGAACCTGATCCTGCGCCAGGCTCGGCATGATCGCATAGGCCACGCCCGCGCAACCGAAGACCCACGGGGCGATCGGAATCACTGCGGTGAGGAAGCGCGGGTGCCGCAGGGAGGGCACCTTGAGGTCCGACCAGAAGGAGCCCTCCATCTTGAGGTGCGCGTTCTGGCGGGTCTCCGGCACGCCGAGGATGCCGATCATGGACACGGCGCACAGCAGGATGCTGAGGATGTAGGGGGTCTGGCCCGGTGCGGGACCCCACTCCGCCAGCACGCCCGCCAGGGCAGCACCGACGGCGAATCCCAAGGTCAGGGACATGGTTGCGCGGCGGGCACCGGAACCCTCCTGCGCGCTGGGGTCAAACGTCGGGGTGGAAAGCTCCTTGATCCACGCGCCGCCTGCGGTCATCACAATGCCGACAGCAAAGCCGCTGAGCAGACGACCGGTGAAGATCAGTGGCTCGTTCATTTCACCGGCGGCGATGAGGACACTGCCGACAAGGCTGATGATCGGGGCGGGAAGCATGACGACGCGGCGACCGTAGCGGTCCGAAAGCGGGCCGCACAGCAGCAGGCCCGCTGCGATGCCGGCGGCGTAGCAGGCCAGGAGGGCATCGACGAAGACAGACCCAAAGACGTTTTCACCCCGGTAGAAGACCATCATTGGGGTGAACTCGTTGCCCGCGTAGGCAACCGCCAACACGGCGAAAGCAACCAACATCCAGTACTTCTTCTCCGCGCGAGCCTTCGCCCCGCGAGTGGAAGGCGCTACCTTGCGGCTGCGTACGGCGTTGCTCTGCTTGCTCCGCTCGGGCGTATCCACTTCCCGGTGATTCTCGTCAAATGTGTCCTCGGCCATAAGGGCAAGCCTAGTCACCCGATAGGAGACCACCAACGCAACGCTGCAGCTACCACGCTTTGTCCGATGATTTAGTCATAGATTTATTAGCAAATTTTCGAGTTGCGGATCACACTCTTGCGTATCCTTAATTTCATGTCACCAAACAATTCCGAAAACACGACCGAAAACACCGCAACGACTGATAGCTCGGTCACATCGAGCCCAGCCGATGGAATTGCTGACAAGTCTGGAAACAAACTCCACCGCTCCACCTCGGCGCCCAAGACCTTGTCCACAGCTCCAACCGCTGAGACGCAGGCGTCAATAGCAAAGGCTCTGCAGACCGTCCTCGACGGCGACTTCCCGGAAGCACGCGAGGAAACCCGTAGTCTGCTGGCGGATCCGGACATCCTGCCGCGCACCGACCTGGACCTCGAGCAGTCTCGTGCCCGCACCACCGAGCACCTGCAGCGTGTGCTCGAATCCGGCATGCCGAACCACGCCTTTCGCGCCGACCAGGGCGGCACGGGAGAAACCGGCCGCTGCCTGACCTCCATCGAGATGCTGGGGCATGCCGACCTGTCGCTCATGGTGAAGTCCGGAGTGCAGTGGGGCCTGTTCGGCGGCGCCGTCGGCAACCTGGGAACCGAGCGCCACCAGGAGATGGTGGGGAAGCTGATGAACCTCGAGGCCCTCGGCTGCTTCGCCATGACCGAACGCGGCCACGGCTCCGACGTACAGCAGCTGGAGACCACGGCGACCTATGACGCGGAGACGCAGGAGTTCATCATCAACTCCCCCACCGCCTCTGCCGAGAAGTGGTTTATCGGCAATGCGGCGCGCGATGGCCGCTGGGCGGCAGTGTTTGCGCAGCTCATTGTCCCCGACGCTAAGAACGCGACCGAGGCAGGCGACGACGCACAGGCTGAATCGCAGGGCGTGCACTGCCTGCTGGTGCGCATCCGCGAAGACGACGGCTCCCCCATCGACGGCGTGCGCATTGGCGACCACGGCCACAAGGGCGGACTGAAGGGCGTGGACAACGGCACCATCAGCTTCGATAATCACCGCGTACCCCGCGAGGCGCTGCTGAACCGCTTCGCCGACGTGGACGAGGCCGGCAACTACACCTCCCCCATTGAAAACCCGAACCGCCGCTTCTTCACGATGCTCGGAGCCCTGGTGCGCGGGCGCGTGACCGTGGGAGCTGCCGCAGGCGCGGCCGCCCGCACCGCGCTAGACATTGCTGTGACGTACGCGAACCTGCGGCGTCAATTCGCTCCCGACGATTCGCTACCCGAAAACCGCCTGATCGAGCACCGTTGGCACCGCCTGCGCCTCATCCCGCGCGTGGCCCGCGCCTACGGCCTGCAGTTCGCCACGAACAAGCTGATCGCGCGCGTGCACGAGCTGGACCAGCGGGGCGTGGAACCGACCGAATACACCAAGGAACAGCAGGCCGACCAGCGAGAAGTTGAGGCACACGCCGCAGCGCTGAAGGCCGCCAACACCGCGCACGCCACCGACACGATCCAGGAGGCCCGCGAGGCCTGCGGCGGCGCAGGCTACATGGCGGAGAACCTGCTGACCACGCTGAAGGCCGACTCGGATGTATTCACCACTTTCGAGGGCGACAACGTAGTGATGATGCAGCTGGCAGGGAAGGAACTGATGACAGGCTTCGCCAAGGAGCTCGGCGGCCTGAACCCGATGGAGATGGTGCGCTTCGGCCTGGATAGCTTCGGCAACCTGCTGCGCCGCCGCACCGCCGCAGACGCGCTGATCCAGAACCTGGTGGATACTTTCAGCGACTCCGAAGAGACTTCGCTGTTCGACCCGGCCTACCAGATCAACCTGCTGAGCGAGCGGGAGGATCGCCTGATGCGCTCCCTCGCCCGCCGCCTGCGCCCCGCCCGCAAGATGGATGTGGACGAAGCGGCGAAGGTAGTCGATGGCGCGCAGGATCACCTGCTGGCCGTCGGCTGGGCGCACGTGGATCGCATTATCTTCGAGGCCTTCGTGGAGGCGGAGTCCAAGTTGGATTCGGAAGACGCGCAGCGCGTGCTGGAGCAGGTGCGCCTGGTGTACTTCCTCAGCTGCATTGTGGACAACGCCAGCTGGTACCTGGAGCAAAACCTGCTGACGGGTACCCGCACCAAGGCCGCCCGCGCAGCGCTGAACGACCTGGTGGATTCCCTGGGGCCCTGGTCGCAGACGCTGGTGGACGCTTTCGGCATTCCGGACCACATCACGGACCTGAAGCTGATGGAGGGCTACGAGGCGATGGTTCCCAAGTACGAGTCGGACCCGGCCGCGGGGCAGGCGGGTTAGCTGGGTTCGGCTACCCGTGCCACGGTGCGGCGACGAGGCGCGGTGCCCTGCCCAGGACATTTGTGACGCCACTAGTTGCCTCTTCGCCGTGCGCCTCAGCAAAGCCGTCCGTGCTCAGCCCCAAGAGGTATTGGCCGATCCCGGCCATTCCGCACATTAAAGAGCCGGAGAACGTCTCCTTGGTGTTGGCGCCTGCCATGTCTGCAGGCATAGTTCTCTCCACCAGGTCCCGCTGCGCAGCCGTTAGCCAGCCGGGCTCCCAGGGTAATTCCACTCTGGTGCCTGCTGAGGCTTCCTCCAGCACTGCAACTACTTCGAGCACACCAATGCTGCCGTGGCATGCGGATAGCCCCACGTGGTCGCGCTCCTTCAACAACTGCGGGGCAATAAGCTGCAACACCTGTTGGGCGCGGTCGCGCAAGTCAGCATCCACGGAGCGCATGAGAGTTACGGCGAGCAGCCCATAACCCGCCGCTCCATGGCACCAACCGGCGGCGATGCTATCGGGTTCGCTCCGCTGCAAGAAATCCACGATGTGCTGTACAGCGAGGCGGGCGGTATGGGGGTTACCGCCGATTCCCAGGTAAGTATCCACGATCCCTGCGAGCCCGTGAGCATAGCCACAGAAGTCCTCGTCATTCCAAGGTTGGAGGCTCAACCACGTTTCCAGCACTTGCGCGCCAGCGGCTACTCCCGAACTGATGTTGAGGTAGGCCTCTTTGCCTTCCACCTCACCAAGATAACTGAGGACGCGAATGTTGCCTGCCAGCCCGTTGATAACTTCCAGGTCGCTCACAGCAAGCCCGGCGATCTCCTCTTCACTCAACCCCGCCCAGTAGACTCGCAGGTCTCTTGTTGCTTGGGAGATGAGATTGGGAATAGCTTCGTCGCTGGGCGGCGTGGCACTGGCACGGCACTGCGCCAGAGCCAGCAACTGCCCCATAGTCCCTGAGCTCCATCCGGAAGGCGTGTGCTCCCAGGGTACGACCAAAGGCATGCCTCCGGTTCCACCAAGTTGGTCACCAAGGCTGGACACAGCGCGCTCCAGAAGTTCTCGAACCGCTGTAACGTCGCTCGTCTCGGCAGGAATTCTTCCCTGATCCGCAGCGCTGACCAGGCAAGCAAGGAAGTAAAGGCTGCCCGCTGTCCCGCCATAAAACTGGTCAGAGCTGGCACCTGGCTGCCAATTGCGGTCGAAGTCCTCCCCAACTGTCGAAGCGAGAAAGTCGGTGCCGAAAATCGACTCCGGATTGTGACCTGCCCGCTGCACAAGGAAATCGGTGACCTGCTCAAGCAACTCGAGTGGAGTTCCGATTGTGGTTGCGTATTCCTCCGGTGCGTTGAAACGATTCTGCTGGTAACGGCCGATAAAGCTAGCATCGATCCACTTCAGCTGGTCGGCCACGGCCTGCTCTAGTTCTCCTTCGCTCTTGGCTCGCAAAGCTCGCAGGTTGCACTGGACCACCGCAGCAGGACTGCGCACGATTTTGGCATGCGCCGAATCGTCTTCCGCCTTGTCCCCGACGCCCGGGGGGCCACTCTCCAGGGCTCTGCCATCCAGGCTCCTGATCTCCCTGGAATCGCGGGCAACGCTAAAGGCTGGGTAATCGTCTTCCGCCAATGCGCTCATCTCTGCTTCCCACAGCTGCTTATCTCCCCATAGAAGGATTTGGGCATTCGCCCACGCAACCAGTTCCGGATCATCAACAATGTGCGGGTTCACTGCCACGTTACGCACGTGTGCGTAACGGTAAGTCGGAGTGAGAATCACACGGCTCCGGATTTGGGAGTGCTCGGCCACAATCCTCTCCACAGTGTCGCTGGAGTCTGCGAGGGCTCGAATGCCGGCGTCAAAACCCTGGCGAACAGCCAACCTCACCTCGTCGACCGTGGCATCATCGCGATCCATGTACACCCCCGCCGGATCCTCTTCAGGCATCGTGGAGATCATTTCAAAGCGTCGCTCGCCGTCCTCTCCCACGGTTACGCGGGGAACCGGGAAGGGGAACTTCGCTCCTTCAGCCGTGCGTTGGCGGATCAACCCGGTCTCAACCGAGTCCGCCCCCTTTCCGATGCGGTGCGGCAGGAGCCCGACGCGCAGGACTGTCTGGTTGAAGCGCTGTTCGTTCTCCGTTTCCCACAGACCAAATTCAGGCTGAAACAGCGTTTCCATATCGATCAGAGTGGGCAGCCCTTCAGCAGCCAGGAAGTTACCGAAATGGAAGTCCGTACCGGCCAGGACATGCCCAAGGGCTAGCCACTGGCCAGCCGCGTGCCAGTACGCTACTGCCGGACGTTCGCTTTCTTCCGCGTCCGTGATGTACTCCGACCAGCCGTGATCTGCAGAGGTTATGCACCGTGGCGCACGAGGGAACCCCAGCAGGTCAGTGATCTGCATCATCGCAGCATCGCTATCCATGGCGCGAGGTCGGTAGATTACGCTGCGGCCTTCTGTGAAGTCGATGCGCAACACCGTGTGGTGCCCGCAGTGGGGATCGCCAAGGCCACCTATCACCTGTGTCACTGCTTCCGACAACCGCTCGGTGCTGGGGTTTATGGTCTGACTTGCACGCACAACTCCAGCATCCAGAAGCTTAAGTTCGTCTTCAAGCAGGTGTTGCTCCGCCTCAGCGAATGCAATCGCGGAGCGCTCAAGCGCCCAGGCTAGGCGAATCGCCACGGCGGATTCAGGGTTGGCTTTCAACCGTTCACCGCTGATGAGCTGTTCCTGCAACCAGCGGCCAGCGATCCGTGCAGCCTCCTGGGTCCATTGTTCGACTACCGCGTCTTGGAAAGGTTCTACGCGCGGCCAGCTGTTTTCGGAGGACGGCACAACCAGTCGGCGGAGCGCCGGGAAGATGTACTGCGAGAATTGAGTGACGTCTACGGCCTCCCCGGAAGATCGAAGATCCTGCAGGTCAGCAACAGCATCACAGATATTCTGCGAGAGCTCCAGCACCAGCTCCCGCGGGTAGCGATTAAGAAGCGAGCGGTGCGCCGCCTGCACAGCCGCGTTCACTTCGCCTTCGCTAATCCAACTGTGCTCGACAATGCGTTTGCGGAGCTTGTCCCGAATAGCTACGGACTTGGTTAAGGCGATACTCATGCGGTCGCCTCCTTAGAATGCGCACCTGCACCCGGCCTCCGGGCGGCATAAGCGAGCGTCAGGATAAACAACCCTGCTGTTACCCCGAGGAAGTACACCACGCTAAACGCAGGGCTCCATAGGAACTGGCTGGGGTCGACCTGTTCGTAGGAACGGGTGCCATTGGCGAAGGGAAGCAGCGAGTGCATCACGCGCTGGGCGGGATCAGAGCCATCAATCATTCCCTCGAAAAGCATGAGCCATCCCAGGGTGACGGCAATGGCGTAGCCCATGGCGCGGATCGCAATGGACAGCGCTGCGGCGAAGAAGACTGTCCCTACAGCCAGCAAAACAATCTGAGCGGCCAACGCTACATATTCGACGGGCGTACCGATGACTTCGGAAATCTCAAGCCCCATCAGCTTTGTTACGGCCAGGGTGACGACAGTCGATAAAACTCCGGTAACTAGGAAAGCGACCACGGCTGTGAGCATCGTCCAACACAGCTTCGCACCCCAGGTCAAGCCCCTCGTGGGCATCATCAGAGCCTTGAGTTTGGACTGTCGAGTGGATTCCTCCCGCAGAAACTGCCAGCAGGTCCACACCAGGAGTCCGTAGACACCCACCTGGAAAATTCCTGCTACGGGCATCCGAGCGGAAGGCACCGTTTGCCCGCCATCGCCGTACTTCAGAATCAGGAAAGTAAAGAAACACGACCAGGCTACGGAAGCAACGGCCACGAGCGCCATGATCGTATGGCCAGTTCGCCCTTCCTTGAGTTGGGTAAGTTCGGCGCGCAGTGCCCGCTTAAAGCGTGTAACGAGGCTTGGTTGTTGGGTTTGGCGCGGTGCTCCCGCCTTCGTTCCACTGGTTTGCTGTTTTGTGCGATCAATCGTTGGGGTGCTCATTTGAATTCCACAGCTCCTTCTGTGATGCGGTGGAACTCTTCTTCGAGAGAACCACTGTTTTCCTCGAGATGCAGCAGGTCGACTCCTACCGAGCGGGCTGCGGCCGATACCTCCAGCGGTGTCGCCGCTACACGAATGGCGCGGTAGACGGTGACGGGGTCTCGCCACTGCTGCGATTGTTTGTTTTTTTGTTCTTGATGGTGACGCCACAGCTCAGCGACAACCGCCTCATCATCGGTGGAGCGAAACAGCGTGCACGCTGTACCCCGATGCGTTAGTTCATCGAGCTCCCCCTCCCAGAGGGTTTCCCCTTTACCCATGATGACGAGGTGCTCTGCGAGTCGCTCAGAATCAGAAAGGAAGTGGCTGGACAGCAGGGTGGTGCCACCGTTTTCGGTGTGCTCGCGGATAAATCCGCGCAACCATGTCATTCCGTTCGGATCCAGGCCGTTTACCGGCTCGTCGAGAATCAACACCTCAGGATCGTGAAGCATTGCTGCGGCGATGCCGCAACGTTGACGCATGCCGAGAGAGAACTCCCCGACCTTTTGGTCAGCGACACTGAAGATTCCGCACTTACTAAGGCTCTCGTCGACCCTCGAGTCCGGCAACCCCGCAAGCTGGCTGAGAATGCGGAGGTTCGCCCGGGCGCTCAAGGCCGGGTCCAGCCACTCTGCGTCCAACAACGCCCCTACCGTTTGAGAGGGTTCCGGTAATTCGGCGTAAACACGGCCGTTAATTTCAGCCTCGCCGCTGGTGGGTTGGTACAAGCCGCAGATGGTCTGTAGGGCGCTGGATTTGCCGGCGCCGTTAGGGCCGGCCAGGAGGGTAACTCTGCCCCGCGGCACGTGGAAGGTGAGGTTATTCAGCACCCGCTTGGAACCCAATTTGAGGCTGAGGTTTGATACCTCGATAACCGCATCTGCTGGGCAAGCTGAGTCTTCGTTGTGGTTGGTGGTGGAGGGATTCTGGATTACTGCGTTGGTGGTCATGAATTAACCAAGCTCCTCGTTGTGTGGAGTGTGTCTTGAGGGGTGATCTTTTCGACCTCTAGCCGGTTCGGATGAAGCCTGAAGACCTGATCGGATTCCTCCATGGCAGTCGGCCGGTGCGCGATACTGATGACGGTGATGCCTCTGCGACGGATGGCGCCCATGACTTTCTTTTCGGTTTGCACGTCGATGGCGCTCGTCGCTTCGTCAAGAATGAGAATTCGCGGTGCTGCAGCGAGTGCACGGGCGAGGGCCAACCGCTGGCGCTGGCCACCCGAAAAGGCGGAGCCCATCTCCCCTACCGGGGTGCTCAGCCCCAGGGGTAGGGCGCGGACGGTCTCCAGCATCTCCGTATCGCGGAGTGCTTCGACGATAGTGTCATCAGCAATGTCCCGGCCAAAGGCCACGTTTTCCCTAATCGACCCGGAGACCATATGCGTCTCTTGCGGTACGAAGCCGATGATGCGGGCGCGTTGCTTCGGCTCCATCTCGTTCGCCGGCACTCCGCCGATCGTGAGTGATCCCGTCGACGGTGAGGTCAAGCCACACAGCATCCTGGCCAGGGTGGACTTGCCGCAACCGGAAGGGCCGACCAAGGCAGTGTTTGCGCCGGAGCGAATCTCAAAGTTGAGGCCGGTGAATACATCTTCCCGAGCACCGGGGTAACGGTAGCTCAAGTCGCGTGCGGCGATCGTATTCCCGTCCGTCGCCTCTTGATCGCCGAAGGTCTCCTGAGGTGCGGAAAGCACATCGTCGACTCGAGTGATAGACGCCCGCAGTTCCGATAGCCCGGATAGCGCAGTGAATGCCTGCGTGAGGTTACTGATGAGAATGGAGAACAGTCCGCTGGAGGCAACTACGGTACCGATGGTCGTCGCCTCCGATCCCACCGATAGCGCGATAACAATCGGCAGCAGCGGTCCAAACACGGTCAAAGCGCCAGTGAGCGCTGTGGTATATCCCGACCAAAGGCTGCGGCGATAGCTCGCTTCAAGGCGCTGCCCGTTGGTTGTACTCCACTCGTCATAGAAGTGCCCCTCAGCGGCGCTGATACGGATGGGCGTCATAGAAACGATAGATTCCAATTGCTTGGCCGAACCCTTCGCTCCCGTCAGCACAGCGTCCCGGCTGTACTGCGAAGTTCGCGAGAATGTCACTGCGAAGATGGCCAGCAAGACAGCTGCAACCGCCATGAACATCAAGCCAATGACCATCCACATGTAGGTCACGATCACTAGCATCGTCACGACGAGCAGGCCATTAAAAACCACCGTGGTGCCATGCGAGGCCAGAGTCATGGTGATGATCGGCGCCGAGTTAAGGCTATAGAGCATTTCTCCGGGTGAGTGAGAACTGAGGTACTCAAGCCGAGCCGTAAGAAGCTTCTGATACGACTCGGCTGACAACCTGGAATCGATTGCCTTGACCAGGCGGGATTCCATCCAGGTGCGAGCAATGGACACTGCGAGGTAGGCAGTAGCTACTACACCGACGAGCAGAAAGGCCTCTGTTCCCGGAGAGATCCCGCCATCGTTACCACTCAACGAATCGATGATCTTGCTGGTGATCATAGGTGCGCTCGAAGCCATCCCCATGAGGACAGCACTGAGCAGCAGAGCTGCACCGAGGAGTGCTTTATTGGCACTCACGGCCTTCCCGATCACGCCGAGCGAGGGGGAACGCCGCAATTCGCTGACACCGAGGCGAGCACGTGTCAGTGAAGCCTTGATCCCAGTCGCGTCTGGGATAGTCCAGTAGAACGCACCCTGCCTTTCCAAGAACTCGCTAAGCGGAATGTCATGGCGCCCTGCGCCCGGGTCGGCCAACCGAACTGTGCCCTGGGTGATCTTCTCTACGAGGCAAAAATGATCCCCGTCGAGGTGGGTTAGTATTTGCGCTCCGGAGTTTAGGTTCTCCCGCATCTCCTCGATGCCGCCGGTGCACTGGATGCTGGGCACCTCGAAATCCATCAGGATAAGGCGGACTTCCTTGCTGCTAAGGCCATCGCGGGAAACAACATACTTTTCGCGCAACTCGTTGAGTGTCGCGTCAACCCCACAGCGGCGAAGCAGCATGGCACAGCAAGCCAACCCGCATTCTGCGCTTCGAGATTGCTGATAGATCCTGTACCTCATGAGGTCCTCCCCCCGACGAATGCCGGAACCGGTGGTGTTTCTGTGTGGTGTAAACGTTCTGGCGTGTACCCGGGGTACAGGGCATGGAATAGGCCACCGTAACCGTTGAGAAATCCCATGTCCCGCGTGTTATTGGGGTAACCGCAATATCCTCGACCTGTGAAAACAACGTTCTCAGTGAGGCGTGACAGCTCTTCGAGCAATTCGCGCGCGGCACCCCTGTTCCCCGCATCGCCCAAGTAGCGCTCAGCGTGGCGCAGGGTGAATAGCTCGCCAGCAAGTCCGTGGCACAGGGAGATATCGTGTGCTTTGGTTTCGCTGGTACCGAGCTGAGCGATGCGCTGCTCCATACTTTTCTGGTATTCAGGCCAGAGATCTTCCCCAATGTCTCCGAATCCGCCGTGCAGGAGGCTCAGCATCATTCCGCTGGCCCCATTGCACAACGCCAAGGGCTTATCGACGCCACCATCGCCCAAAATCAAAGCGGCTTGGGAAGCAATACGCCGGGCGAGCTCGTGTTCCGTTTGCACGCGCACAGTTGCGGCACTGTCCGCTGCGGATCCCGTGAGGCGTCGCATGCTACTAACTGCGAGGAGCGTGCCGGCCAAGCCGTGAGCGAGTCCTAGTTCCGCCGAATCGCTTTCCGTCTCAATTCGATGCAGCAAGCGCAACTCTGTCTCGTCCAGAGTGCGTACGAGCCGAAGGTCACGCAACGCAATATTGCGGGTACTCGAGGACTGCTTCGAAAGAAACACCAATGGAGCGAGCCAGCCGCCGAAGAAGTCACCCAGTTGGTCTTCGTTGCTATCCTCCAGCGTCTTTTCTAGTGACGCCCCTAGGGAGTCAAAAACCTGGCGTTTCTCATCGTGGTTGAGCTTTTCGATGAGCCCAGTAGCCAAGAGGGTGGTTCCTTGCCCGAAGGCGGCCCACACGTGGGGGTTAGCCTGATGCTTCGTAAGCATCTCCAGCAGGGTGTGCTCTAAAGGCTGTCCGTAGCATCGTTCAAGGCCCAGTGCCCATGCGGTTCCGTCAGAGTAGAACATGGAAGGGCTTTCCAGCATGTACCGCACACCGTTATCGCCGATGGTGTGGCATAGCCAGCGCCGTGTTTCCAGCATCCCGGTTTCCTGACTCTGCAGATACGCGAGGAGCTTTTGCTCGGGTCGGCATGTCCTTTCTTCCGGGTCTCCCCAGGCGTTTGTCGTAGAAAATGTGGAAGAAGTAAACCAACTGCTGGCGAGTGCCTGATGATCACTCCACACCTGCCCGACGATCATCTCTGCATTGGTCCGTAGCACGTCGATCTGTCTTTCTCCGTCCGCCGACAGGAAGTCAGCGAGCCTATCGGTCGGGCGGGAAAGCCTTTTCGAAAAACCTTGGTCGGCAATGTACACCCATGGATCGTCGGGAGTCACCGTGCCGTCGGCATTGTCAGCGAAGTTGGCACTGGATTTGCGCGCCCACAGCCGCCCTTCGATGTCCGCTTGGAAATATGGAATGTCTAGATCAGCAATCTGCTGAACCTCTACTCCCCCAATCAAGCGCGGGCTGTTAAAACGACTGGGCCCCGACCTGAGCATCTCCGCCGGATCGTCCTTCCCGGTAGTCGCCTCAGGCATCAGCGTGGCATCTAAGATCGCCTGATACCCACTGGTCGCACGGATGACCTGACGCCACCTCAAGGTTTTCTGAATCTCCTCTAGTACCTGGTGCAGCTCCACAGCTTCGCGCCCCTCTGTGTACAGCAACCGATCTCGTATGCTTTCCACTTCGGCGATGAGGAACTCGAACGCCTGCGTCTTCTCTTCAGCAGTCACGATCTTGCGCGGCAGAACCGTCGACTCCGGCAAGAGCTCTTCACTGCGTTCAAAGGCAATTGCATCCGTTCCAGCATTGACAGTCTCGAAAACGATGTGGGTTGGCTTCTCATCTGTGCTCAATCCCAGCCCGGCGAAGTTCCTCCACCCCGTTAGCCCTTGCTGTGCGCTTGGGATCAGTCCGGAAGAAAGGATGTCGGTTGCATCAACCTCCACGCCCTCCGGGGCGCGCAACTGCACTGCGGTTTCCCCGTCGATGATCATTGGCGTGCTGCTGGCGCTGCACCGCACGTTGTCATTATGTAGATCCGTCGTTCCCAGGATGTGAGTGGCAGTTACCAGCCTCCCAGCACTCTTAAAGAAGTGCTGCGGGTCGAACTGATCGGCATCGCACTCATCTACAAACTCCTGCCAGCAGTAATCACCGCGATCCCAGGTGGGTGGGACATGTTCGAACCGGCCTGCGCCAAGCATCTGGCACACACGGTCGATGGCTAATTCCCCCTGTCCACTGCGGGGTTTGTATACAAGCTTTCTGGTGTCTGCGTATTCAGACGAGTTCCTTCCCGCCAGCGTGAGGAACGTGACCGAACGCCCTTCGTTATGGGTCTCTTCATCGTGCAGTTCTATGCCCACTACCGACGAATCCACTTCCAGATTCAAATACTCTGGGATGCGGTTACGATCCTGTTCAAAGCGGTGCAGGCATTCTAGGATCGAGCGCAGAGCGGAACGGACAATATGCTCCAGACGCTCTGCGAGCAGTGGAAACTGAGCATCCACAAGTGCCTTACGTTGCCGGGGGGCGCGCAGAAGGCTGCAGAACTTCTCCAGCGCTTCGGAAGAGTCTGGGGTCGCAACATAATCAGTGCCCTCGCGCCACATATGAAACGCCGCGATAAGGCAGCGCTGGCTGGCCCAGCGCACTCGTTTGTCCAACCACTCGCAGGCGGAATCAACAACCGGGGCTGCGTTCGCATAACTCTTAAAAAGGGGCGCATCACCTCCGACAGTGTCTTCTAAGAGCTGAGCACGGAAGTTTTTTATAAAGGGGTTCAGATAAGTAGAAAAGTCAGATTGCGAACATGGAGATTCAGACATTAGTCCCCTACCTTTGCAGTGCAGTAAATGTGGTGAATATGAAAGTTCAGTAAAAGTGGTGAATTATGGCGTCAGCAGAAGGCGAATAAATAAAACTAATGAGTATTAAAAAAGACATCATGGTTGAAGCTATAGTTCGCTAACAACCACGATGCCCAGAGAGTTTTTACTAATCGTCCTTAGACCGGTGGGCGATCGCATAACCAACGAAGGAGAAGATTATGGCAAGCGCGGCTCCAACGAGCATGTTGTCCATAGTGACTCCGGCAGCGATACCGAACACCATCCCGACAAACGGGTAAGCCCATTCTTCAGTAGTGTATTTAGACATTCTTCGAATCCTTTCCACTAGCCTCAAGAAGGGTGCTTATCCGATCCAAGGCCAGCTAGCTTTTCTCGTCGGTTTAGTGAGCTTTAGCAAGCGCTGGAGCACTTAGTGGTGGGGCACAGTGCAACAGAAGCGCCGATCGTTGCTGCGATGATCGCCGGTGCGATACCGCCGTCAACGTCCTGGTCATCGTTGATCATGTTGCGGATCTCGTCGTTGTTGTAGTGGTTGACGAAGTTGGACATGGTGTTTCTCCTTTACTGAGATTGGTGTAGCTACAGCTAGGTGGTATTCTCTCAATGGTTGTGTTGACGCTGTAGCGCTGAACAGTGGAATTTGGGTGAGGTTAGGAAGGAAGACCTAGTTGCAGGAAGGCAGGCACTCGACGGACAGGGTGCAGTACTTGCCCTCATTGCCCAGAGCGTCGCTGATGCCCATCTGCAGGGAGCGGTCAGTCAGGATCTGAGCATCGAGCTCCAGGTCCAGCTCCAGCAGGGCTCGGTCCTCGACAATTGCAGTGGTGCGCTCATGCGTTCCAAGAGCCATTGGTGTTTCTCCTCCGAGAGTGTTGTGTTCTTGCGTAACCGGTTGGCCACGCATCGGTGGTGCTGAGGATGCGAGTTTTCTGTCTCCTCAAGAAAGCCGAAGTATCCGCGGTTTTCGACGTACTTAACAAGCTTCGAATTCTCACTAACGTCATGTTTCCCATGCCGTTGTTCCTCGATTCCCATAGTTGCATCGCAGGCAATTCCAGAAAAGGCCAAACGGGGGTTCCGGTACGAAAGTAGACTTGATGTAGCCCAAAGTAGATTGCGAAGTCCAGTTCTTGGCACCCGAAGGTACCTGTGCTTAAAAACGGAAAAACACCTGGAAAATCCCCTTTTTCTAGCCGCACGGCCACTGGCCCTGCGGCTTCTTCTACTCGACAAGGGCCCCGCAACCGCGACGTCAGAGCTCCCTTGCTGGTGTTTCTCTTATGCGCAGTAGCTATCGGGCTGAACCTTGCTCTCGCCCCTGATGCCTACTCCACCGAGCTAATTCTGATCTCGCTTAGCCTCTGCGTGTTCGTTGCCCTCGGCCTACGTTTTCCACGTCTAGCGACTCTGCTCTTCCTGGTTACCTTTACTCTGGCGATCCTCTCTGGAGTGGATGACTTCCCCGCCTTTATCTTCTTGGCACCCGTATTCTGTGGCGTCATCGCCTTTGCGGGTGAACTCCTGCTCACCATTGCAGTGACTCTTGGAACATTGGCTCTGGGGCTACTTGATCCAGACGTCGAATCACCGGGAGAATTGATTACCAACATCGACCCCTCTGCGCTTCTGATGTGGTCTATCCTCCTTCTCATTGGCTCCTTTTCTGGTTGGGCTTTCGGATTCCAGGAACGCAGGCGGCACCAATTGGCCGCGGACTGGCAGAGAGAACTAAAGCAACGCCGCCAGGAGCTCGCTACCACTCTCCACGATTCTGTGACTGGCCCCCTAACTTCCGTTGTATTGCGCTCCGAAACCATGCGTCTCCAACTCGACGTGGAGGCAGACGAAGACACAAGCAACGAACTCCTGGACAAAGAATCACTCCGCAATAATCTCGAAACGATTGCGGACAGCAGCCGAGAAGCCATGGTGCAGAGCCGAAAGCTACTCGATCTGCTCCGGTCGACAGACTGGGCGCTCTCCAGCGGTGAAGCACCCGCTGTTGCCGATTCCTTGGAGGAGTTCCGCGAGAGAGTCGTTCAGCACGGCTTTCGGGTGTTCTTTACTCTGGGCGCCCCTTCGGATGCATTACTTTCCCACCTACATGCCCCCTCTACTTCACCCTCACTGGCACTTTCACCAGCAGACGCTGACGGCATTCCCAATGGAATCTCTCAGAAAGAATGCGCAGAAAACCTTCCCCAGGGAACGCGCCAGCGCATGCTCATCCACCGGCTGCTCCTGGAGGGGGCAACCAACATCATCAAATACGCTGAGCCAGGTTCCCCCATCATTGTCTCCATCGATAAGGAAACGAAGCCTCACACTGTTGGAATTTGGAACCTGGCCAAGGAAGGCACCGGAGAATCCGAAGGTCAATCATCCCTAATGTCCTCAAGGCTCGGCCTTGTCAGTCTTCGCCGTTGGGCGTCTAGAGCGCGAGGAACAATCGAAACAGGGCAGAAGAAATGTGGTTCCCATAGCGTGTGGTGCCTAAGCGCTAGCTTTCGCTAAGCAAAGGAGGTACGAAAGTCTACTTTCTCTGGCCACCCAGCCGTTCTCAACGCACCCAGTGAGTTTTTTCCCTAAAGTCGGAAACAGTCGCGCAACACTCGCGACACCCTGATCACCACAACCAACCACGAAACACCACTGGAAGAGATATGCGTAAGAACAAGGCCCTTAAACTCGCTCTCATCACTGCCGTAAGTGGAAGTGTCGCAGCCTTTGCCCCCTCTGCAAATGCCACTGCGAGCATCCCAGCGCCAAGGATTGAAGCTCCTGTGACTACCCCCTACGCGCTGTATGACGTCTTTAACTGCGACAAGAGCCCAGAAATGGTTTGGTGCAAATAACCCATCATGGAAAGTAGCTCCCCCACACGAATCCTCGTAGTCGATGACGACGCATGTGTACTCACGGCATTAAAGCACTACTTCTCTGTCGCCAAAGACATCGAGATCGTAGCCGAAGCCGAGAACGGCGCCGTCGCCCTCGAACAGATCGAGCGACTAGGGGGAGACCTCGACCTCGTGTTGGCGGACATCCACATGCCAGAGGTCGGCGGAATCGAGCTACTCCGCACCCTGCAATCTCAGGACAATCCCCCTGTGTTCGTCGCCATGACTTCCATGGACACCGACGAAACGATGCTGGAGATCCTCACCAGCGGCGGCGCGGGATACATCATCAAAAGCGCCCGCCCCGTGCAATTCATCCAAGCCGTCCGGGACGCGATGAACGGCGGCACCGCCGTCTCTCCCGAGTGCCTTTCACGCCTCGTGGACTTCATCCCCGAACGCTCTGTTGGCGGGGCAGCTGTGCAGGCGGGGAAGTCGGCGTCACCAAATAAACAAGAGCAACCCGGCGCGGCGCCAGACCCGGAAAGCATCCCGGAAGGCGAGCGCACCACCCTCCAGCTTCTAGTCCAAGGGCACTCCAACGCGGAGATCGCGAAGGAGGCGCTCTACGCGGAATCGACCGTGAAGAAGCACGTGTCTTCGCTGATGAAGCGCTTCGGGGTGGACTCGCGCCTGCGGCTCGCGATCAGCGCAATCCGCGCGGGGTACTAGCCTAAAACTCTTACGCGGGGTATGAAGACCGGTGTTCCGTGGCGCCTAGTCTGATCCGAGTCTGGTTCAAGGCCGGTCCAAGACTAGTCCAAGGCGGAGGCGCATTTGGCCACACCGTATTCTTAAGGAATGAGCTCTACCCCCTCCACCTCCTCAGATACCGCCAGTTCACACGCGAACTCGCGCACCGGCGATGACAAGCTAGGCAGTGACAAGCTAGGCGATGACAAGCTAAGCAATGGGCTGAAGGTCCGCCACCTCACGATGATGGGCCTGGGCTCCACCATCGGCGCTGGGTTGTTCCTAGGCACCGGAGTAGGCATCGAAGCCGCCGGACCAGCCGTGCTGCTGGCCTACATTGTGGCGGGTTTCATCGCGATCCTCGTGATGCAAATGCTGGGCGAGATGGGCACCGTCATCCCCGCCTCCGGCTCGTTCTCCGAATATGCAGAACACGGCATCGGACGCTGGGCTGGCTTCACTCAGGGGTGGATTTACTGGCTCGCCACGGTGGCGGTGCTCGGCGCCGAAATCACTGGTGCGGCGAGTTTTATGGGGGCATGGTTCGGTATTGACGCCTGGATCCCCGCCGCCGTATGCGTAATTTTCTTCGGAGTGGTGAACCTCCTGCAGATCCGTGCCTTCGGCGAGTTCGAGTTCTGGTTCGCGTTCATCAAGGTGGCGGTGCTAGTAGCTTTCCTGGTCATTGGGTTCCTCCTGGTCTTTGGTCTCCTGCCCGGGCATACCTTCATCGGCACTGAGGTGTTTACCGCCGATGGCTTTATGCCCAATGGTGTGGGCGGTGTGGCCACGGCAATTCTGGCTGTGGCATTTGCCTTCGGGGGCATCGAGGTGGTGGCCATCGCCTCTGCGGAATCCGAGAATCCCCAGCGCTCGCTGATCAACGCGGTGCGCTCCACCATCACTCGAATCTCGCTGTTTTACTTGGGTTCGGTGCTGGTGATTACCTTCCTGCTCCCCCACTCCTCCCTAGGACAGGCGGAAAGCGCAGCCGATAGCCCCTTCACTAGGGTGCTGAATCTGGCCGGGATTCCGGGCGTGGTCGGCTTCATGGAAGCCATTATTGTTCTGGCGCTACTGTCTGCCTTCAATGCGCAGATCTATGCCTCCAGCCGCATGATGTTCTCCCTGGCCAATCGTCATGAGGCACCCCAAATTTTCACCCGTGTAGACCGTCGAGGCGTTCCCGTCGCCGCGATCATTCTCTCGGTGTGTTTGTCCATCGTGATGGTGGTTCTGAACTACCTGGATACCGGTTGGCTACTGACGTTTATGCTGAACTCCGCGGGTGCCTCCCTGCTGATCGTTTGGACGTTCATCGTCGTCTCCCAGCTGCGTCTGCGCCACCGCCTGGAACAGCACGCGGGCGGCGCATTGCCGATCCGCATGTGGGGCTTCCCCTGGCTGACCATCGCCACGCTGGTTGTGCTGGCGGGGCTGGCGGTTCTAATGCTAACGGACCCGGGTTCCCGGGTGCAGCTGTTTTCTGCAGCGACGATGTTTGCGATCTTGGTCGTGGCCAGCTTCGCCAACTCCGCCATCCGTGGGTTGAGCCCCTTCGAGAAACTGGCCCTGCCCTCCTCCTTCCAATAGAGCTCGCCGCGGATGCACCAACAGCACGGCTAAAGGGGCAGGTAGTGACAGGTAGCGAAAGGAGGATAGGCTGGATCTAAATACGGTATCCAATTACGGTTCCCCGTCTTCCTGTCGGACGAGCGTCGCGCCCGCACAGGGACATCTAGAAAGGACTCCCCCGCATGATTCGCACCGCCATCATTGGCTATGGAAACCTGGGTCGCAGCGTTGAGAAGGTTATTGCCGACCAGCCCGACATGGAACTCGTCGGTGTGTTCTCCCGCCGCGATTCCCTCGATACGCAGGTCCGTGTTCTGCCAGCTGCGGACGTGGAAAAGCACAAGGATGAGGTGGACGTGCTCTTCGTCTGCCTGGGCAGCGCCACCGATGTACCAGCGCAGGCCCCCGAATTGGCCAAGCACTTCACCACAGTCGATACTTACGACAACCACGGCGAGATCCCGAACTACCGGACGGTAATGGATAAGTCCGCGCAAGAAGGCGAGAACATTGCGATGATTTCCACCGGTTGGGATCCGGGCATCTTTTCCTTGAACCGTGTACTCGGCGGAGCGGTGCTGCCGGGAGCCGACCAGATGACGTTCTGGGGGCCTGGACTCTCGCAGGGGCACTCCGATGCAGTGCGTCGCGTAACCGGCGTGGCCAAAGGTGTGCAGTACACCAAGCCAAATCCGGAGGCTATCGAGGCCGTGAAGCGAGGCGAGGGCGCGGATCTGAAAGCCAACGAGTGCCACCTGCGCCACTGCTTCGTGGTGGCTGAGGAGACCGGCGATGCGGCGGCGGATGAGAAGTTGAAGGAGCAGATCCGCGAGGCAATCGTGACGATGCCGGACTACTTCGCGCCCTACGAGACGATCGTGGAGTTCATCTCCGAAGCTGATTTCGAGCGCGACCACCAGGGCATGCCACACGGCGGGCAAGTGATTACCCGCGGCCAGGCGGGCACTTCCGGTCACGTGATTGAGTTCGGCTTAAAGCTGGAGCGCAATCCCGACTTCACCGCTGCGGTGCAGGTGGCCTACGGCCGCGCCGCCTGGCGCATGCGCCAGGCTGGCGAGACGGGCGCCCGCACGGTCTTCGAGGTAGCACCTTACCTGCTTTCTGCGGAGCCTCTGGACGACCTGGTAGCCAAGAAGCTGTAGCATCCAACACAAAACCCGACCTCCGCCTGCTGGCATTCCCGCAGGTTGGACGGTTTTTAGTGGAGTGGCTTACGAGAATCGAACTTCCGACACCGGGTTAAGAAAGACTGCCGGATGGCCCTTCGGAGTTCTGAAGGCCAACTAGGTTGTAAATAACGGCCCAGATAAGTCCCAGCGGTGCAAAGAGGGGGAAGCGCAGCCACGCCGGGGTGTTTTCGAAGATTGTGTTCAGTGAGCCAATCGGGGACTTGGTGTTCGGAGTTTCTGCAGCCTGTACTTGGGTGGTGGGGGTGTGGTTTTCGGCCTGGGCAGGTGCGGCGAGACCTGCGGTGACAGTTACAGCGGTAACGCCGGCGATGAGCGACTTGCGAATCTTCATTGGGGAAGAATCCTTTCTGAAGGAGTTCGGGTAGAGATGTGCAAAAACCTTCTTTGCCCCGGAGTGCGGCTCTATGAATTATTGGACGCAGACTCGTGAGCTTGGAAGTGCTTTGTCTACCCAAACGCTTATAAGCGGCGAAACGTTAGCAGTCGCTAGCAATCAAAATGTCCCACAGCAAACTGTCAATAATGCTATGGGACATCACATGGAGCCGCTTGCGAGAATCGAACTCGCGACCTTTTCATTACGAGTGAAACGCTCTGCCGACTGAGCTAAAGCGGCGCGTACATTAAGTACGAAGCGTTATCCTAGCCGACGCAAACCCTGAGCACCAAAACGCCACCTGGGGTTAGCCCGGATACCCGCTAGGCCACCCCACAGCACTGCTGCAGGCGCCCCGCCATCGCATCCAGCGCCACCTCAGGCCGCACGTTGTACCCCAGCACCTCGCGGCATTCCATCACCGCATCGATGCAGCTCACCAGCGCCGACGCACTATTACGCCGCGCCAGTTCCTTCGACGTCGCCGCCATGTCCGGGTGCTGGTGGCCGCCCACCGGCACGCCATCGCCTTCCACCGCGCCCGCGGCCTGCAGCATCGCATCGCGGTACAGCCCGGCAATGTCGATCAGCGCCAGGTCAAGCGAGTCGCGGGTTCTTCTGGTGCGCCGGTTCTTCTGTTCTTTTTCTAGCTCTTTCATTCTTCCGGACGCCCCCCGCTGAGCCTTTGCAGCACCCTTGCCTTTCGCGCCCACGCCGAGGCTGCTCTCCAGTTCCTCACGCTCCCGCTGATCCAGCTTTTCCAGCTCGCTGGCGGCCTCTTCCTCGGCTTTCTTCACCAGCTCGGAGGTGAAGCGGTACAGCGCGTTGGGTTCGTACACCAGCTGCGGCAGCTTCAGCGCGGTGGCGCGTTTGGTGCGGGCGGCCTCGTCGCTGGCCAGGTGGCGAGCCCTTCCAATGTGTCCGGCCGAGACGTCGGCGGCCCATTGGGCTTGGGTTTCATTGAGGCCTAAGGTGGCGTCACTAAGCAAAACCCCCTTGACCGCCGCCGGCGAGGGAGTGGGCACGTACACGTGGCGGCAGCGCGACCGTAGGGTGATCGCAATATCCGAAGGGTCGGTCGAGGGCGCGCACAGCAGGAAGACGGTGCGGGCGGGCGGCTCCTCGACGGACTTCAGCAAAGCGTTGGCGGCGGCATCGTTCAGGCGGTCGGCATCTTCCACAACCACCACGCGCCAGCGGGCGACGGTGGGCATGTTTGCGGCCTCGTGGATGGCGCCGCGGATCTCGTCGACCGTCAGCACCACTCCCGTGGTGGAGACCCACAGGATGTCCGGGTGCGTGCCCGCGGCCGCGCTCCGGCACTGGTCGCACTCGCCGCAGCCACCGTGCGGGCACACCAACGCGGTGGCGAAGACCTTCGCCGCGATGGATCGCCCCGAGCCGGGCGGGCCGGTAAACAGCCACGAGTGGGTCATCGCCTGCGGATCCTCCACGGCCCTCTGCAGCGGGCGGCGGACGGACTCCGCGGTGATGCGCCCGAAAACCCCCGGCGCCTCTTCGGCGGCGGTGGCCCGGGTAGTGGCCGCGGTAGTGGCCGGCGTGGTTTCCGTCATGGTTACTCAGTGTAGCTACCGACAAGGACAGACAAGGACAGGGCAGACGCACCCGGCGCGGGACGACGTGCGTTAATCTGAAGGGCATGAAACAACTGCTGCGCTACCTCTCGTGGGCCTGGGGAACCTCCTGGCCCTTGTACGCAGCAACCGTTCTGGCCACGAACGTCATCGGCGCGACCGCCGTGGCGACATTCCTGCGCTTCTTCATCCCCCTGCCCGCCGCGCGCGAATTGACGAGCCCGGATACCACCATCGCCTCGCTGTACCTGATCTACTTCGGGGTGGCCGTGGTCGCCGGCATCGCGATGACGTTGTACTTCTTCGCCCCCGTGCTGCGCTGGCAGCGCACGCCCCAGGCCTACGACCCAAACATGGTGCGCGACCTGGTACTGCGCATTCCGTTGCTGCAGACCGTCACGGGCATTGTGCTGTGGGGCATCGGGGTGGTGCTGTTCACCGTCGTGGCCTGGCGGCATAGCACCGAGTGGGGCATAACCGTCGGAGTGACGGCCACGCTCGGCGGAATGATGGTGAGCCTGATGACGTACATGGAGGCCGAGCGCCTGGTGCGCCCGGTCGCCGCGAAGGCGCTGGCCAAGGGCGCGCCGGATCACTCGCGGCTCTCCCCGCTGTCGCATCGCCTGATGACTACGTGGGCGCTGACCTCCGCCGTGCCCGTGCTGGGCATGGTGCTGCTGCTCTTCGCTGCGGCCACCGAGTTCTATCCAGAAGACTCCGGCGGCATCATCCCGGCAATGCTGGCGCTGGCGCTGACCACCCTGCTGACCGGGTTCATGGGCACCACACTGTTCTCCATGGCCGTGGCTGACCCGATCCGCGAACTGCAATACGCCATCAACCGCGTGCGCCGCGGCAAGGTGAACACGGACGTGCGGATCTACGACTCCTCGGAGATCGGAGTGCTGCAGGCCGGCTTCAACGAGATGATGCGCGGTTTGCAGGAGCGCCAGCGGGTCTCGGACCTCTTCGGCCGTTACGTCGGCACCGAGGTCGCCCGCCGTGCGCTGGAGGAAAAGCCAGAGCTAGGCGGCGAAACTCGGCACGTGGCCGTGCTCTTCGTGGACGTGATCGGCTCCACCGGGTTCGCCACGGAGAAGGAACCGCAGCACGTGGTGAAGGCCCTCAACGAATTCTTCGACCGCGTGGTGGAGGTCGTGCACGCCAACAAGGGCATCATCAACAAGTTCGAGGGCGATGCCGCGCTGGCCGTGTTCGGTGCGCCTCTGCCACTGGACGATGTGGCCGGCCACGCCCTGGCCGCCGCCCGCGAGCTGAAGGCGAAGCTGCAGGGGCTGGAGTTCGCCGCGGGAGTCGGCGTGGCCGCCGGGTCCGTCGTCGCGGGCCACATCGGCGCGAAGGATCGCTTCGAGTACACCGTCATCGGTGACGCCGTAAACCAGGCCGCTCGCCTGACGGATCTGGCGAAGAAGACCCCCGGGCAGGTACTGACCAGTGCCGCGACCCTGCGCGCGGCCAACGAGGCTGAGCAGGCCCGCTGGACCATGATGAAGTCTGTGGAGCTGCGCGGCCGCCGCGAGATGACGCAGATCGCCCGCCCCATCCGCGCGACCTTGGCCGACCGTTCGGAGGCTTAGGCCCCGCGCCGTACTGCGGCGATGGGGAGGTTTCTTTTCGACGCCACCTCGTCCCACCACGCCGCCGTCTTCTGCCCCACTGCCGCGGCCAGCTGCTCGGCGGTGATCCCCTTGGATTGCAGCTGCTCGGCCGTGGTGCCCTCCGGCAGCAGGCCTTCGGCGTGCAGCGCCTCGATGAGGCCGACGAAGAAGTGCGGTTCCAGCGCGGCGATAGCCACCCAGCCCCCACACTCGGCCTGGTAGAGGCCGTAGCCCGGCAGCAGGCCACCCAGCAGGGTGTCCGGGCCGGTCAGGCGGAAGCGGGCGGGCGTGGCGAACTCCGTGGCCATGTCCGCCAGGGCGACCTCGTGGTAGCTGCCCTGGCCGGTGGCGCTAGCCTGCCACAGGGCTGCCAGCGCCTGCGAGACGGCGCGTTCCGCGCCCGCCAGGTCGGCGATGGGAACTACGGGCATGACGGGCTCATCGCCGTTGAAGGAGAGGGTGCCTGCGTGAGCTTCATAGGTCAGGTCGTGGCCGGCAACGTCGACGTGCTCGCCGGAGTGGCCGACGATCGCCACCTGCGCCAGGGACGGGTAGCGTGCGTGGAGGTCTTCCCAGCCGAGCCCCAGTCGCTGCAGCGAGGCGGGGCGGGAGCTGGTGAGCAGCAGGTCCGCCTCTGCCAGCAGTTCGTGTAGTTCCTGCAGGCCAGATTCCTGCTTCAGGTCGATGCTGCGCACCTCCTGCCCCTCCACCAGGTGCTGGTAGTAGGGCTCGCAGTACAGGCGCATAGGGTCGGCGGCCTTGCCGGGGCCTTCGACCTTGATGACGGTGCCTCCGAGCTCGTGCAGACGCTTGGCGGCGACGGGGCCCGGCAGGTTCGGGGCCAGGGTGACGACGGTGAAGTTCGGGAGCTGGTTCATACTTATGAACGTATCAGTTCCCGCCCAAAAGTAAGGGCGATTTAGCGAGACTTCTTCACCGTGCGCTTGGTGAGTGTCGGCGGCTTCTTGGCGGTCTTCTTCGCCGACTTCTTGGTCGTCTTCTTCGTCGTTTTCTTGGCCGACTTCTTCGCGGCCTTGCGGCTCGACTTCGCAGGTGCCGAGCCTTCGGCTGCCTGCTTGGCGCGCCGCTCCGACAGCAGCTCATTCGCGCGGGCGTCCGTCATCGTCTCCGGGGTATCGCCCTTGCGCAGGGAGGCATTGGTGGTGCCATCCGTGACATAAGCACCGAAGCGACCGTCCTTGACGGACATCGGCTTGCCGGACACGTCGTTATCACCCAGCTGCTTCAGTGGCGGCTGCGCGGCCGCGCGACCACGGCGCTTCGGCTCGGCGTAGATGCGCCGGGCCTCGTCGAGGGTGATCGTGAAAATCTGCTCCTCGTTGGCCAGCGAACGGGAGTCCTTGCCCTTCTTGAGGTAGGGGCCGTAGCGGCCGTTCTGGGCGGTGATCACTTCGTTGTCGCTCGGGTCGACGCCCACCTCACGCGGCAGGCTCATGAGCTTCAGGGCCTCTTCCAGCGTCACGCTGGCTGGCTCCATGCCGCTGAACAGGCTGGCGGTCTTGGGCTTCAGCGTCTCCTCGACGATCTGCTTGACGCGCTTTTCCTTCTGCGCCTGCGCGGTCTTGGTCTCGCGGCTCAGCGGCTTCTTGCCCTCTGCCTCGCGCTCGCGATCCTGCTCATCGCGCTCGGCCTCCCAGACCTTTACGGCCTCCTCGGCCACGCGGGATTCCTCGTCCTCGCCGAGCACCTCGGTGACGTAAGGGCCGTAGCGTCCCTCGCGGGCGACGATGGTGCGCCCGTTGGCCGGGTTGGTGCCCAGCTCTCGGCCGCCCTGCGGGGTGGCGAAAAGCTTCTCGGCAACCTCCAGGGTCAGCCCGTCCGGGGTCATGGATTCCGGCAGGTTGGCGCGCTGTACCTCCGGCTCGGTGCCCTCCGGTGCCCCTTCCGGCACCGGCTTGATGCGCTCCAGGTAGGGGCCGTAGCGGCCCACGCGGACGACGATCGGCACGCCGTTCTCATCATCGAAGATGTGCAGGGAGTTCACCCGGCGGGCGTCGATCTGCTCCAGGTTGTCGCCCACGATGTGCTTCAAGCCACCCAGTCGGGGCACGACCGCACCCGGGGCATCCGGGCGGGAGCTATCGCCGAAGTAGAAGCCCTTCAGCCAGTTCACACGGTCCTGATCGCCCGCCGCGATGGCGTCCAGCTCGTCCTCCATCGCGGAGGTGAAGTCGTAGTCCACCAGCGCGCCGAAGTTCTGCTCCAGCAGGCCGACGACGGCGAAGGCCACCCACGAGGGCACCAGTGCGTTGCCGCGCGGCAGCACATAGCCGCGGTCCTGGATGGTGCGGATGATGGAAGCGTAGGTCGACGGGCGGCCAATGCCCATCTCCTCCATCTTCTTCACCAGCGAGGCCTCCGTGTAGCGGGCCGGCGGGTTCGTCGAGTGGCCGTCGGCGGCCACGTCGCGCGCGTTCAGCTCGTCGCCCTTGGTCAGCTGCGGCAGACGCTTCTCCGCGTTATCGGCCACGTCGCGGCCATCGGCGGTGCGGCTGACCTCCACGTAGGCCTTCAGGAAGCCCGGGAAGGTCAGGGTGCGGCCGGTTGCGGTGAACTCGCAGGTCTCGCCCGACTTCGCGTCGCCGGCGACGGTGACCTTCATGGACTGGCCCTTCGCGTCGGCCATCTGGGAGGCCACGGTGCGCTGCCAGATCAGCTCGTAGAGCTTGAACTCCTCGGCATCCAGCTGATTGCTCAGCTGGCCGGGGGTCTGGAAGGTCTCGCCCGCCGGGCGGATCGCCTCGTGAGCCTCCTGCGAGTTCTTCACCTTACGGGAGTACTGGCGCGGGCCATCGGCCACGAACTTCGCACCATAAAGCTCCTTGGCCTGCCTGCGGGCGGCCTCGATACCGGCGGTCGACAGGGTGGTCGAGTCGGTACGCATATAAGTAATGTGGCCGTTTTCGTACAGCCGCTGCGCAATGCGCATCGTGCGTTCCGAGGTGAAGCGGAGCTTGCGGCCAGCCTCCTGCTGCAGGGTGGAGGTCATAAACGGCGGGTACGGGCGGCGGGTGTAGGGCTTTTCCTCCACCGCCGTCACGGCGAACTCCTGGCCCTGCAGCCCGTCGGCCAGGGACTTCGCCTTCGCCCCATCCAGCACAAATGTTTCCTTGGCACCGGCTTTCAGCTTGCCGTCGTCGCCAAAGTCACGGCCCTGGGCCACGCGCTTGCCAGCGACCGTTGCCAGCCGTGCTTCAAAGGAGTCCGGGGCGGCGTCATCAAGAGAAGAAGAAACAGCATCTACCACGCCGAACGTGGCGCTCAGGTCCCAGTACTCCGCGGCGACGAACTTCATTCGCTCGCGCTCGCGCTCCACGATCACGCGGGTAGCGACGGACTGCACGCGACCGGCGGACAGGCGCGGCATGACCTTCTTCCACAGCACCGGGGAAACCTCGTAGCCGTACAGGCGATCCAGCACGCGGCGGGATTCCTGCGCATCGACCAGGTCGTAATCGAGCTCGCGAGTGTTCTGCGCGGCCTCGAGGATGGCGTTCTTCGTGATCTCGTGGAACACCATACGGCGCACCGGCACCTTCGGCTTCAGCACCTCGAGCAGGTGCCACGCGATAGCCTCACCCTCACGGTCGGGGTCCGTCGCCAGGTACAGCTCGTCGACCTGCTTGAGCTTGGCCTTTAAGTCGGAGACCTTCTTTTTCTTGTCCGGGCTGACGACGTAGAGCGCCTCGAAATCTTTATCGACGTTGACGCCCAGACGCGCCCACGGCTCCTTCTTATACTTGGCCGGTACGTCCGCCGCGCCCCGGGGAAGGTCACGGATGTGCCCGACGGAAGCCTCGACGATGTAGTTCGGCCCCAGGATCGGGGCGATCTTCTTGGCCTTCGTCGCCGACTCAACGATCACTAGACGCTTGACGTCATCGTTTGCCATCGGTTGATTTCACACATCCTTCAAAATTTAAAGTTTGCCGGGTGCCATTGTTTATACAGGTTTTTTGCAATGGTTCTTTCCGGGGGCCACTTACGCATTTCTAAGCGACAGTACGCGGTTTACGCAATTTATTTGCAACCGGGGTGGGCGCGGCCTTAACCGGCGAAGCCCCCGCCGGGGCGCGAGGTGCACCGCGGAGGGGGCTTGCTAAAACCCTACGGGTTTTAAAGAGCCGTGACGTTCTGAGCCTGCGGGCCCTTGGCGCCCTCGCCGATCTCGAACTCGACCTTCTGGTTCTCCTCGAGGGTGCGGAAGCCGCTGCCCTGGATCTCAGAGTAGTGGACGAAGACGTCGGAAGATCCGTCGTCCGGGGCGATGAAGCCAAAGCCCTTCTCCGCGTTGAACCACTTGACGGTTCCCTGTGCCATGAATTTCTACCTATCTTGTTGAATCTGTCCGGCGCAAGTCTTCTGCGACCACCAAACGCCGAGGTCGGAAGATACTTCGTTTCCAACCCAATCGGCCCAAAACCCAACGAGACCCCACCTCACGCCGAGGCGAGCGGAAAAGTTCCGAGGATTTTAATAACCACACGACAGTCTGCCACGTTGCGGGTTAAACATTCGGGCGAGTTTGGATTCCGCAGGACAATAACTTGTATCCACCCCCTAATGGGTCTAGAACTACTGTTAATGTCCGACCCCACGCCCCCTACCCCAGACTCAGCGCCCGACGATCCCGCAAGCGGCACGGCAGGCAGCCCGGCAAGCAGCCCAGCGAGCAGCGCGGCGAGTAGCGCGGCGCCGTCGTTCGGCGAGGAACTTCTGGCCGATCTGACGCCCGAGTTTCCGCGCTCCACCGTCACCCATACGCGCACCATCCCCGCCCGCCCATCGCAGACGGCGCAGTGGCCGGACTGGGCGGACGAGACTCTGGTGGAATACCTGCACGAGCAGGGGATTTCTACCCCGTGGTCGCATCAGGTGGAGACCGCGAACCACGCGCACGCGGGGCGGGATGTGGTGGTTGCCACCGGCACGGCGTCCGGAAAGAGCCTCGGCTACCAACTCGCGGCCTTAAGCGACCTGGCTACGGCGAGCACCGCGACGGCCCTTTATATTGCGCCGACGAAGGCCCTGGCGCAGGACCAGCGGGCGGCGCTGGCGCGAATGTGCGCGGGCGCGGCGAACCTGAATGACATCATGGTGGCCACCTACGATGGCGACACTCCGCCCGAGACGCGGCGGGTGATCCGCGACCAGGCGCGGGTGATTGTGACGAACCCGGACATGCTGCACGCCTCGATCCTGGGGAATCCGCAGTCGTGGAGTCGGCTGCTGCGCACGCTGCGCTATGTGGTGATCGACGAGTGCCACGTGTACCGCGGGGTGTTCGGCGCGCACGTGGCGATGGTGCTGCGGCGGCTGCTGCGGCTGTGCGGGACAGCTCCGACGATCGTGCTCGCATCCGCGACCAGCGTGGATCCGGCCGCGCACGCGCGTCGGCTGACGGGACGGCCTGAAGTGGTGGCGGTGACCCACGACGGGGCGCCCGCGGGCGAGCGGACCGTCGCGCTGTGGGAGCCCGGGTTCCTGCCGGACGTGGAGGGCGAAAATGGCGCGCCGGTGCGGCGGGCGGCGAACTCCGAGGCCGCGGACGTGATGGGGTTGGCGATCGCCCAGGGCGCGCGGACGCTGACCTTCGTGCGCTCCCGGCGCGGCGCGGAGGTGGTGTCCGTCGCCGCCGCGGAGAAGCTGTCGGCGCTGGGGCGCAGCGCGGATGCGGTGCGGGTGGCGGCATATCGCGCGGGCTACACCCCGGAGGATCGCCGCGAGCTCGAGCGTCGCTTCGACAATGGCGAGCTGCTGGGTATTTCCTCGACGAACGCGCTGGAGCTGGGCATCGACGTCGGCGGGCTGGACGTAGTGGTAACCAGCGGCTTCCCCGGCACTATCGCCAGCTTCCGGCAGCAGGCCGGGCGCGCGGGCAGGCGCGGGCAGGGTGCGCTGGTGGTGCTGGTCGGCGCTGACGATCCGATGGATACGTACCTGCTGCACCACCCGGAGGCTTTGCTGGACCGGCCGGTGGAGAACACTGTTTTCGACCCGACGAACCCCTACGTACTGGCCGACCATGTGGTGTGCGCGGCGGCGGAGAAGCCCCTGTCCGATGCGGAGGTGGCGCACTGGGGTGCGGAGCGGGTGGTGGAGCACCTGCTGCGCCAAGGAGCGCTGAAGCGCAGGCCGCGGGGTATTTTCGCAGACCTGAAGGTGGCGGAGCAGGTGCATTCGCGGGTGTCGATCCGCGGCGGGGCGGCGGCTCAGGTGGCGATCGTGGAGGCCGACTCCGGCCGGTTGCTGGGCACGGTGGATCAGTCGCGCGCGACGTCGGACGTGCACACCGGGGCGGTGTACATGCACCAGGGCGAGACGTTCGTGGTGCAGCTGCTGGACCTGGAGGAATCCGTGGCGTGGGTGCGGCCGGAGTTCCCGGAGTACACCACCCAGGTGATCCGCGATACCGACATTGCGGTGCGCCGCACCCGGGGGACGCGCAAGGTCTGCGACGGGGTGTGGCTGGCGGATGTGGACGTGGAGGTTTCGCACGCCGTCAACGGTTATCGGAAGCGCCTGCCGGGTGGTGAGATCTTGGAGACCGTGCCGCTAGACGTGCCGCCGGAATCGCTGCGCACCCGCGCGGTGGCTTACACCGTGGATCCGGATGTGCTGCTGGATCTGGGGCTGCCGGAGCCGACGTGGCCGGGGACGTTGCATGCCGCGGAGCATGCGGCGATTGGCCTGTTGCCGCTGATTGCGACGTGCGACCGCTGGGATATTGGTGGCGTTTCTACCGCTTTGCATTCGGATACGGGTCTGCCGACGGTGTTCGTGTACGACGGCTATGCGGGTGGCGCGGGCTTCGCCGAACAGGGCTTTGCGCGCTTTGCCGAGTGGATGGCCGCCACCGCCGAGACCGTGGAGACCTGCGAGTGCGAGTCCGGCTGCCCGTCTTGTGTGCAGTCGCCGAAGTGCGGCAACGGCAACGATCCGCTGTTCAAGGCGGGTGCGGTGTTGTTGTTGCGGGCACTGGCCGGGGCGGCGGGTTAGTTCACTGCTTTTTCTTGAGGACGCCCACATCTCAACCCGCCCGAGAATATACTTTCCTGCATGAAGTCTTTTTCTGGGAAAAATCACACTGGTTTCCGACGAGGTTTTAAGGCGAGTATCGCCGCCACGATGTCCTTGGTTGCGTTGTCCGGGATGGGCGGGGTGGCCACCGCGCAGTCCGCGGCGCCGTCTGGGTCGGCGCCATCTGGCGTAGCTTCCTCTGCACCAGCGCCGTCTGGGCCGCAGTCGAGCGCTTCCGCGCTGGTCAACAAGGGCGAGCCGATGCGCACCCCAGCTCCCTTCGCGGGCAGCCCGGTGGATAGTGGGCTGAAGATCGGCGCGGTTCCAGCTAAGGCGGGGGCGCTGATGAACACTGTTCCGCTTGATCCGGCGGTCGGTTTGTCTGCGGCTGGCCAGCAGTTCCGCTTTAGCTACTCGACGACCAACCAGCACGGGACGGTCTCGCCTTCCACCGGTGCGGTGTTCTTCCCGAAGGGCAAACCTCCGGCTGGGGGCTGGCCGGTGCTGGCGTGGGCACATGGAACGGTGGGCTTGGCGGATCAGTGCACTCCGTCGATGAATCCGCGTTCGCAGCGTGACCAGGACTATCTAAACCATTGGCTCAACCAGGGCTATGCGATCGTCGCCAGCGACTATGCGGGGATGGGCACCGAGGGACTGATGAGCTACCTCAACGGCAAGTCCACTGCCGCTAACGTGGTGGATTCCGTGATCGCCGCGCAGGATCTGCCTGCGGTGAAGCAGGGTGGCCAGAAGATTTCCCGCAACTGGGCGGTGATTGGCCAGTCCCAGGGTGGCGGCGCTGCCCTGCACGTCGGGCTGCGAGCAACGGAGCGGAGCCAGCAGGCGAACCTGAACTTCCTGGGCACGGTGGCCACGGGCGCCCCGGCCTATGTGGAGGAAATCGTGTTGGCGGGCAGCCCGACCTTCCCGCCGGTGCCCCTGCCAGCTGGTTTGAACACCTACGCGATGTATATTGTCGCGGCGTTCCGGGAGGCGAACCCGAACGTGGATGTTGATTCCGCTTTGACCGACGAGGGCAAGCGCATGGTGAAGGCTGCCGAGGATTCTTGTTATCCGGAGCTTTCCGAAGCCCTGAAGGGCACCAATGTCGCACGGGCGTTTTCCAAGCCGCTCCGCGAGGTGCCGGGGCTGGAACCGGCGCTGCGAGAGTTCATGCAAACTCCTGCGACGGGCTACGACAAGCCGGTTTTCCTGGGCCACGGCTTGAAGGATATGGACGTACCCACTCCTATCGGCATCATCTTGAACACGGACATGTGGATCAACCAATTCGTCGGGGATATGCGCAGCCGTAACCAGCGGGTGGAGGTGCACTGGTATCCCACCGACCACGGCGGGACTGTCCCCGCTTCGCAGGTACACTCCACCCCGTTCCTGGCGAACTTGTTCCGCAACGCTTAGCCCGCGCAAGCACGCCTTCGCGCCCACGTTTCGCACCCCCTTAGCAGTGCGCCCGGCTACTCTGCAGGCCCGGCGATGGCCTGCGCTTTCTGCGGGAGGATGCGGGAGTTCGATCCCATGCGGGTGGTGACGTCCACCGTCACGAACTCGCCTTTGACCTCGCAGCTTTCCACGTCGGCGCCGTTGGCGCCGGCGATGCTTCGCGCCGTATTGCACGGCTCACCCTCGCCCGTCTGCACCACCATCGCCGCCGAGAGCGCGGCCAGGTCCGCGGCCGTGCTGGCCTGCTCCTTGTGACCCAGCATGGCGCTGCCGATAGCCAACAGGGAAACCACCGACAGGACGCCGAGCGTGATCATCGCCCCATAGACGGTGCTCATCTTTCACCCCTCGTCATCTAACTCGATCCCCTCTATTCCCCGTCCGGCTCCACCAACGTGACAGCCTCGCCGTGAACGTCGAACAGCGCCCCGTCCTTGGTGACTTTCACCCGCACAAGTGGCGATTCCGCACCGCCTTCGCGGGATGTGGCGACTTCAGCGGTGGCGTCAATCTGCCTGGCGAGCGCAACCCCATCGCCGCCACGCGCTTCGACCCGGGCGACGGTCCGCGCCAGCGATTGCGCCGAGGCTGCCTGCGACATGGTGACCAATCCCGCGGCGGATCCACCGGCGACGAGCGTTATGGCGGACAGGACGATGGCGCCTTCGACTGTGTTCATGTTCGTTCCTGGTTAAAGATTCTTGTGCGTAATTCGTGATGTGTGTTTCGTGGTGTGTGTTTTTATTGACGCCCCCACGCGCCCGAGCCTTGAAGAGCTCAGGAGCGCGGGGCGTGGTGTGGCCCCGGCGGCTAACCAGGAGCCTTCCGGGCTACTTTGTGTTCAGTGCCCTATCGAAGATTCCGCTGAGTGCCTGCTCCACGGTGTCCGAGGTAACGACGGTGTACAGCAGCGCCCCGAGGGCGGCTGCCGCCACGCAACCCAAAGCGTATTCCACTGTGGACATTCCCTTATCATCTGCGTAACGACTATAGACAGCGCCGATAATCTGGTTCCACCAACGAGTGATTGGGTGCAGGTCAGAATATGTTTCTTCCGCGATTCCAGTGCTCGGGTCCGTCTTGATCGGCGCAGCCTGGAATTGCTCTGGCGCCGCAGTCGGTGTGAAAGCGGTTGAGGTGGGTGTAGCTGGAGTGAGAGTGGTTGGAGCGGTGATGGTTGGAGTGGTCATGGTCAGTGTCCTTCCCCGGCGGCACGAGAGGCGCGCCGCCGTGTTGAGTGAGTTGTGTTTGGTAGACGTCGGATGTCGGTGTGGGCTGCTTTCCCCCGGGAGTGGCCCTCACCTCACGTCGGTGCCCATAGCTCCTAGAGCGAGGCCATCCCGATGGCCAGCGGTATCAAGCCGACGAAGACGAAGGCCGGGAGGAAGCAAAGGGTCAGTGGTGCCGCCAAGGCGATCAAGACCTTCTCAGCTCCGGCGGTTGCCTTGTCGGCGGCAACGCGGCGAAGGTGTTCGGCCTGTTGATGCATTCCATCGGCGAGCGATGTTCCGGCGCGGGTTTGCTGCGCCGCTTGGCGGGCGATAGGGCCAAAGAGGGCATGCTCGGCTAGCGTAAGCCAGGCGTCTTTTCCCCCACCGAGGTTCAGCAGCGCCATGGCGCGGCCGAGTTCCCCTTCCCCATCGTGTTCACCATCGTGGATTAACTGCCCCACCCCCACGTCCCAGGCTGGCAACAATGCCTTTCCGGCACGCAGCGCAGCCGCGGAAACGTCGAGGGCGCGGGCCGCGTCCAGCGGACCCAAGGGTGTGGAGCCGGCGGGTCCGGCCCGCACACCCACTCCGCCCAGCGGTGATGTGGTCAGCGATTCGCTCAGATGCTCCGTCCACAGGGTGCCTGCGCACACCAGCCCCACCCCGGCCAAGAAAAGCAGCACTCCCAGCACATTCGTCAGCAGGAAAGTCAGCGTGCCCAGCCCGCTGCTCTGCCCCAACGCCACCGCGCCGATCGGCAGTGCCAGCAGCACCGTGACCGTCAGCCGCGCGCCCGCCGTCGCGGAGGTGGACTTCGAGATGTGCGCCAGCTGCGCATCAATGTCCGTCACGTGCGCCCGGGCCAGCGCCGCCAACCCCACGCCGTGGCGGTGGGAAATGCCCCAGATGTGGAATAGGTGGGCAAGGAAGCTAGGGGTGCCACTGCCCGGCGCGGCGCCAGCAGACCCTGCACCCGGCGCGGCGCCAGCAGACCCTGCACCCGGCGCTGCGCCCAGACGCACCTTCACGCAGGCGACGTCCAGCTCGTGACGCAGCGCCTCGGATTTCAACCCCTCAGCCGCGTGTTCGACAGCCTCCAATGGTCGGGCACCTGCGGCCACTTCGCGGGAGATGGCATCCACTACATCGCGCACCTCGGCCAGGGTTTTCATCTGCCGACGGGTTTTCATCATCCGCCCCACCACGATCTTGAGGGTGAAGGCCACCATCAACGCGGCCGCCACCACCGCCAGTACCGGAATCATATTTCTCTCCTCCCTTCAGCCCAGCTCATCGCAGAACTCCTCGAATCCCCCGCGGGCACCATCGCGCCAGTGCCACAGCACCTCGATGCGCGCCCGCTCGTCGCCGACCAGCCGCCCGATGTGCGTCAGCCGTCGCCCCTGCTCCGTGCGGGAGACGTGCAACACCACGTCTATGCCGTCAATCACCTGGCGGGTCAGCGCGATCCGATCCAGCCCGGCCATCGCTCCCAGCGCCTCGAGCCGCCCAGGCACGCTTGCGGGATCATTCGCATGGATAGTCCCCGCACTGCCCGCATGCCCGGTGTTCAGGGCAACCAGCAGGTCCGCCACTTCAGGGCCGCGGATCTCTCCCACGACGATGCGGTCAGGGCGCATGCGCAGACTCTGCTTCACCAGTACAGTCATGGAGATCGCGCCTGCCCCTTCCGCATTGCCCTCGCGGGTCGCCAGCGCCACCACGTGAGGATGGTCAATCAGCAGCTCCGGGGTGTCCTCCACTACAAGCAGCCGCTGGTCGTAGGCCACCTCCGCCAACAGTGCGGCCAGCAGGGTGGTCTTCCCTGCGCCCGTTCCGCCGCTAATGAGGATGTTCCGCCGCGCGCGAACGATCCGCCGCAGCACGCCCGCCATCTCTTGACTTGCCAGGCCACCTTGCACCAGCGCATCCAGAGAGTTCTGCTGCCCTTTAATCGCGCGCAAGCTAATACAACTGCCGCCCGCCGCCGGCGGAGCCAGCAACGTATGCACTCGAATTGCCTGCGCCGGCACGTCCGGAGGCAGCTCGCGCAGCACCCCATCGGCGAAGGGCCGGGCTTCGTCCAACCGCTCCCCGCACATCGTCGCCATCCGCACCGCTAGGTCGCGTGCAGCTTCCACGCCGATCTGCACCCCGTCTATAGGCTGCATACCCTCGCCGCGATCGGCCCATACGCTGCCATCGCCGTTGAGCACCACGTCCGTCACCTGCGCATCCTGCAGCGGCCCCGCCAGCGGCCCCAGCCCACTGAACTCTCGCTGCAGAGTCCGCACGTTCTCCACGCTCGCCTTCCCGATCAGGTGCAGGCTGCGCGAAAGGTCGCGCTCGTCCGGCCTACTAATCCCCTGTTCAGCTAGGTCGTCGCGCACGATCGCCAGCAGCCCGCGCTCCGGTTCCGGCTGGCTGTTCTTGTTCTTTTTCCTTAGTGACGCCACCTGCATCTCCCCCCGTCCCTGTTATCCCCTAGCTCGCGATTGACAGCGCACAGTTGCCGACGATGTGCTGGATTTTCTCCCATACCTCGCGCACCGGCCCGCGAGCGCGGTCGTGCTTCAGCGAACTTTCGATCCAATACTCGGCCTCGCCCCGGTCCAGGGCGGGAGTGCACTGGTCGTCGTGGCGAATCACTGCCACCGGAACCTCGTCCATCATCATCGCGGCGACAGCCACAGAGGTGGAAGCACCGGGAACTTCCCGCAACACGATCAGCGGCTTGGTTCGGTCGTTTTCCAGCATTCTGTTCCGCAGCGCGCTGGCGGCGGTCGCTCCCTGGATGGTTAGGGGTGCCACCAGGATGTGCACGTCGGGCTCCCCTTCACCCCACTGCTCCTGCCATCCGGCGCTCGCGCTATCGGCCACTGGCAGGCTGCGGCCACAGTCCACCACCAGGTCATCCGCATGCATCAACCCGGCTAGCTGGCCCACGTCCAATCCCCTACCGCCGCTGTGCGCCCCGAAAGTCGGGTAGCGGTCGGCGTAGATCACGGGAACGGCTCCGCCATCCGCGCTGATCTTCTTGCCGCCCGCGCTGTCGAAGCCGAGCATCAGCAGGTGGCTGCGCAGCTGGTCGAAGTCGCAGTCGGCGGGGATCTGGTTGCGGGTCAGCCCCGGCCGCCGCTCTTTGCCCAGCACCAGGTCCAGGCCGCAGGAATGCGGGTCGGCGTCCAGCAACACCGCAGGCCTTCCCTCGCAGGACATGTAGTAGGCCAGCTGCGCTGCAAACAGGCTGGATCCCGCACCACCTACGGCGGAGCTCACCGCGATGCGCACGGCGTCGTTCGAACCAATCATCTCCGCCAACACCATCGCCCCGCCGGCATCCAAGGTAGGCTCCAGCTGATCCACGCGGATCGCCCGCACCAGCCGGTGGCGGGTCAGCTCGCTCTCCCTATCACTCAGCACGATCGCCGAGTTCTGGCAGGTAAACCCGTCTTTCCGATCTAGCTCGCGGAGGAGGTTCGCCTCAAACTCCTCCGTACCATCGTGAATGATCATCGGCCGGCGGGTCACCGCCACGACCATGCGCGCCTCGTTGTTCCACAGCGGATCCGCGATGTCCACGATCACCGGCCGAAGCTGTTCAGTTCGCTCCCGCCCCTTCTTCCGTGCTGCCGCTTTTGCCTTCTTGGCTACTGCTTTGCTCTGCTTCGCTGACTTCCCTGCGCCCATGAACCAAAGGCTCCCAGCTGCACGCTGGTAAAAGTACCCCTGATTTTTTGGCTGTGGAAAAGTCGGGTTGGCGTCATAAAAAAGGGTCTAGACCCTGTGAATAACCCGAAACGCAACAAGATTAGAGTGACATAAGTGGTGCAATTTGACTAGAATGACGCATGTGACTCAGCACCAGGACCCACCGCGCACACCGGGCGCAGAGCGAGTTTTGGCCATCTTCGACCTCGATAAGACCATCATCGACACGTCGGCATCCCTGGCCTACCGCCGCCCGATGGCCGAACGCGGCCTGCTCAACACCGGTGAGGTGCTGAAGATGATGGCGATGCTGGGCAACTACATGCTCTCCACCCACTCTGAGGAGGGCCTGGAATCCACAAAAGAGGCCCTGACCAGGATCATCAAGGATCGCGAATCCGAGCCCCTGCGCCAGGTCGCCCAAGACGCCCTGCAGGAAGTCATCACCCCGTTCATCTACGCCGAGGCGCGCGAACTGATCGAATGGCACCGCAAAATGGGCCACCGTATCGCCATCGTGACCGCCTCGGCCTCCGTCATGGTGCAGCCCATCGCCAAGGAACTCGGCGTGGACCACCTGTTCGCCACCGAACTGGAGGAAAAGGATGGGCGCTTCACCGGTGCCGTCACGCACTTCAACAAGGGGCATGCGAAGGTCGAGCGCATCCTAGAGCTCGCCCGCAAACACGGCTATGACCTAGGGAAAAGCTACGCTTATTCTGACGCCGCCACAGACATCCCCATGCTGAAGCTGGTGGGCAACCCGGTTGCCGTGAACCCGGACCGTCCCCTGAAGAAGCAGGCGACGGAGGCCGAGTGGCCGATCCGCCAGTTCGTCCGCCCGGAACCACTGTTCCCGCAGGCAGCGGTGATCGCCGGGGCGGGCGCCACCCTGGCGCTGCTCGGCATTGCCGCGACTGGTCTGGCGATGTGGTGGCGCGGGCGCGAGGAAGGTTCAGACGAGGCCTAGCGGCTACTTCTACTTCGCGTCCGCGATCGACTTGCCCTCCAGCGAGCCCTCGGACAGGCCCGTGGCGTGGAAAACAATCCACTCGGCCACGCCTTCCGGGGTGCCGCTGGCGAATCCCTCAGCCTTTGCCTGGTACTCGTCGCGCCGACGGTTCCACCAGACCTCCGGCACACCCAGGCCGCGCGGATCCAGGCCGGTGGCGATAGTGGCCAGGCGGGAGCAGGCGCGGGCGGTCACGCCGGTGGCGTCCGCAAAAGGCTGCAACGTCAGCAGCTCGCCGTGGATCACCGCAGACAGCACCGTCGCGTTCACCTTGGTGCCACCGGTGATGAACTTGCCCAGCAGCTGCAGGCGCGCATCCGTGGAGCGGCGCGGCCGACCCGGCACCAGGAACTCCGCATCCCCCGCGGCCTTCTGGCGAAATGCAGGGTCGGACATCTGCGGGCTGGCAACCGCGTTGATGCGCGCCATGATCTGCAGTGGGGCGCGCCGCCAGGTAGTCACCGTCTCCGTCACACCGTCCGGCGCCAGCAGCTCCGCGGCGCGCAGGGCACCGGCTAGGATCGGATCCTCCACCTGGCCGTCCTCCGGCAAACGCGGGGAACCACCGTCCAGCTGCGCCGAGGCACGCGCCCCGCGCAACACCGATTCCGCACCCGTGACATCCCAGCCACGCAGGTTGGCGGGGTGGCGGTGCAGGCGCGCCAGGTGGTCGTTGGCTTGGGCCACAGCGTCCGGCACTCCGGGCAGTTCGGCCAGTCCAGCAAGTGGGTCTTGCACAGAATTGTCAGACATATTTAAGACAATAATGCACCCGCGCGCGCAATCTTCCCCGTGGTCTGGCAAACTAGGGGGAGTCAATTAGGTGTAACCCCCAGGAGTTTTAACAGTGAGCAAGAACGATCACGATGGCATGTTCACCGATCGCGATAGCTTTAACCCGAAGGTTAACGCTATCCCGCTGTCGGATGTAGATACCCATGCCAAGGGTCAGGCCAGCATTAGTGATCTGGTGAAGGATGCCTCTGCGCAGGTTTCCTCTCTGGTTCGTTCCGAGGTCGAGCTGGCAAAGACCGAGATCGCTACGTCCGCAAAGAAGGCCGGCATCGGCGTGGGCCTGTTCGGCGCTGCCGCCATCATCCTGGCCTACAGCTCCTTCTTCCTCTTCTTCACCATCGCCGAGGCGCTGGATACCTTCATGTGGCGTTGGGCGGCCTTCCTGGTCGTCTTCCTGTTCATGCTGGTTCTGGTTGCCATTCTGGCTCTGGTTGGCCTGAAGCAGGTCAAGGGTGCGAAGAAGCCGGAGAAGACCATCGAGTCCGTCGGCGAGCTAAAGACCGTGATCCCGCAGAAGGGTAAGAACTCTTCCGCCGCGCGTCGCCCGGGAATGTACACCTAAATTCCTCGCGCGCCTGAGATGACATCCGAAGATTCTCACGCTGTAGATCCGCACACCCCGCATGCCACTTTCGTGCATTCGCGGGGTGTGCGTCTTCGCGTCGACGTTCAAGGCCCCCGCAACGCCCCATTGGTGCTGCTGATCCACGGTTTCGGAGGCGGCGCTTTCGACTGGCGCCCGCTGATGCAGCAACTCGCGGGTGAGCATCTGCGCCTGGCCGCCGTGGATCTGCGCGGCTATGGCCGCTCGGATAAGACCCCGCGTGGCTACGACCTCACCACCGCCGCCAGCGACATGGCTGGGGTGATCCGCGGGCTGGGGCACACCACCGCCACCGTCGTTGGCCACGGCTACGGCGGCATGGTCGCCTGGACTTTGGTGGCTCACAACCCGGAGCGCGTCCGCAGCTTCGTAACCCTTTCCGCCATCAATCCGCTGCTGCGTTTCCGCCGGATCCTGATCCAACCGTTCTCGCAGCCACACTTCGCTCACCGTCTGCTGTCCGCTCAGCTGCCGCGCCTTCCGGAGCGCAAGCTATTGGCCGATAACGCCGCGGCGGCAGAGAAGATCTTTAGGGCAGGCGTGGCCCCGGGTTTTAGGGATACGGACGCCTACTTCCGCAGCGCCGCACTCCGTCGCGAAGCGATGCAGGTAGATAAGGTGGCGCATCTTTCCTGCGAGTACCTGCGCTGGCCTTTCCGCAGCCGCTTCCGACCCGAGGCAATGCGCTTCGAGCGGACCTTCCCTGCGACCACGCCGGTGCCGCTGCTGGCGGTGGATGGCAGCATGGATCCCATCTACGACGAATCCCTGGCGCAAAAGTCCGCCCAGAAGGCCGATACCGCCGAGCACAAGGTGCTTTTCGGCGTGGGGCACTACCCGCACGTGGAAGATCCGCCCTGCGTCGCGGAGCTGCTCCGCGAACACCTGCGCACTTAAAGCAGCGCTACTCCGCCACGCAGGCGCCCGTCGCCGGGCTGCCTTGGTGCGAAGTTATGTCCCCGACGTGCTTCATGACTTCTTCCCTGGTTAGGGCGTAGCCAGTGTCCTTCTCATTGATGTCGGCACCGAACACGACTCCCAGCACGTGGCCGTCCTTGTCGATCAGCGGGCCGCCGGAGTTGCCCTGCACCACGGAGCCGCGCAGCGAGTACGCCTCGCGCTCCACCCGCTCATCCGCGTAGATGTTTGGTCCGCTGACCACGAATTTCTCGCGGATGCGCGCAGGGGTGGCCTTAAACGGCCCGCCGTTGGGATAGCCCATAACGATCGCATCCTGGCCCTGCTGCCCCTCGCCTTCTGCCCACTTCATCGGCACAAAGGGCAGGTTCTCGCTGCGGAGCAGGGCGATGTCCACCTGCGGGTTGTAGTACACCACCCGTGCCTCGCGCGGGCCGTCCTTCGTCATCAGCGTGACCTCGTTAGTTCCGGCCACCACGTGCGCGTTGGTCATCACCGTATCCTCGGCAACCACCCAGCCGGTGCCCTGCAGCATGCGGCTGCACTGTTCCGCCTGGCCAACCACGCGCAGCACGCTGTCGCGGGTGTTCTGCACCGCCGGGGAACGCATCAGGGCGTTGTCCGGCGGATCGACCTCCGCGGTGGGCAGGTTCTCCATCGGGTCGGCGATCATCGGGAAACCCGAGTCGTTGATCAGCTGCGAGGTCTGCGCGGGCAGCTGCTTAAACCACACCGGGGCGGCGTTGCCCACCGCACCGAGGATCTTGCTTCCCTTGATCGTCTTCCCGAAGCCGCCGACGTTCCCGGTGGCGATCAGCACGAGGATCAACCACACGATCAGCAGCGTTGTAAAAACCTGCACAATGGAACCGACGACGGAATCCGCCCTTAGAGCCTCCCGCGTGCGGATATTATCCCGCAGTTTCGCGCCAAAGCCGGAGCCGATGGCGTAGCAGATCACCACGACGACCGTCACGGTGAGCAGTGCTGCGAAGAAGCGTGCGCTGGCGCTATCAGGCACTTTGTCCTCGGCAAAGTGCACGGCGAGCGGAATTAGCTTCAGACCCAAGTAGCCGCCCAGAGCCACCCCGACGAAGCTCAGCGTGGCGCTAAACCCGCCCTGCCGGAATCCGGAGATCGCCGCGCCAAGGCAGATGAACACCAGCACAATGTCGAGGATCATCGACCCCGTAGCTCCGCTCATGGTGCGCCTCCGTTCCTGCCCATCTTGTTGGCCCTGTCGAACCCTTCCCGCATCTCGCCGAGCGCCTCGCCATTGGCGGAGCCAGCCAGCGTTTCGAAAAGGTTCCACGGCCCCTCGGCACCGCTATCGCCGCCGCTGGACCACGGTTCCTCCCAGCCCGCGCGGCGCAGCAGGGCGCTGATCACCCCGCCGGTGAAGCCCCACAGAACCAGCGGGTTTTCCTCGCCGATGTGCAGGTTCCAGGCCGGTCCGCGCCAGCCGGCGAAGCCCACCTCAAAGCGCCGTTCCGGGTTTACCAGCTCGCCCAGGGGGTAGGGCTCGACCCAGTCGTTTTCGGTTGTAGGGCAGCTTACCGCATGGGGTTGACGCCACCACGCCACCACGGGCACCACTGCGAAATTTGAGCGATCAATGTAGATCGGCTGCAGCACTGCAAACGGCTCCACAGTGTCCGGGTTCAGCCCCGTTTCCTCCTCGGCCTCCCGCAGGGCGGTCTCCACCGGCCCAGCGTCGGCTGCCTCCAAACGCCCGCCGGGGAAGGCCACCTGTCCGCTGTGGTTGCGCATGGTCGGCGCCCGGTGGGTTAGAAGCATGGTTGCGTCGGTGGGGATGGACTGCCTGCCTGTGGTTCCGGCGGGGCGGGAGAAGGTGGCGTCACCAGAAAGAAGAATCAGCACCGCCGAGTAGCGGGGCGGGCGGCCGTGCTCGTCGACCTCCGGCACGATCCGGGCGGAGTCGTTGAGGTACTGGTGGATGTCCACCTCACGGCAGTCGCGGGCGAAGTCGTGCAGCCATTCGGGCAGGTTGGAAGGCAGTTCTGGCTGCTTTTGCATGCGTGCGAGCCACCGGTCTAGGTGGGTGTTCGGCTGCGAACTCGAGCTGGTCATAGAACCTCCTGCACCGCCTTTTCCATTTCCTCGGCGCTGTGGAAGGTCTGCGCATACAGGTGCGCGCGGGTGCCGTCCGGGTTGTAGACCACGGTCAGCGGCACCACCTTCGGCAGGTTCGCCGCGGAGTCGAAAGTGTGGTTGGAATCCTGGAAGCTGGGCAGTTTATCCACCTCCAGGTCGCGCAGCATGTCCGCTCCGGCTTGGCCCTTGGCATCCAGGTGCACTCCCACGACATTCCACTCGGGGTTCTGCTCGGCGAGTTGCTGTACCACCGGCAGTTCCTCACGGCAGGGGGCGCACCACCAGGCCCAGACGTTCACGACCGCAGGCTTGCCCGCCAGGCGTTCGGCCAGGGAGGTCTGCGACGCGCCTGCGCTGCCTGCACTGCCTGTACCGCCCTCTGTCAGGCAGGGAAGGTGCACGTCTTTCAGCTCCGCCTCGGGGCTCACAGTGACTTCGCCCTCACCTTCACTCGCGCCCGCGCCTGCACCTTCTGGGCAGCGGACCTCGTTCGCTACCTCGATAGGCCCGTCGTCCGCTGGGGCCGAAGGGGTGCCATCCTCCACAGAAGAAGTAGGCGCACCTACATCGTCCGCAGAATCATCGCGCAGCGCGGCAATCAGCGGCACGCACAGAATCGCAATGCCAACAACCAGCGTGACCGCGATGATGATCGCGCGCGTGCGGGCGGAGTGTTCGACAGGTGCAGACATAACAGGAAATCAGTCTACCTGGCCTGCTTCCCCAAACCCCGCCATATCTAACAGGTGGTCGCGGTCGTCCGACTTAATCATTGTTGACGCCACCTCAGGGTCAGCCGGCCCCGCCATCCCGAAGCTAGGGCACTGCCGCGCCAAAAAACAGGCTCCACAGGCCGCCCGGCGCGAATGGCAGATTCGGCGACCGTGGAAGATCGCCCGGTGGGAATAGAGGGTCCATTCCTTGCGCTCGATGAGCTCCATGAGGTCGCGCTCGACCTGTACTGGGTCTTCGTGCTCCGTGAGCTTCCAGCGGCGGGCCAGGCGGCCCAAGTGCGTATCCACGGTGATGCCCGGCACGCCGAAAGCGTTTCCCAGCACCACGTTTGCGGTCTTGCGCCCCACGCCGGGGAGCTTCACCAGCTCCTCGAGCGTGCCGGGGACCTCGCCACCGTGCTTCTCCACGATGGCCTGGCCGAGGCCCACGATGCTCTTGGCCTTCGAACGGTAGAAGCCGGTGGACTTGATGAGCTGCTCGACGTCCTCGAGGTTCGCCTCCGCATAGTCGGCGGCGGTGGGATAGCGGCGAAACAGTGCCGGGGTTACGGCATTGACGCGCTTATCGGTGCACTGTGCGGACAGGACGGTAGCCACCAGCAGCTCGAGGGGATTGTTAAAATCCAGCTCGCAGTGTGCGTCTGGGTAGGCCTCGGCGAGCATGCGATTGATCTTGCGGGCGCGGCGTTTGCGGCCCAGCGGAGTTTCTTTGCCCTTCGCGGCGATGTGAGCGCCGATGCGCGGCAGGGTTGGTTGGCGAGTCATAGAACCTTCCACTTCGACGAAAAAGAAGTTCTGCGAGCAAAAGCGGCAGCTAATAATATTTTCAAATGTACCTTCACCCCGAATTGTGCTGTGACATAGTTGGGTATGATCTAACAAAAGAGACGAACCATACATATTTAGCGTGATGCACGCTACACAGGTGAGGTGGTCACCCGCGCCACCGCGATGCCAGAAACGGAAGTGAAACTAAGGATGGCAGAAGTATCCGAAATACTATCGAGGGCAGGCATCTTCCAGGGTGTTGAACCCACCGCAGTGCGCACCCTCATTGAGCAACTGGATACCGTTAAATTTCCTCGTGGCACCACCATCTTCGACGAGGGCGAGCCAGGTGATCGGCTGTACATCATCATCAGCGGCAAGGTGAAGCTCGCCCGCCACTCGGTGGATGGGCGCGAGAACCTGCTGACCGTCATGGGCCCCTCCGATATGTTCGGCGAGCTGTCCATCTTCGACCCGGGCCCGCGCACCTCGTCTGCCATCTGCGTGACGGAGCTGCACGCGGCGACGATGGACTCCACCATGCTGCACAACTGGATCAGCGAGCACCCGGAGATCGCCGAGCAGCTGCTGCGCGTGCTCGCCCGCCGCCTGCGCCGCACCAATAATTCCCTGGCAGACCTGATCTTCACGGACGTTCCCGGCCGCGTTGCCAAGGCCCTGCTGCAGCTGGCAAACCGTTTCGGCACCCAGGAGGGCACCGCTCTGCGCGTGCACCACGACCTGACTCAGGAGGAAATCGCCCAGCTGGTCGGCGCCTCCCGCGAGACCGTGAACAAGGCGTTGGCAGAGTTCGCCCACCGCGGCTGGATCCGCCTGGAGGGCAAGTCCGTGCTTATCTCCGATACCGAGCGCCTGGCCAAGCGCGCCCGCTAGAGCGGCGCGCCACTTTGGGCAGCGCTAGAACTGCACGCTCCGGGTAGAGATATAGAGGGCACACAAAAAGCCCGCACCAGCTGGTGCGGGCTTTTTCAGTCGGCTGTAGCCTCTCCGCTAGTCTGCACTAATCCTTGTCTCCGCGCAGGAAGCGCAGCGTCACGCGGGTGGACTGTGCCGCGGCGTTACGCAGCACCGGATCCACATCCGTGTAGATCTCATCGACGATCTCGTTCACCGAAGCGTCATCGCCCAGCTTCTTCAGGGCTTCCTTAACCTGCTCCAGGCGCTGCTCGCGGCGATCGATGTACTTCTGTGCAACCTCCGCCAGGTTCGGCTGGTCCGGGCCGTGGCCGGGCAGCAGCGGCTTGTCCTGCCCGCGCTCGCGCAGCTTGGCGAGGGTCTCCAGGTAAGCCCCCAGGTCACCATCTGTCTCGGAGATCATGGTGGTGTGGCGGCCGGCGAGAGTATCGCCGGTGATGATGCCTTCCACGTCGGAATCGTCGGTGCCGCCGTTGGAGTGGATAAAGAAGGACACACAGTCGGAGGTGTGGCCCGGGCAGTGGACGACCTCGATGGTGGGGGTGAGCCCCTCGAAGGAGATGATCTCCCCGTCCTCCAGCTCGTCGGCTGCGATGCAGTACTGCTTATCGAAGGCGCGCACCGGCGCGCCAGAGATCTGGCGGAAACGCTGAGCACCGTTGGCGTGGTCAGCGTGGCGGTGGGTCAGCAGCACAACGCCGATCTCCGCACCACCCTCGGTAGCCTTGGTGTTCAGCACATTCAGGTGGCCCTCGTCCTGCGGACCCGGATCCACCACAACGGATACTTTGTCGTTTTCTCCCCTAATCACCCAGGAGTTCGTGCCCTCAAGGGCAGCGTAGCTGGGGTTCGGCGCGAGAACGACGCCGACGTTCGGGGTTACTGGACGTAGTTGACTATAAGCGGGGTGCTTCATGCCTCCCAGTGTAGATCGAACCGCGAAATTATGCGCTGATCTGCGCGACGATCTCTACCTCTACGGGGGCATTCAGCGGCAGCGCGGCCACACCGACTGCGGCGCGGGCATGCACCCCGGCTTCGCCGAAGATTTCTCCCAATAGTTCGGAGGCGCCGTTGATCACGCCTGGCTGCCCACCGAAGTCTGCGGTGGAGGCAACGAATCCATTGACCTTCACGATCCGCTCGATGTTATCGATCCCCACCAGGTCGTCGATCGCGGCAATGGCGTTCAGCGCGGCGGTACGGGCGGCGTCATAAGCCTGCTCCTCGGTCACCTCAGCGCCGACCAGCCCCGTGACGGGCAGCTTGCCGTCCACGAAGGGCAGCTGACCGGAGGTGTAGACGATGTTGCCACTGCGCACGGCCGGCACGTAGGCGGCGACGGGTGCTGCTACCGGCGGCAGCTGCAGGCCGAGTTCTTCTAGTTTTTGGCGAAAGTTCTGCTGTGCCATATTTATTACTTCTGTTGCCTCTTTTGCCCTACTGCTCCAGCGGGCGCTTCATGTAGGCAACGTGCTGCTCACCAGTCGGGCCGGGCAGCACGGAGACGAGCTCCCAGCCATCCTGTCCCCAGTTATCCAGGATCTGCTTAGTAGCGTGAGTGAGCAGCGGTACGGTTACGTATTCCCAGTTAGTCATGGGAACTACTGTAATGGTTACTTCTTTGCCGCGCTGGCAGCCTCGAGCTGGCCAGCGAAGAAGTCCGCCCAGCTGGTGATCTCGGGGTGCTTGCGCAGCAGCGCGCGGCGCTGGCGCTCGGTCATGCCGCCCCACACGCCGAACTCCACCTTGTTATCCAGGGCGTCGGCGCGGCACTGCAGCACGACGGGGCAGTGGCGGCAAATGGCCACGGCCTTGCGCTGGGCGGCACCCTTTACAAAGAGCTCGTCCGGATCCACGTTGCGGCAGTGTGCCTGAGTGATCCACTCGCCACGATTGCTAAAGGACTCGCGGGTCGTGATCTGTTCAGCAGGCTGGCAGGTCGGCTTGGAGCCGCCGGTCACCTTCGTGCGGGCAAGCGATGCAGTCATTGTCTTCCTCCGAAACGTGCCTCCAGCAGGGGCGGCCCTCGCGCCTTGTGCGTCGGTTGTCGTTTGGTACCGCCAACTGCCGTAGAGGCTTGCTGTAGTAGTAATTTTATTCACACGTTTTTAGAAGTGTCGAATAGGTCACATTTTGGGGGTAACTGATAGCCACGCGACATTTATTAAGTATGGATTCAACTGACCAGCGAAAACTGTAGATCTGCTACCCGCCCCACGACCTTTTCTTTTTGACGCCCTCACGATCCCGCTGGTCAGCCCATCAGCAAATCGTGTTGCGCGTCACAGCCGGAACTTTTCCCAAACCAACGCCAGAGCAAATCTTTTCCACTAAAGGTGCACAGGTCTGCAAAGGGGGTGATCACCCCCGCTGGCTGGCGTGTGGGCGTCACAAAGAAAGGGCAAAAAGGCTAAAGGGTTGTCCGGGGCGTGGGTTATGGTGATAGCCGTGGACGCACCGAAGGCATTTCTGAAACTTTTCCTCGCCATCCTGGCCGGTGGCGTGCTACTGGCCGCCGCCATCCTGCCTTTCGCGGGCGCGGGCGGTTGGGTGGTAAACGCCAGCACGGACGCGATGAACTCCAATGTGCAGGACATTTCCGAGAACAACTCGGTGCCGCTGCGCTCGCGGATCACCGACCGGGACGGCAAGACAATCGCCTGGGTGTACAACCAGAACCGCACTGAAGTGCCCTCGGACAAGATCTCCCAGGCAATGAAGGACAGCATCGTCGCCATCGAGGACCGGCGCTTCTACCAGCACAAAGGCGTAGATATCCGCGGCACCCTGCGCGCGGCGGCGGCGAACGTCTCTAGCGGCGGGGTCTCGGAGGGCGCGTCGACGATCAACCAGCAGTACGTGAAGAACTACCTGTGGCTGATCGAAGCGGAGAACGAGGACGAGGCCGCCCAGGCCATCGAAACTTCACTGCCCCGCAAGCTGCGCGAGATGAAGATGGCCGGCGACCTGGACGAAAAGCTGACTAAGGACGAGATACTGACGCGCTACCTGAACCTGGTCTCCTTCGGCAATAGCGCCTTCGGCGTGCAAGCCGCGGCGCAGACCTACTTCGGCGTGAACGCGGCGGACCTGAACGACAATCAGGCGGCCTTCCTGGCCGGAATCGTGCAATCCACCAGTGCGCTGGACCCGTACACCAACCCGGAGGGTGCGAAGCAGCGGCGCGATGCCGTGCTGCAGGCGCGCGTGAACGCGGATAGCCTTTCGCAGGCCAAGGCGGATGAGCTGGCGAGCAAGCCGCTGGGCGTGCTGGAGGAGCCGAAGGTTCCCGCCAACGGCTGCATCGGCGCCGGTGGCTCCGGGTTCTTCTGCGATTACGTGATGGAGTACCTAGACAAGAAGGGAATCTCCAAGGACGAGGTGGCCAAGGGCGGCTACACCATCCGCACCACGCTGGATGCGCAGGCGCAGAAGCATGCGGAGACGGCCGCCCGCAGCAAGGTCTCCCCGGACCAGGAGGGCGTATCCGCCGCGACGAACTACATCACGCCCAAGGGGGGCAAGCACCAGGTGTTGGCCATGGCCTCCTCGCGCAAGTACGGCCTGAGCCAGGACGAGCGGGAATCCGTGCTGCCGCTGCCCCACTCGCTGCAGGGGCACGGCGCCGGCTCCGTGTTCAAGATCTTTGCAGCTGCGGCGGCGCTGGAGGACGGCATGGGGCTCAACACCAACCTCGCCGTGCCCACCCGCGCCGAGGTGGAAGGCATGGGTGCAGGCGGCGCACCCGGCTGCCCGCCGAACAAGTACTGCGTGGAAAACGCGGGCTCCTACAAGCCCAACATGACGTTGAAGGAAGCGCTGGCGACCAGCCCGAATACTCCCTTCATCGAGATGGCGGAGAAGCTGGGCATGGAACGCATCACGGACATTGCCATCAAGCTGGGTCTGCGTTCCTACAAGAACGAGGGCAGCTTCGACGGCGAGAACTCCGTGGAGGAGTACGTCAAGGACAACAACCTCGGCTCCTTCGTGCTGGGCCCCACGGCCGTCGACCCGCTAGAGCTTTCCAACGTCGCCGCCAGCCTGGCCGACCACGGGCGCTGGTGCGAACCCACGCCCGTGCTGTCCGTGAAGGACCGCAACGGCGAGGACGTGGAGATGGAGAAGGTGGACTGCGAGCAGGCCATCGACAAGAAGATCGCCGACGCACTGGCCAACGGCCTGGGCAGCGACGTGCAGCAGGGCACGGCCTCCGCTTCTGCCCGCGCGGCGGGTTGGAGCGGACCGCTGTCCGCCAAGACGGGTACGACGGAAACCAGCTTCTCCGCCGCGTTCCTGGGCTTCACCTCCGGCTGGGCCGGATCCTCCTACATCTTTAACGACGGTGGCACCGCCAAGAACCTGTGCACCGCGCCCGTGCGCCAATGCGGCAACGGCAACCTCTACGGCGGTAATGAGCCCGCACAGATTTTCTTCGAGGCCTCGAAGCCAATGATCAAGAAGTACGGTGGCGGCAAGCTGCCCTCCTACGACAAGAAGTACGACGCAGGCACCAACCCCGGCAAGTGGGGCGCACCCGCGTCCACCGGCGGATCGGGAGGTGGTGCCCCGAGTGGCGGCAACTCCGCGCCCGCCCCGCAGGCCCCACAGGGCCAAGGAGAGCTGGACCTCCCGCCGGAGATCCGCCGCGGCCTCGCCGACCTCGATGACTTCCTGAATCAGCTCCGCTAACCCGCGGGCGAAGCGATACCCTGGGGAACGTGAAGAACAATCGTCGGAACTCCCCAGCGAACTCCCCAGCCCAGGCCCGCAAACGTCTGCTCACTCCCGCCAACGTGCTGAAAAGCGCGCTCGGAATTGGGGCGGCCGGCGCGGCGGTCGCTGCGGCGTCATATAAAGAAACCCTAAAGTTCCAACTACACGAGGTAACCGTGCCGCTGCTTGAGCCCGGCACGCTACCCGACGATTGGGATAGCTTCCGGCTGCTGCACGTCAGCGACCTGCACATGCTGGACAAGCAGAAGCAGAAGCAGGAATGGGTCGCCGCGCTGGACCGCCTGGACCCGGACCTGGTGGTCAACACGGGCGACAACCTCGGCGAAGAAGACGGCGTGCCGGGAGTACTCCGCGCGCTCGGGCCGCTGCTGGAACGCCCCGGCGTGTTCGTGTTCGGCAGCAACGACTACTTCGCGCCGCGCCCCGTGAACCCCTTCATCTACCTGCTGGGCAAGAAGCGCAAGCCCTCCCAGGTGCAGCTGCCATGGCAGGGCATGCGCGCGGCCTTCATCGAGCGCGGCTGGCACGACGCCTCGAACGCCACCGTCGAGTTCGCCATCGACCCCGCCGCGACTGGTTCGCTGACCAGCCCGTCGAAGATCAAGCTGGCTATCGCGGGCGTGGACGACCCTCACCACGATCTAGACGATTACTCGCGGATCGCGGGGCGCCCTAATAGTGACGCCGACCTGACCATCGGGCTGAGCCACTCCCCCGAACCGCACGTTCTGGACCGCTTCGCCGCCGATGGATACCAGCTGGTGCTGAGCGGTCACACGCACGGCGGGCAGCTGTGCCTGCCGGGTGGGCGCGCCATTGTGACGAACTGCGGCATCGACAGGAGCCGGGCGCGCGGGCTTTCCCGCTGGACCGAGCGCATGTGGCTGCACGTGACCAACGGGCTAGGCAGCTCTAAGTACGTGCCTTTCCGCATCTTCTGCCGCCCGTCGGCGACGTTGATCCACATCGTGGAGAAGCCGGCGGAGTAGCCCAAAAGGCTCGATACGCTGTCATTTTGAAAAATGCCCCCTGTGCGGGCTATAGTAATTCGAGTTGCAGCCGTTGGCTTTGCACAGTTTGCAAAACTAACGTGCCGCTCCAGACCGGGATATGGCGCAGCTTGGTAGCGCACCTCGTTCGGGACGAGGGGGTCGCAGGTTCAAATCCTGTTATCCCGACCAACTAGAACCCGCTGGCACCGAAAGGTGCTAGCGGGTTTCGTCGTTGCCGGGAACCTGGGAACCCCGGCGGGCTGCAGCCAGCACCCCGCCCAGCGCGCACCCCTCATTTAGCGCGCCTCGTTTAGCGCGCCTCAGCCAACCCCTTCCGCTGGGCGCTGCCGCCCATACCCCTCCGCTGGGCCTAAATGTCGCTAGAACGGGAATACGTTAATGACATTGATTTGCAAGTTTGCAAAAGTACAGGTCAGAGCGTTTTCATTTTTTGATGCCCATCAACCTCTTGCGCGCATTCCCGTTCTAACGACATTTCACCGCCATCGAGAGCCTTTTGAGCCCGGTGCGACCCTATTTGAACCACCGCAGACCACGTATTCCCGTTCTAACGACATTTCACCTCACTCAGAGCTCCAGAGTCTCACCCAGCGCCCTACCCAGCATCACCCAGTACCACCCAGCGCCCTACCCAGCACCACCCAGCACCACCCAGCGCGCTCCTCATTTAGCGCCCCCTCGTTTTGCGCGCCGCACCCAGAACCGCACCCAGAACCGCACCCAGAACTGCAGCCAGAATCGCAGCCAGCACCCCACCCGGCGCCTCCCCGACAAATCCCCTGCTCATTCGGGCGCCAGGCCAAGCACCCTGAACAGTCCTAAGGGGCGCCTGATAAACTGTGACCGTCGTATAACTATTCCGATCACGTCGCGTCGTGATGGACCGGAATTATTTTGCCGGCACCCCAGTGGATCACTTGAATAACTTTGACACCTTCAGGCCTCATTGGGCCCGCGATCTAGTTCGGCTCAGCACGACCTTCTGATGTCGGAGCTCAGCACGGCTCCGCGAGGTCGTCGCTTTGCGACGGCACCGTGATGCCGTACGTGGTTATTCAGTGAATATTCAAGGTGATCGAACAACTATAGAAACATTGGGGTGTTGAACCAACGTGGCTCTCCTTGCCATCCCCGTCACCGTCGCGGTGGCGCTCATCCTCGTTCCCTTGCTGGTCAAAACACTTGATCGAAACGCCGGTTGGCCCTTAGGCCTGACCTTCCTGGGACTCGCAGGATATGTGATCAAGCACGCCGACCCGATACTCAACGGCGAGACAGCCACCTGGTCCATCACCTGGATCAAAGGCTTCTTCACCGGCGCCGGCGGAGCAGCGGGCACGGCAGGCAGCGGTGCGGGCGCAGCCGGCAGCGGTGCAGGTGTGGCAGGCGGTGCAGCAGGCACGGGCGCTGCGGGCGAAGGAGGGCTAGAGCTGGCCCTGAAGATGGACTCCCTGGGCCTGTTCTTCACCCTCCTGGCGCTGCTCATCGGCGCCGTCGTGTTCATCTACTCCGCCGCTTACCTGCACAAGGGCGACAAGATCATGAGCTTCTACGTGCTCATGACCTCCTTCATGCTGGCAGTCCTCCTGCTGGTTCTGGCCGACGACGTTGCCCTGCTGTTCATCGGCTGGGAGCTGGTCTCCCTGGCCTCGTTCTTCCTCATCGCCCGCTCGGGCTCCGGCGGCGAGGCCGGTTCCATCCGCACCCTCCTCCTAACCTTCGTCGGCGGCCTGTTCCTGCTGGCGGCCCTGGCCATCGGCGTAATCACCACGGGAACGACGAACCTCACGGCGATGCTGCACTCCCCCGCCTGGGAGGGCCAAGATGTCCGCCTGGCCATCGTCGCAGTCCTCATCGCCCTGGCGGCGTTCTCGAAGGCTGCGCAGATCCCCTTCCACTTCTGGCTGCCGGAGGCAATGGCCGCGGACACCCCGGTTTCCGCCTTCCTGCACGCCGCCGCCGTGGTCAAGGCTGGCGTGTACTTGCTGCTACGCTTCTCCGGCCTGTTCGAGGGCGTGATGGCCTGGCACGTCCTGCTGATCGTCATCGGCATGACCACCGCCATCATGGGCGCCGTGTTCGCCATCCAGAAAACGGACCTGAAGAAGCTCACGGCCTACTCCACGGTCTCCCAGCTGGGCTGGATCGTCGCCACCATCGGCGTGGGTACTCCTTTCGCCATCAGCGCCGCGCTGGTTCACACGGCCGCCCACGCGCTGTTCAAGTCCTCGCTGTTCATGATCGCCGGCGTGGTGGATCACCAGGCCGGGTCGCGTGACATTCGTCGCCTGGGTCCGCTGTGGCGCCAGATGCCCTTTACTTTTGTGTCCGCTGTGATCGCGGCGGCGTCAATGGCTGCTATTCCCCCGACCTTCGGCTTTGTGTCGAAGGAGGGCATGCTCACCGCGTTTGAGGAGGCGCCGTTTAACAACACCGGCGTGATCGCCCTGCTGATCGCGGCTGGCATCGGCGCGCTGGCCACTTTCGTGTACTCCGCGCGCTACGTTCTGGGTGCGTTCGTCGATGGACCGAAGGATGTCTCGCACGTCAAGGAGGCTCCGGCGAACCTGTGGATTCCGGCGGTGCTGCCGGGCGTGCTTTCCCTGCCGGGTGTCGCGTTCCTGGGCGTGTTCGACGAGACTCTCGATCACGTGGTTTACGCCACGGGTCTGGGCGACGCGCACACTCATCTGGCGCTCTGGCACGGCCTGACGGTGGCGCTCTGGATCTCTCTCGCGGTGCTGATCGCGGGCGTCATTGTTGTTATTTATCGACGCCCTCTGCTCCAGCCGCTCGAGGGCAAGCGTCTCGGGGTGGCAACGGGCGCGGAGATGATCTCCGCATTCATCGAACGCTCGACCAAGGTGGGCCGTGCGTTTGGCCGCCTGGCGAACTCTGTGAACCCCAACCGGCACGTGGTGTGGATCTTCGCCTCGCTGATTGTGCTGGCGGGCTTCTCCCTGCTGGGGCCGGGTCGCCTGGAGGGGCTGGCGGATCTGCCGCCGCGTGTCGAGGGGATCGACAGCATCGTGGACCTCGTTGGCCTGGTGATTATCGGCTTGAGTGTGCTCGTGATGATTGGTACTCGCTCGCGCCTGGCTTCCGTGGTGCTGGTCGGTGTGGTCGGCGTGGGCGTTTCCTGGGTCATGCTGACACTAGGCGCACCGGACGTGGCCACCACCCAGTTGTTGGTCGAGTTCTGCGTGGTCGTCATCATGATGCTGGTGATCCGCCACCAGCCGCGCCTGTACCTGCGCGAGGGCGCAAACCGTACCCGCTTCGCCACAGTTCTGGCGGTGCTGGTCGGCGTGGTTACCTTCCTGGGCGTGTGGCTGCTCATCGGCCGCCACGAGAAGCCTGCGATCGCGCAGTGGTACTTGGAGAACACCCCGGAGATCTCCGGCGGCAATAACGTAGTCGCCGTCATCCTGGTGGAGTTCCGTGCCTTCGATACCTTGGGCGAGCTGACGGTGCTGGGCATGGCGGGCATCGTCATCGCCGCACTGATCAAGTCCATCCCCCGTTCCCCGGTTCCGGGTTACGGTCCGGGTTCCACCGCGGAGCTGTTCCGCGCTCCGGGTTCCACCCGCTTCCCGGATGTGCACAAGGTTCCGGAGCTGGCGCCGTTCTACTCCAAGTACCTGCGCTCCACGCACCTGAACTCCATTAACTCGCGGATGACGATGTACCCGCTGATCCCGATTCTGGCGCTGCTGTCCGCCGCCACGTTCTGGCGCGGCCACCAGTCCCCCGGCGGCGGCTTCGTCGCCGCCCTGATCGCGGCCTGCGGCATCTTCATGTACTACCTGGCTCAGGCCCGGGCCAAGAAGATGTTCACCGACCAGGTGGCCTACACCTTCGTCGGCGCGGGCATAGCGATGGCGCTGATCACTGGCCTGATCGGCTACTTGCATGGCGGCTTCCTGGCGCCGATCCACGCCGATATTTTGGGCCAGCACGTGTCCACCTCGCTGATCTTCGACGGCGGCGTGTACCTGGCAGTGCTCGGCCTGGTGGTCATCGTCATCAACCAGATGGGCGGCCGCGAGCGCCCGGGTACTGACCCGGCAACGCTGAAGTCTAAGTTCCGCGCTCAGACTGCCACGCAGAAGATGGGTCCGAACTCCAAGGGCAAGCGCCCCACGCCCATCGAGGGCAAGGCGGATCCCGCCAAGAAGCCCTCGCCTGTGGCTGTGACTGTCGGCGGCAGCAACATCCCGCTCAACCCCTCCCAGGTCTCCGCTGCTGCGAAGGCGGAGGAAGAGGCCCACCGAGCTGAGCGCGAAGCGGCCCGCGCGCCGGTGAAGAACGTCAAGGATGGGGCTGAGGCTAAGGCTGCGGAGCCTGATGGCGTCGCTAAGAAAAACACCGAACAGCAAGAACAGCACGAGGAGAAGGGAGAGAACCAGTGATCATCGCAGCTATCATCGCCATCCTGATGGGCGGCGGCGTGTACCTGGTGATGCAGCGCGGAATGCTGCGCATCATCATGGGAATCACGCTGATGAGCCACGCGGTTAACCTCCTGATCCTCGCTGCTGGCATCGGCGCGTGGCGCATGGATCCGCTGATGGACCGCGCCACCCCCGAGCAGGCAGCCGACCCGCTACCCCAGGCGTTCGTGCTGACGGCAATCGTGATCTCCATGGCCTCCACCGCAGTGATGCTGGCCATGGCCGCACTGGGCCGCGACGACGACACATTCGGCAGCGACGACGTGGAGACCGCCTCCCGCCGCCTGCGCACCCTGCAGACGATGGGCTGGAAGAACTACGAAGAAGCCAAGGCCCACGGCGGTGTGGTCAAGGAGCACGAGGAGAAGAAACTCGGCGCGAACGACTACACGGAAGTCCACTCCACCACCGACGAGGACGGCCCGGACGAAGCCACCGCACAGTCAGCCGATGCAGCGAAGTCTGCCGGCTCGGCCAGCCCCACCAACAAGGCACGTGCTAACGATCAGAAGGGAGCGCAAAAGTAATGACCGAAGGTTCCCTCCTCAGTCTGTTTATCGCCGTCCCGCTGCTGGCTGCGGCCGTTGCCGCGATGGCTCCGTGGATGAGCCTCCGCCGCGCTCTGGGCCTGCTGGTGCCGGCATTCGGCATCGTCGGCGGCATCTGGGTGCTGGTGCAGGTCAACGAGCCGAACACTGTGCTGGTCGATAACGTCGGTGGATTCGTCGGCGGCATTTCCATCCCGCTGGTCGCCGACAACCTGGCGGGCATTATGATCCTGACGACCTCCGTCGTCGCCCTGATCGCCAACTGGTTCGCCGACGTTGTCGGCGAGACGCGCACCCGCTTCTACCCCGCCCTCACGCTCATGCTGATCGGCGGCGTGTGGGGTGCGCTGCTGACCGCGGACTTGTTCAACCTGTTCGTGTTCATCGAGGTCATGCTGATGCCCTCCTTCGGCCTGCTGGCGATGACCGGCACGTGGGCTCGCCTGGCGGCGGGCAGGATGTTCATCATCGTGAACCTGGTGACCTCCCTGGTGCTGCTGAGCGGCGTGGTGCTGGTCTACGGCGTGGTGGGCACCACCAACCTCGCCGCCCTGGCGGGTGCAGCCGGACCCCGCGGCACCGAGTTTGCCGAAGGAGTCTTCGGCAACCAGTGGCAGCTAGTGGTCCCGCTGGGCGTGGTTCTGCTGGCGCTGGCCGTGAAGGCGGGCGTGGCGCCGGTCCACACCTGGCTGCCGCGTGCCTACCCGTCTACTTCCCCGGCCGTGATGGCGCTGTTCTCCGGCCTGCACACCAAGGTCGGCATCTACGCGATCTTCCGTGTGTACCTGACCATCTTCGAGGGCGACCCCGCCTGGTCCTGGGCAATCCTGGTGATCGTAGTGCTGGGCATGCTGATCGGCGGCTTCGCCGGCCTGGGCGAAACCACGATGCGCAGCGTGATCGCCTACCAGATGGTCAACGGCATCCCATTCATGCTGATTGGACTGGCTTTCCTCAGCAACGATGCCCGTCTCATGCTCAGCGCAGCACTGTTCTACATGCTGCACCACATGATCGTCGCCGGATCCCTCATCATGGCCTCCGGCGCGATCGAGGAGACCTACGGTTCGGGCCGCGTGCGCAAGCTCTCCGGGCTGATGCGCCGCGACCGCTTCGTCGCTGTCGTCTTCGCGGCGGGTGCGCTGGCGATCGTTGGCCTGCCGCCGTTCTCCGGCCTGTGGGGCAAGCTGGCGCTGGTCTTCGGCGTGGCCCAGGACGGCACGTGGAAGACCTGGTTGGCCATCGGCGCGATCATCGTTTCTTCCATCGGCGCTCTGGTCTCCATGATCTACGTGTGGCGCGAGGTGTTCTGGGGCCGTCAGATGAACGCCAACGAGGCCGACCCGGAGCTGCGCGTACCGCGCCGCTACGTGTGGCCGTCCGCAGTCATGATGCTGATTTCCGTGGGCATGTTCATCGGCGCCGGGCCGGTCTTCCAGCAGGTCAACAAGGCCGCCGATAACCTGACCGACACGACCGCTTATGTCGAGGCAGTCCTCGGCGATCCGGATGAGGCCGTCGGCACGGTCCTGCCGCCCGGGCCGAGCGGATTGGATAACGTCGACACCGAAGCCAACGCCGCCGCCAGCGCCAAAGCCAACGTAAACACCGACAAGGAGCAGCAGGCTCAGGACGGGAAGGGCCACTAAGCCATGGCAAAGTTCAGTATTGTCCAAGCAGTGAAGTCCACCGGCCACGCGCTGAAGTACGCCGCCTGGCTGGTCGGGCAGATCATCAAGGAGTCGGTCGTCATGGCGACCGATACCCTCGGCACCGGCCGCAACATCGCGCCGGTGGTGATCTACTACCCGCTGCGCGTGACCAGCGAGCGGGACATCGCGGCCCTCATCGCCTCGATCACCATGACCCCCGGCACGCTGTCCCTGGGCGTGACCGGCCCGAAGGAGGTCGACTACGACGCAGCCGCCGGCGAGCGCAGCTCTAAGGATGCCTTCGCCGTGGCCCGCTCGGAGTTCAACACCCACGGCCTGGACCACGTCCAGCGCTTCCTCGCGGTACACGCCATGTACGGCGCGGACCCGGAAGAACTCCTGGCCAGCCTGGCGGACATGGAGGAGCACCTCGCCCCGTCGGTGAAGGATAAGCCGCTGCACTTCGACGTGCAGTACCTGGTGGAGAAGGGCCGCCCAGGCCCGCGTGGCTTCCGCGGTTCGCGCGGTGGCCGCGCATCCGACGAGACGGTCTTCGACGTGGAGAAGGTGGATTCCACCCCGCACGCCGCCGCTTTCGTCGCCGCGATCCTGCAGTCCGACGAGGAGGAGAAGAACCCCTCCGACGTGCGCGACATGGATCGCAAGGAGCGCTACGAGATCGCCCGCCGAAACGCCGAGCGCGCCAAGGCTCGGATCTCCAATGCAACCCCCGATATTGATACTTTCCGCGGGGACAACCTGGGGGCGTCCAAACCCGACCAGGAAGGCCGCACCAAACCGGGAGAGACCTTGTACGACCCGTTGTATCCGAAGAACAACCCGAAGGAAGGCAAGTAGATGGAGCCCAGGGACCTACTAAATATCCTGGTGGGCATCGCCGCCGCCATTGTTGTTGTCGCGCTGTTTACGGTGCTGTGGCGCGCTGTTTCTACGCATAATGACGCCCGCCGCGCCGTCCTTTCCGACATGGTGTTTATGGCGATGGCCGGCCTGTTTTTGTGTTATTCGATCTTCCACCGCACGGCGATCACCTATGAGGTCGCACTGTTCGCCGGCCTGTTCGGCGCGCTGTCGACGATCGCTTATGCCCGCATCATTTCTCGAGGGAGGCGCTAAATGTCCACAACAATCCTCGCCGCCGCCGGCGAAATGGTCGAGTTCAGCGAGCCGGGTTGGCTCGGCGCGATTACCGCGGGTGTGCTCGCCATTCTCGGGGCGATCTTCATCTTTGTTTCTGCCCGCGCGATGTACCTTGCTCCGGACGCCCTCAGTCAGGTCAACATGGTCGGTCCAGCTGTCGGCGTGGGGCTTCCCCTGCTGATCAGCGCCAACCTGGTTTACTCCTGGTCGACGGAAGGGTTTGTGCTGGGCGAGTTGATCCGCGCGATCGTCGCCATCACTGCGCTGCTGGTGATCGGCGCCGTCGGTTCATACGTGATGGGCCGCGCGCTGCATGCGACGCACTGGGATCACACCGTGCCGTTGTCCGGTGGTCAGAAGGCGAAGGAGCCCAAGTAGCGCCAATAGAAAACGAGTCCGCCCCCACTTCCTTGGTGGGGGCGGACTCGTTTCTGCTTTAGCAGCGGAACTAGCCGACGACGGCGACGGCCTCAACGTCGATCTCGCCGCGCATTGCCTTGGAATAGGGGCAGAATGCGTGAGCATCCGCAACCAGCTCGTCGGCCTTGGCCTGATCCACGCCGAAGACGGTGGCGGTGATCTTCGCGGACAGGTGGAAGCCCTCCGGAACCTTGTTCAGGGTGGTCTCGACGGCGACCTCCGGGGACTGGCTCATGTCCACGCCAGCCTCCTTGATGGTCTTCTGCAGGGCGCCGTTGAAGCAGGCGGCCCAGCCTGCAGAGACCAGCTGCTCCGGGTTCGTGCCCTCGCCGGAGCCTCCCAGTGCCTGCGGCGGGCGAACGTCCAGGTCGATCTGGCGGTCGTCGGTGGCGACGTGGCCATCGCGGCCGCCACCGGTAGAAAGTGCCTTTGCTGTGTACAGTGCGTCGCTCATGAGTGAACCAATCCTTTCGCCAAAACTGTCGTTGGTCGTCGTTAGTTGCTGTTTGATTCGTTGCGGCGCCCAGCCTACGCGAACCGGTGGGCGCCGCGCTGCGGCCAGTGGCGGCTACTTGCCGGTGAAGATTTCCTTCACCCGGTCGCGCAGGTTCTCGTCGACCTTGCCCCAGTAGGTCCAGCACTGCTCAGCCACCTGGTCAGACACACCGTCCATCGCGCCTGCGATGTTGTTTGCCAGGCGCTCCCGGGCGGCGTCATCCAGAACCTCGCGCACCAGCTGACCCGCCTGGATGAAGTCGTCGTCCTCCGGGTGGCGGACATAAGCTCCACGGGTCAGGTCGGTGCCGTGCAGATCGTCGAACAGACCCAGCTCCTCAGCGGCGGTCACGGCGGATTCCTGGCCACGGCCGAAGCCGTACTGGGACTCACCGGCGGCCACGCCCTGCTCGACGGCACCGGAGCCGTCGTTGACGTCGTTTGTGCCCTCGCCGCGCTCGAAGCGATTCGGGGAGTACACCGGGGTGCCGGCCGGCGGGAACTCCTGGTTACCCGCGCCGTCCTTGGCGGTGTAGTAGTTTTTCTCCGCCACGACGGAACGGTTGGAAGGCAGCTGGTGGAAATTCACGCCCAGGCGGTAACGCTGCGTATCGGCGTAGGCGAAGGCACGAGCCAACAGCATCTTGTCCGGAGACAGCCCAATGCCCGGCACCAGGTTCGATGGTGCGAAGGCGGCCTGCTCGATCTGGGCAAAGAAGTTCTGCGGGTTCTCGTTCAGCGTGAAGTGGCCGACCGGAATCAGCGGGTAATCCTTCTGCGACCAGGTCTTCGTCAGGTCAAACGGGTTCCAGCGGTAATCTTCCGCCTCGGCGACAGGCATGATCTGCACCTTCACATCCCACGTCGGGTAATCGCCGCGTTCGATGGCGTCATAAAGATCCTGGCGGGAGGAATCGAAGTTGCCGGAAGCAACGACCTTGGCGGCTTCCTCGTCGGTGTAGAAGTCCCAGCCCTGGCGGGTCTTGAAGTGGTACTTCACCCAGAAACGCTCGCCGGCGGCGTTGATCCACTGGTAGGTGTGGGAGCCGAAGCCGTCCATGTGGCGGAAGTCCGTCGGGATGCCGCGGTCGCCCATCAGGTAGGTCACCTGGTGCGCGGTCTCCGGGGAGCGGGTCCAGAAATCCCACTGCATGTCCGCGGAACGCAGGCCGGAATCCGCCAGGCGCTTCTGAGAACGGATGAAGTCCGGGAACTTAATGCCGTCGCGCAGGAAGAACACCGGGGTGTTGTTGCCCACGATGTCGTAGTTGCCCTGCTGAGTGTAGAACTTCAGCGAGAATCCGCGCACGTCGCGCACCGCATCGGGGAAGCCCTGCTCGCCCGCGACGGTGGAGAAGCGGGCCAGCATCGGAGTCACGCGCCCCGGCTGGAACAGATCCGCCTTGGTGTACTTGGAAACGTCCTCGGTGATGGTCAGCTCACCGAAGGCGCCGGAGCCCTTAGCGTGCACGTTGCGCTCCGGGATGCGCTCGCGGTTGAAGTGTGCGTGCTTTTCCACCAGGTGCACATCGGAAAGCAGCAGCGGCCCCTGCTGACCCACGGTCGCGGAGTGCTCCTCGGTGCTGACCGGGGAACCGTTCACGTTCGTCGACGCCCCGGAGTAGGGGCACACGCCGCGGGAGGCGACGTCCTTGGCCGTGGTGATTGGGTCGTTATTGGTGCCGTCGTTATTCGTAGCAGTCATGGGTACCTCCAGATACCTAATAGCTTTGGCTATGCAATCCACCTTGCCAGAATTTCCGCACCCGCGTGCTAGGCTTTGTCCATGACCAGCCAGGTGACCAGCAGTCAGGCGCACGATGCCGCTGTGACCGACCTCGCCCTGCGCGCCGCCAGCGGCGACCGCCAGGCGTTGACAGAATTCATTTCCGCCACGCACGACGACGTGTGGCGCCTGCTGGCTCACCTGGCCGATACTGACCGCGCGGACGACCTCACGCAGGAGACCTACCTGCGCGTTTTGAGCGCCCTGCCGCGCTTCGCCGCCCGCTCCACGGCCCGCACTTGGATCCTCTCCCTCGCCCGCCGCGTGTGGGTCGATAGCGTACGCCACGATATGGCCCGCCCCCGCAGTTCCGCCACGGAGATTGAGGACGCCACCAGCGCCACCCCCGCTGCCGAAACCACTGGCGGGCAGAGCTGGGCCGAGTGGGTGGACACTCGCGCTCTCATCGACCAGCTGGAGGCGGAACGCCGCGAGGCTCTGATCCTCACGCAGGTGCTGGGCTACACCTACGCCGAGGCCGCGAAGATCGCCAACGTCCGCGTGGGCACGATCCGCTCCCGCGTTGCCCGCGCCCGCGCCGACCTGGTTGAGATGGCTGGCGAGGGACGAGGTGGCGTCACAAAGAAGAACAACAAGCGCCGCTTCGGCGTAGCCTAACCCGGGTACAGCCACGCGCCGCGGCGCGTTTAAGGAACCACAGGGCCAACGGGCTAGGCTGATAAACATGAGCACGAGCGCTAACACTCCCTCCATTGCCCCCGATTCCGCCCTCCTGTTGCTGTCTTTCGGCGGCCCGGAGAAGGCCGAGGACGTGGTCCCCTTCCTGGAGAACGTCACGCGCGGCCGCGGTATCCCCCGCGAACGTTTGGAGAAGGTCGGCGAGCATTACTTTGCGCTCGGCGGCCGCTCCCCCATCAACGACCAAAACAAGCAGCTGATCCGCAATATCGAGGCTGAGCTTGCCCGGCGCGACATCGACCTGCCCGTGTACTTCGGCAACCGCAACTGGGAGCCCTACGTCGAGGATGCGCTGCAGCAGATGTCCCGCGACGGCATCCGCCATGTGTACGTCTTCGCCACCAGCGCGTGGGGCGGTTACTCGGGTTGCTCGCAGTATCAGGAGGATCTGCGCCGTGCCATCGCTGCCTGCGAGGAGACCGGCCTGGAGGCCCCGAAGGTGGAGCGCCTGCCGCAGTTCCACCGCCACCCAACGTTCATCGCGGAGTTCGCCCGAGCCGTGGATACGGCACGCGAGCAGCTGCGCGCCGCGCACGGCGAGGAGACCGCCGCGCAGGCCGACCTGGTTTTCACGGCGCATTCGGTGCCGACGGTGGCGGATAAGGCTGCGGGCCCGCACAAGTTCGGCGGGAATCTGTACTCCCAGCAGGTGCTGGATGCCTCGCGTTTGATCCAGCAGGCCAGTAGCTTCGCTAACACCCCTGGTAGTGGCGCGGATTACGGCTGGACTGGCCGGCTTTCCCGCCACGAAAACGTGGGAGGCCGTGGGGATGGGCCTGCGCACACGGGTGAGACTGTGGGTGTGGATGTGGGTACCGGCACCGACCTGGACGTCGAGCTGGTGTGGCAGTCGCGCTCGGGTTCGCCGCATGTGCCGTGGCTGGAGCCGGACGTGTGCGACCACATCGAGGCACGTGCGGAGTCCGGCAATAAGCGCGCAATTGTGCTGTGCCCGGTCGGCTTCATCACCGACCACATGGAGGTCAAGTGGGATCTGGATACGGAGGCCCGCGATGCCGCAGCAAAGGCGGGCATCCCCTTCGTGCGCGTTGCCACCCCGGGTTTGACCGCCGGTTTCGCGGGGATGGTGGTTGATCTTGTTGTTGGTAGTGACGCCCCCAGCGCCAACCTCTCTGAAGATCAGCAGGCCGCGCGCGATTTGGCGGCGAAGGTGGTCGGCGAGCTGGCGACGGTTCCGGACTTCGGCCGCACGTTCAACGGCAAGCCGTGTGCGCCGGGGTGCTGCGGTAGCGAGGCCTAGCGGCGGAGAGCTGGGGCTGGCGGCCCGGTCGGTCGCACGGGGCGCTGGCGTACCGCGGCGCAGCGCTAGACACCGCGACCGCCGTTTGGCTCGGGCGCGGTGCAGCAGGGTGCGGTTAGACCAGCAGCTCCGCGATCTGGATGGTGTTCAGAGCGGCACCCTTGCGCAGGTTATCGCCCGCGACGACCAGCACCAGGCCGCGGTTTCCGTCGACGGTCTGATCCTGGCGGATGCGGCCGACCAGGCTCTCGTCGATGCCCGTGGCAGCCAGCGGGGTGGGCACGTCCACGACCTTCACGCCCGGGGTTTCGGCCAGCAGCTTGCGGGCGGTGTCCGGGGTGATTTCGCGGTCGAATTCCGCGTGGATGGTCATGGTGTGGCCGGTGAAGACAGGCACACGCACGCAGGTGCCGGCAACGCGCAGCTCGGGGATTCCCAGGATCTTGCGGGATTCGTTGCGCAGCTTCTGCTCTTCGTCGGTCTCCTCGGAGCCGTCGTCCACCAGGTTGCCGGCCAGCGGCAGGGCGTTGAAGGCGATGGGCTCCACGTAGGGACCCAGGTCTCCGGCCTTGAGGGCGGAGCCGTCGTGCACCAGCTTGCGCAGCCCCTCGTCGTCAATGGTGTTCTCGGTGGCGACCAGGTTGTCCAGCACCTGGCGCACCAGCGCGTCCACGCCGGCCAGCCCGGAGCCGGAAACGGCCTGGTAGGAGCTGACGTGCATCTGCTTCAGGCCCGCCGCCTTGTGCAGTGCACCCATGACAGGCATGGCGGCCATGGTGGTGCAGTTCGGGTTGGCGATGATGCCCTTGGGCGGGTTCTTGACGTCCTGCGGGTTCACCTCGGAGACGACCAGCGGGACTTCCGGGTCCTTACGGAAGGCCGAGGAGTTGTCCACGACGATCGCGCCGGCCTCGGCGAAGCGCGGGGAGTGCTCGCGGGAGGTTCCGCCGCCTGCGGAGAACAGCGCGATGTCGATGCCGCGTAGGTCCTCGGTGGCGGTGGCTGCGACGTCCTCGATGACGATCTGCTCGCCGCGGAATTCCAGCTCCTTACCCGCGGAGCGGGAGGAGGCGAAGAATCGTACCTTGTCCGCCGGGAAGTTCCGCTCGACGAGGATGTCGCGCATAACGCGACCGACTTGGCCGGTGGCTCCGACGACAGCGATGGTGGTCATTCGGGGATCTACCTCTTCTATCTGCTTAAGCTGCTGTTTTAGCGTCCCGTCCCAGCGTACACGGTGGCTTCTTCGTCGCCGCCCAGCTGGAAGCGGTCGTGGATGGCGCGCACGGCCTTATCCACGTCGGTGTCGCGGATCAGTACGGAGATGCGGATCTCGGAGGTACTGATCAGTTCGATGTTCACGCCCGCGTCACGTAGCGCCTCGCAGAAGTCGGCGGTCACGCCGGGGTGGGACTTCATGCCCGCGCCGACCAGGGAGACCTTGCCCACGTGGTCGTCGAAGATAAGGTCCTGCCAGTCGTTCTGTTCCTTAATCCCCTTCAGCAGTTGCATTGCGCGGGTGGCGTCGGTACGCGGGCAGGTGAAGGTGATGTCGGTGCGGTTGTTGTCGATCTTGCTGATGTTCTGCACAACCATGTCGATGTTGATCTCAGCGTCGGCGACGGCGCGGAAGACCTTCGCTGCCTCCCCGGGAGAGTCCGGGATGCCGAGAACGGCGATCTTGGCCTCGGAGCGGTCGTGTGCCACGCCGGTGAGTACTGCTTCTTCCATGGGAATATCCTCCATTGATCCAGAGACGAGGGTGCCGATGTCGGTGCTATACGAGGAGCGGACACGCAGGGGCACGTCGAACGCGCGGGCGTATTCCACGCTGCGCAGCATCAGCACCTTCGCGCCGACGGCTGCCATCTCCAGCATTTCTTCGAAAGAGATCGTGTCGAGCTTTTGAGCGTCCGGCACGATGCGCGGGTCCGCGGTGTACACGCCGTCGACGTCAGAATAGATCTCGCACACGTCGGCGTTAAGCGCCGCAGCCAGGGCGACTGCGGTAGCATCTGAGCCGCCGCGTCCAAGTGTGGTCACGTCGCGCGTTTCGCGGTTCACGCCTTGGAAGCCTGCGACGAGGCAGATTTTCCCTTCGTCCAGAGCTTCCTGCACGCGGCCGGGGGTGACATCCACGATGCGCGCATTGCCGTGCCGTTCGGTAGTCAGCACGCCTGCCTGCGATCCGGTGAAGGACTGCGCCTCCGCGCCGAAGGAGGCGATAGCCATGGCCACCAGTGCGTTGGAGATGCGCTCACCGGCGGTCAGCAGCATATCCATCTCGCGCGCGGGCGGCACGGGGTTTACCTGCTCAGCGAGTTCCAGCAGGTCATCGGTGGTGTCTCCCATTGCGGAGCAGACGACGACCACGTCGTTGCCCTGCTTTTTGGTTTCCACGATTCGCTCGGCTACGCGCCGGATCCTCTCCGCGCTTTCCAGCGAGGAGCCGCCGTATTTCTGAACGATGAGCGCCACTGGTTGTTGCCACCTTCCGGGTCTAGTCTTAATCAAACTTTAGACTACTTTGTCTGTTTCCCTGGGGCTAGGGTTCGCGTAACTCTTTTTTACTTTATGACGCCACCTCTTCAGCAAACCACATGCGTCACATACGTAACACGCGCGTCGCGGACTAATACCCGGTGCAGCCTCCGGCGTCCGATAAAGTACCCAGGGTACGAAGCGCACAAAATGACGCATCAACGTAAGCGGTCAGCGCGCCCACCCGGCGCGGCACAGTGTGACTAGCCAAGAAGTAGACGAACCAACAAGACGCCAAAGAGGTGAGGGGGCACGATGCTCGAAAACAACGCTCTCGCAGTTGTTTTCGCGCTAGGATCCGCGCTCACCATCGCCTGGGGGACGGTGGTGCGCCACCGCATCGCCGTCGCCTCCGGAGAGAACCGCAGCGGCGCCATCTGGGATGCCATCAAGCAGCCAATGTGGTGGGTCGGCGTGGCCAGCGCCCTGTTCGGATACCTCCTGCAGATCGTGGCACTGGCATTCGGAACGCTGCTGGTGGTGCAGCCGATCCTCGTACTCTCCCTGATGTTCACACTGCCACTGTCGGCGAAATACGACGGGCGGCGAATATCGGCGTCCGAAACAGCATGGGCAGGGCTTTTGACGGCCGCAGTGGCCATCCTCGTTGTGCGTGGCAATCCGGCGCCTGGGCACCGCGAGCCAGACCTGAGCGTGTGGCTAGTGTGCCTGAGCATCGGCGCAGTGATCCTGCTGGCGTTCTTTGTGTATGCGCTGGAGCAGGCAGCCGCGCTGCGCGCGTTGGTGCTGGGGTCCATCACCGGCGCGATCATGGGATATGTCGCCGTGCTTTCGAAAGCCGTGGTGGATATTTTCCGCGATTTCGGGATGGCCGCGCTGCTGGCCTCCTGGGAGCTGTGGACTTTGATCGCCTTCGCGGCGATCGGCACGGCGGTGCAGCAGGCCTCATTTAACGCCGGGCCACTGAAGAACTCCTTGCCCGCGATGACAGTGGTGGAGCCACTTGTGGCGTTCGTTCTGGGCTACATCGTACTGGGCGAGAAGTTCCAGATTGACGGCTGGGAGTACGCCTACATGGCAACCGCCATTGCAGTGATGACGATCTCGACGGTGATTCTGAGCCGCAAGTCGATCGACGAAGGCGGCAGCGCTGAGGCACCCACTGAGACAGCCCCAGCCGCAGGCGCGGGCGTATCCAAGCATCAAATCAACTGATCAAATCTCATCCTATTGACAGTTTTCAGTTAGCTCTGCTTAACTACCCTCTAAGTTTTCAGCACCCTGCAGAAAGCCTCTACTCACCTTTCTAGAACTCATAAGGAGTGGGATGAAAAAGATCATCTCCACGACCGCCGTGCTTGGACTAGTCACGGGCGGTCTGCTCTTAACCTCTGCCGCATCCACTGCCGAGACCACCAGCGCCGGTATCTCACTCAGCTGCCAAGCAACCCCTTCCACAAGCCTGGCGGGGCCACAGGAATTCAGCACAGAAAATGTCACCGTCAACATTGATGCCCCAAAGAGTGTCCGGATCGGCGAGGAGTTCCGCACCGCATTCTCCATCGACCCGGTAGAGGTCGAACTGCCGGCACTTCCGATGGGCGCAAAGATGGAGAGCGCGAGCCGGTTGAAGCTGGATCTCGCTCTGCCGGCAGGCGTGGAGTTCCTCGGCGCGGATATCGACGACTCGAAGTCCAACTTGAAGGGCATGAAGGTCATCCAGGTGGATGATGCGGGTCGCCCCAGCGCCACCGGCCAGTTCCTCCGCGTAACCAGTGCAGACAATGCCACCATCGGCAATGGCCCGAACTCTGCCCGCAACCGCGAGGGCGGAATCAAGTACACGATGAATGGCTCCAAGATCGATCTACGCTTCCCTGAGATCACACTTCGCCTCAAGGCGAAGACCGCTGGGGAAAAGTCGCTGGGAGTGCGCGCCCAGGGCGCGGCGGGCACCTTCGCTAGGGACGAGAACTTCCTGACGATGCTGGGCAAGGTATCCGCTCCGCTGGTCGGCACCATCTGGGCTCCGGTGCAGTGCTCGCCCCGCGCGAACAGTAAGGCTCCGCTGGACCCTCGGGCCTCCAAGCTGGCGAGCGTCAACGTCGCTGAGGCTTCCGAGGTGGCTCTGAACCTCGAGGCCAGCGGCACTCCGGTAGCTGGTAAGCCCACCGAACTGACCGCAAGCCTCGAGCCAGCCGCTGAGGGAACCGTGGAGTTCACCTCCGGCGGCCTGAAGGCAAGCGCTCCGGTGGTTGATGGCAAGGCCACCGCAGAGCTGACGTTCCCAACCACGGGCGAGCACGAGGTCATGGCACGCTTCCAGCCGAAGAATGCCGGCGAGTTCAAGGAGGCTTCGGCCACCACTACCGTGACAGTCGAAGGCCAGGACGCTGGCCTGAGCGTCGAGGCTCCTGAAAATGCTCCGGCACGTTCGCGCGTAGAGGTGAAGGCCACCGTGGCGGAGAGCGCCGAGGGTTCGGTTCGCTTCCGTTTGGGTGATGCGACGGCGACGACGAAGGTAGACGCTGGGGCCGCCACCGCTGAGCTGCCCACCGGTTCGACCCCTGGGGAACAGCAGATCACCGCGGAGTTCACCCCCGCCCCGCGCAGTGCATTCGCAGCGGGTACGGCGAGCGCACCGATCACGATCGATGCCGTCACCGGCACGACGATCGAGCTTGGCGCGGACCACACCGGCCCGGTTCGCCCCGGGCAGCCGGTAAGCATTAACGCCACCGTCACCCCTGCAGAGAACACGGAGCAGGCCGAAGGCAAGGTTGAGTTCCTCATCGATGGCGAGCGGATCACCCGCACGCTGGAAGAGCACCGCGCGACCGTGGAGTTCACCCCAGACCGTGCTGGCGAGTTCCGGGTGGAGGCCAAGTTCATTCCGGCGGATGAGACCCAAACCCCGGCCGAGGATGTGTTGACTGTACAGGTGCAGGGCGCCCCAGAGACCCAGCTTGAGGTCAACGCGCCGACGGACGTCCAGCCGCTGGTTGAGGTGCCAACCACCGTAACCGTTGACCCGGCTGCGGCTGGCACCGTGACTGCCGTGATTGACGGACGCCGTACTTCCGCAGAGGTTCAGGAAGGCGCAGGAACCGTCACTCTGCCACTGGTGTTCCCCCGCGAGGGAGACTTCGAAGTCCCTGTCACCTTCGCCCCTGCGAACCCGGCTGACGCGCAGCGCGCGGAAACCACAATCAACGTCAAGGTCGCTGCGCCTGCAGTAAGTAGCGTCGATATCGCTCTCACCGGCCCCAATACCGCCGAAAAGGGCGAGAAGACGAACTACACTGCGACTCTCACTCCAGATGCAGGTGACCGTCACGGCGTGACGGGCTTCCTCGAGGTCCTTATCGATGGCAAGAAGGTCACCAAGGACGGCGAGCCGATCCGTATCCCAGTCGTTGAAGGCATCGCAGAGTTTGACGTGCTGTGGAATCGCGCCGGCGCCCAAGAACTCACCGCGGTGTTCCACAACACCGAAGGCAAGGAAGTCTCCCGCACCGCAACAACCGTGACTGTGGCGGGCGGCGCCGACAAGCCAGGTGAGACCGATAAGCCGGGCGACAATGACAAGCCTGACGAGGACACTCCGGACAAGACTGGCAATTCCAGCGGTAGCTCTAACGGCAGCTCCAACAGTGTTGCGCCGAGCGGCTCCAACGCCACGGCGACTAAGCCCTTCGCTCCGCTGGTCGAGTTCTTCCGCATGTTGTGGGAGTGGCTGACTTCACTGTTCTCCGGTGGTGGCTCCTCTACTGGTAGCTCCACCGCGCCCCGCAACTAATTCCTTCCCACCTCTTACTCCCACAAGGACTGTTCCATGACCCTAATGCCCTCCCGCCGCTTGGGCCGTATCGCTCTGGGCGCGATCACTTCCCTATCCCTTAGCTTCACACTCATTTCAGCGGCTCCCTCCAGCTTTGCCAACCCCCTTGCCGCTGCAGCTCCGACGAGCAAGTCGGTGCTGGTGAATCACCTGTGCGTCGAGCACAAGGGGTGGCTCTCCAATGGCTCCGACCTGACGCTTTCGCCCGACGATGTCGCCGTCGAATACCCGGAAACTGTTCTTCCGGGGCAGACTTTCACCGTGAAGATCCAGCCGGGCGAGATGCGCACCGGTGGAAAGGATACGGGGCGGATGAAGTACGACATCGCGCTGCCGCAGGGGGTGAAGATCAGCAACCTACGCCTCGACGGTGGCGCGTCCGGCCTCAATGCCAACCCAGCTGCAGTGGTGCAGCGCGTTGATGCTGCAGGCAAGCCGAATGCCAACGGCGCTTTTGCTCGCATTTGGGACGGCGCTCACTCGGTGAATAACGGCGGCCAGGAAAACGACAACTGGGGATGGCGGACCGGTCGCGCTGGCCTAGCGGTGGACAGGAACAAGCCCTTCCGCCTGCCACGCATCGCCTTCGACGTCACCGCCCCGACCGAGGTGGGTGCAAAGATCGTAACCGGCCTACGCGCGGCCGGCAGCGGTGTTGGCCCCACCAGCAAGGAGAACAGGGATAACACCCTGTCGATGCTTGCCAAGGCAAACGCCACAGATGCGGTGTACTGCACCGCGGATGCCGCCGGCAAGACTCTCACCAGCACCACGGTGGCCCTGCGCGATACACAGACCGAATTCGCCGAAACCTCCACCGACCTTGAGGTCTTCAGCGGCGCAGGCGATGTCACCCTGAAGGCCCTCGTCAAGGACACGAACGGCCAGCCCATCACCGAAGGCAAGGTCGAGTTCGACCTGGGCGATGGCGAGCGCCGCACAGTGGATGTCCGCGATGGCGTCGCGGAGCTGCGCTACACCTACGCCGAGCTGGAGGACCGCGAGTCCGTAAAGCACAAGGTTGTGGCCCGCTACCTGGGCGTCGAGGGACGCACGAGCGCCTCCGAGGCAACCACGACCGTGACGGTCAACCCCGTGCCGCGCACTGCCTTGAAGGCCACCATTGACCTCAAGGGCGAGGTCGACGCGACAGCCCCCGCGGAGGGCAAGCTGCCGCTGACTCTGCAGGCGACGGTTGGCGCTGAGCTGGCTAATCCGGAAGCAGATCCCGATGCTGATGCCGCCCTCGAGGACGGCGTGGAAGTAGTGTTCTTCAACGGCGACGAGGAGATCGGTCGCGCGAAGACCGCGAACGGCGTGGCGGAACTGCAGGCCACCGTGCCGGATGAGCCAGCCACGCTGCAGCTGCGCGCCGTCGTCGAGGACTTCGAGAACGACACCCAGGAGGTCTCCGGCGCCGAGGACACGCTTGAGCTGAAGGTGGCTCCGGTCGCGAAGACCACCCTGAAGTTGGACGAGGTTGAACCGGCGCTGGTGGGCGAAAAGCGAAAGCTGAGCGCTCAGTACACTGCAACCCCCGGCTCCCCAGAAGGGGCCGAGGTGATCTTCCGCGCCAACGGCATCCGTATCGGCACCGCGCAGACCGATGCCGAGGGCAACGCGAGCGTGGAGCACACCTTCGACCAGGCTGGTCTGCAAACGATCACCGCGGAGGTTCGCGAGCGTGAGGTATCTGGACGCACGTTCGCCAAGGCAGTGGCCGAGCCGGTGAAGTTTGAAGTGCTCAGCCCGGGGAAGGTGGAGACCGGAACCACCCTGAGCCGCGATGAGGTGAATGTCGATCTGGACGCCCAGACGCTTACGGGCGATACTGTGGCCTTCACTGCGAAGGTGACCGTCCAAGGGGATGAGAAGATCACAGAAGGAGCAACCGTTTCCTTCTTCAACGGCGAGCAGTTCCTCGGTACCGCACCGGTTGATCCCAACACCGGCGAGGCACGTTTCGAGTACCGTTTCCCGACCCGCGGTGAACACCAGATGCGGGCAGTCTTCAACGGCCAGGAAGTCGTCAATGCCGATGGCGCAGTCACAGCGCTGCTGGAGCCCTCCACCTCCGAGGAGCTGACCGTGGAGGTAAAGGCTCACGAAATTGTGGTCGAGGATACGGGCACAGGCAATGACGGTGGCAATGACGGCAACGGAAATGAAAACCCGGATAACGGAAACCCCGGAGATAACGAGCCTGGTAAGGGCTCTTCCCAGGGATCTTCCCAGGGCTCTTCGGAGAATTCGACCCTACGCACCATTCTGATCACGCTTGGCTCCCTCGGAATCATCAGCGCGATCATCGCAGCCGCGATGCACTTCTTCAATCGCTAGCGTCCCCCTTGGGCCGCTAGTGCCCTATCAGGTCGCTAGCGCCCTAATGGGTGCCGAGACGGCGGCGTCATAAAGAAAGAACCACAAAGAAAAACCGCAACAAGCACCCCACATTGAGGGACAGATTTCCCACAATGTGGGATTTAGTGCGTTTTTGGGCGGTTTTGGGAGCTCTCCCTGTGACGCACCTAATACTCGGGCTATAGTGGTGGCTATGACTACGCCAGCGCGCAACCTGCTTCTGCGACGCGGCGGGGCTCAAAGGTTCTAAGAGATTTGAGTTTACAGCTCAACGACCGACCGGCACCCCGTCGCGGAATTTGGCGTTGCCGGTCGGGAATAACAACCAAGAACAAACAATTCTTCTCAGGAGCCCCCACCCATGTCTAACGACACTTTCATCTCCGCACCCGCCCGCATCAACACCCCGAACGGCGAAATCCCCGAAGGCCAGCCCACCTGGAACAAGCAGCGCAACTCCACCATGCCGCACGCGCGCTACCAGCCGTTCTTCGAAGAGGTAGAGGAAATCACCCTGCCGGACCGCACCTGGCCGGACAAGGTCATCGACCGCGCGCCGCAGTGGTGCGCCGTGGATCTGCGCGACGGCAACCAGGCACTGATCGACCCGATGAGCCCAGAGCGTAAGCGCCGCATGTTCCAGCTGCTGGTCGACATGGGCTACAAGGAGATCGAGGTCGGCTTCCCCTCGGCCTCCCAGACCGACTTCAACTTCGTCCGCGAGATCATCGAGAACAACAAGATCCCCGACGACGTCACCATCCAGGTGCTGGTCCAGGCGCGCGAGCACCTGATCCGCCGCACCTTCGAAGCCTGTGAGGGCGCGAAGAATGTCATCGTCCACTTCTACAACTCCACCTCGAAGCTGCAGCGCAAGGTCGTGTTCCGCAAGGACAAGGAAGCCATCAAGAAGCTGGCCACCGACGCAGCCGAGCTGATCAAGACCATCGCCAAGGACTACCCGGACACCAACTGGCGCTGGGAGTACTCCCCCGAGTCCTTCACCGGCACCGAGGTCGCCTACGCCAAGGAAGTCTGCGACGCAGTCGTCGAAGTAATGGACCCGACGCCGGAGAACCCGATCATCCTGAACCTGCCCTCCACCGTCGAGATGATCACCCCGAACGTGTACGCGGACTCCATCGAGTGGATGCACCGCAACCTGAACCGCCGCGACTCCATCATCCTGTCGCTGCACCCGCACAACGACCGCGGCACCGGCGTGGCCGCTGCCGAGCTGGGCTACATGGCCGGCGCCGACCGCATCGAAGGCTGCCTGTTCGGCAACGGCGAGCGCACCGGCAACGTCTGCCTGGTCACCTTGGGTCTGAACATGCTGACCCAGGGCGTGGACCCGCAGATCGATTTCTCCGACATCGACCAGGTGCGCCGCACCGTGGAGTACTGCAACCAGCTGCGTGTGCCGGAGCGCCACCCCTACGGCGGCGACCTGGTATTCACCGCATTCTCCGGCTCCCACCAGGATGCGATCAACAAGGGCCTGGACGCCATTGCGGAGAAGATCGATCCGGACGCCACCGCCGAGGAAGTCACCCAGGAGGCCATGGTCGAGAAGACTTGGGAGGTCCCCTACCTGCCGATCGACCCGAAGGACGTCGGCCGTTCCTACGAGGCCGTGATTCGCGTGAACTCCCAGTCCGGCAAGGGCGGCGTGGCCTACATCATGAAGACCGACCACAACCTGCAGCTGCCGCGCCCGATGCAGGTGGAGTTCTCCTCCGTTGTGCAGGCCGTCACCGATGCCGAGGGCGGCGAGGTGAACCCGAAGGCCATGTGGGACATCTTCTCCGGCGAGTACCTGGACCGCGTCGCCCCGATCGAGACCATCTCCCTGACCGTCGACGGCGGCCAGAACGAAGGCGAAGAAGCCAAGGTCACCGGCCAGATCGAGTTCAACGGCGAGGGTAAGACTGTGCAGGGTCGCGGCAATGGTCCGATCAACGCATACTGCAACGCGCTGGAGGAGCTGGGCTACGACGTGGAGGTGCAGGAGTACAGTCAGCACGCCCGCACCTCGGGCGACGACGCTGAGGCCGCCGCCTACGTCCTGGCTGAGATCAACGGTGCGAAGTTCTGGGGCGTGGGCATCGCCAGCTCCATTACCTACGCTTCGCTGAAGGCCATTACTTCCGCGGTGAACCGTTCGCAGGATGCCGCCGCTGGGGTTTCCCAGGGGGTCTAGGGGCCGGAACCACGCAGCCTGCCAGCGGGGCACGGTTCCCCGCTGGGTAGTATGTAGTCCATGAACGAGAACGATCACTCGGCCGCCCCCGGCCCCGAGCACACCGGCGCGCGCCGCCCAAGGCGCCCGCGCCGCAGGGTAACTCGCCCTGCAGGTTCTCTCGCTGTTTCTTTTTCTGACGGTAGTACTTCTGACGCTAGTACTTCGGACGCCCACTCCCCCGCCCAGAACCACTCCCCCGCAGGAGCCGAGGGGCGCTCCGAGCCGGTAGCAACCCCCGAGTTCCAAGCTGCCACGGATTCCCACGGCGGCGACGGGAGCGCAAGCGCTTCCGTCGGGAACTCCAGCGAGGACAACGACCACTCGAGCCCCCGAGAGGAGCTCGAGTCCGCTCTGCATGACCTCCCCTCCAAGGAGGAGGCCCCCTTTGCGGCCGTGAGCATCTCCACCTCCGGCATTCACCCGAAAACCTCCCGGCTGGTGGCACTTTCCGTGGTCTTCTTCGGCCCCGGCGCGGAAGCCCCCGGCGACGCTGCACACCCCGACGAACTGCCGACCATTAACATCGGCCAGGAAATCGGCGCGCTGACGCGCCACCTCAACCCCGGCGAAGACGCCGGCCCCTGGCACCTCCACGGCTACCAGGTCAACGAGCTCTCCCAGGCGCTGGGCTTCAACTCCAGCGCGCAGCTGATCCACCAGGCGTTGGACGGGCGTACGCTCATCATGCATGAGTCCGACTACGTGTGGGGCTTCATCACCCACGAGTTCAAACTGTCGCAGCGCTCAGCGAACCGCGGCCGTCGCAGCCGCGGCCGCGGTCGCGGTGGTCGGCGTCAGCCAACACCCGCACCGGTCTCCATCATCGACACACTCGCCACCGCACGCCGCCAGGCCATCGACTCCACTGACCCCCGCCTGCGCGCCGTCGTCTCCAGCTACAACCGCGCCGCCGGCACTGCCGCCACCGCCGACTCCACCGCTACGGCTCCCACTCCAAGCTCCGCCACCAACCTTGACTCCACCGCCGACCTCTCTACCAGCGCAAATGCCCCTGCAAACGCGAGCTGGTCCGCCGTGCTGGCCCCTGCGACGGCACTGCCAGAGGTGGGCGCGGTGGCGTCACTAAGTAAAAAAGACATCGACCCCGACGAGCTCCTCGAGGCGGACGCGCGCCTCACCGCCGCCCTCGCCCTCGCGCAGCAGCGCAACGGCGAGCTGACCGTGCTGGACCCTGAGGACCTCGCGGCCGATCAATTTGGGCTGCGGCGTAGTGGCCTTCGTATTGACGCCGCCAACTCTCCCCGCCCATACGTAAACCCCGGGGCGTGGAAGCGCGGGGAGCCGCTGGTTGAAGGTATGGAGTTTGTGGTCAGCCCGGATGTGGCGATCGACCCGGACGTGCTGATCGGGCAGGGTGTTGCCGCGGGGCTGTCGTATAGCGAGAAGCTGAATCGTCGCAGCTCGCTGGTGGTTTGCAACGAAAACTACGAGCTGCGGGGCAAGGCGATGCACGCCGACCGGAAGAACATTCCCCTGATCCGGGACGAAGACTTCCTGGCTCTGCTGGATAACGTGCAGCCCGGCGAGAGGGAGGACGTTCCGGCGAAGCCTGGTGCGGACGCGCGCCCGCGGACCAGCGGGCTCGCCGGCCCGCGCGACGGTTCCGGCGGCTCGGGCGGCAGGTCCAACTCCGGTGGCTCCAACTCCAACGGGCCCGGCGGTTCCGGTTCCGGCGCCAACAAATCCAATCACTCCGGTAACTCCGGCGACTCAAGCAACTCCCAAGGCCACGACCAGGGCAAAAGCCGAGGAAGCCACAGCTCAGGAGGCCAGAAGGGGAAGATCCCCGGGCCTAGCAACAAACGAAATCGTCGCAGGCGTCGGCGCCGCAAGGGCTCCGGCGCATCCGGCGGGTCCGGCGGATCGGATAGCTCCCGCGGCAAGAATGGCTCCGGTGGATCCGGTGGCAAGAATAACGGTGGCGGCAACCGTGGCGGCAAGAGCAATTCCCACTAGCCCCATTGAGATCACTAGCCCCACCAATACCACGCCGGAACCTCCCAGCTGGCTTGCAAAGTTACGGATGTCCCAAATCTTCCACTTTCAGCAGCTAGCAAGTGTGAAGCAAAAATATGCACCCACTCTGACCTGCGCAAATAGAAAGCTATAAAAACAGAGTGGAAGATTTGGGACATTGATCCCTTTTAGTGTCGGAAATGTTGCAAACTCGCGGCAAACCTACGACGTCCGTCAGGCTGATTTGCACCCACCCGAGCCCGCGGGCGCCAATAAAAACGCTCAAACGGGCTCGGAGACTGTCCGCTCTCAATCGTCAAGCAACTCGGCAACGAGCGACTGCACGCGGGCGTCGATATCATCACGGATCAGCCGCATGCGCTCCATGCCCTCTACCCCACGCGCGGAGGGCTCGTCAGTAACCCACCGCTGAAGATTGCCTCGCGCTTCATCTGGAAGCTCGAGCTGCGCATCCTTTCCGAGAATGATCACGCGATCAACATCCCGCAGCAAAGTTGAATCAACATCCTTCGGGTGGCCGCCGGCCATATCAGCGCCGACTTCACTTATAGCTTCCACCGACTCAGCGTTTAGCTTTTCGGCTGGTTTGGTGCCAGCGGAATATATCTCAATCATCTCACCAGCATGCTTTTCGGCTAGAGCAGCAGCCATCTGCGACTTCCCGCCGTTACCTACACAAACAAAGAGAACTTTAGGTTTCGTGCTCATTTTGATTCGCTCCCTCATTAACCGAATCGTTTGGGGCTACCCGACCGAGTAGGCAGCGTCGGATCCCCGGCGAAAAGTTTTGGCCCTATCCAGAGCATGACGTAAACCAGTCCAACGAGCACCGGAATCTCAATAAGCGGGCCAATAGTTCCGGCCAATGCCTGCGCAGAAGTCGCTCCAAAAGTCCCGATTGACACAGCGATAGCAAGCTCAAAGTTATTTCCCGCAGCAGTAAAAGAAACCGATGCAGACTGAGCGTAGTTCAATCCCGTTGCCTTTGAAACGACCAAGCTAATCGCAAACATGCCAGCGAAGTATGCAACCAGCGGAACAGCCGTACGCGCCACCGCCCAAGGGTGCTCGGAGATCTGCTCCCCTTGCAGTGAAAACAAGAGCACGATCGTGTACAACAGCCCCACCAATGCAAGTGGAGAAATTGCTGGCAAAAACCTAGTTTCGTACCACTCCCGCCCCTTAATCTTTTCACCAAACACCCGAGAGGCGAGACCAGCTGCCAGTGGGATACCCAGGAATACTAAGACAGAAATCACGATCGACCAGAACGAGAAGTCTGCCGAGGTTGTAGGCAACCCCAACCAACCGGGAAGTACTTGCAGATAGAACCACCCCAACACGCCAAACATAAGCACCTGGAATACTGAATTAACTGCCACCAGTACCGCAGTTAATTCTTTATCGCCGCAAGAGAGGTCCGACCAGACCAGAACCATTGCAATGCACCGAGCTAGGCCAACGACAATCAAACCGGTGCGCAGTTCAGGCTCATCAGGCAAACACAGCCACGCCAAGGCAAACATGAATGCCGGCCCCACAATCCAGTTCAAGACAATGGAAACCGCCATCAAGCGTCTATCAGAAGCGATCCGGCGAGTCTTGTCATACTGAACCTTTGCCAGGGGCGGGTACATCATTACCAATAAGCCGAGTGCGATAGGAAGCGAAATGCTTCCGACTTCCAGATCCCTAAGCTTTGCTCCAACCCCCGGAGCCACACGGTTCACCAACAGCCCTGCAACCATTGCGAGGATAATCCAAACGGGCAAGAACCGATCCAAAAATGACATACCGGAGCGCGAAGGAGCTGTCATGTAACCTTCTCTAAGTATTGACTAGTATCAATATTAAACTAAGTGTCGTATTGATGCCTGTCAATATACGATTGTTGACATGGCCAATCCAGAGATTTTCCCGCTTTCTGACCCCTCAACATGCTGTTCACTAAGTAGCGGGCCATTGTCGGACCTCGAGGCCACCCGGTATGCCGCTTTATTCAAAGTCCTGGCCGACCAGGCCCGCCTGCAAATACTCTCTCACTTGGCAGCCAAGGGCTGCGAGCCTATCAGTGTAAACCGGCTGGCAGATATTACTGGGCTTAGCCAGCCTACGGTCTCCCACCATCTAAAACGGCTTACCCAGGCAGGCCTGCTCCGCAAGATACGAACCGGTCGCACAGTCATGCACCAGGTACAGCCCCAACTTTTTGCCGAACTCCGCACGATCCTCCAGATGGACTAATGTTCATCAGGCTCGGCGCGCCAGCCTCCAATTTCCGACACATGCCGGCGGGTACACTTAATCCCCATGGATAACTCTGATCGAACCGGCGCACGTCGCTCCGCGCTGCAGCGGTTCCGCAGTTCCGTTGCGATTCGCATGGCGCAGCTGGCGACGTGGGCGTCAAGAAAGGCAGGGCGAGGGGCCGGCGGCATGATCGGCGGCCTGGTCGGTGGGGCAATCGACCCACAGCTGCTGGCGAGCCTCGGCGCCGGCAAGGATGGCAAGAAGCGTCCAACGGTGCTGGTCACAGGCACAAACGGCAAGTCCACAACCACCCGCATGCTGGCCGGCGCCGTCCGCACAGCCGCGACCGTCTGCACCAACGAGGGCGGCGACAACATGGACGCAGGCGTGATCAGCGCGCTGCTCGCCGGCCGCGACGCAGACACAGTCGTGCTGGAAGTCGACGAGCTGCACGTCCCCAAGATCGCCGAGAAACTCGACGCGGACGTACTGGTGCTGCTGAACCTCTCGCGCGACCAGCTGGACCGCGTGGGCGAGATCAACAAAATCGAGCGTGCCCTGCGCGCGTGCGTGGAAGCGCGCCCGAACATGCAGGTCATCGCCAACTGCGACGACGTTTCCATCACCTCCGTCGCCTGGGATTCCCCGAACGTCCAGTGGGTCAGCGCTGGTTTCGGCTGGACGGGCGATTCCACTAGCTGCCCGCGCACGGAAGGCGCGATCATCCACCGCACTGGCGAGGATGGCGTGGTGGACTGGTTCGCAGCGAAGAAGCTCCCGGACGGCCGCGAATTCCGCAGGCCCGAGCCCGATTGGCGCATCACCGAAGATGGCCTGATCGACCGCGAGGGCGAGCTCCACCCGATGAACCTCACGCTCCCGGGCAATGCGAACCGCGGAAACGCTACCCAGGCCGTGGCTGCCGCCGTGGCTTTGAGCGAGCTGCTCCCCGAGCGCATCTCCACCGAACAGGCGATCTCCGCCGCGGAGAAGGTGGATAACGTCGCGGGCCGCTACTCCGTGGTGCACTTCGGCAACCACGAGGTGCGCCTGATGCTAGCGAAGAATCCCGCCGGCTGGCAGGAGGCTCTCTCGATGGTGGATCGCACCGCCGATAGCCTCGTGATCAGCGTTAATGGGCAGGTCGCCGACGGCCAGGACCTGTCGTGGCTGTGGGATGTGCGCTTCGAAAACTTCGAGGGTGTGCACGTGGTGGCCGCCGGCGAGCGCGGCACGGATCTGGCCGTCCGCCTGGGCTACGCCGCGGTCGAGCACAATCTGATCAAGGATACGGTGGCGGCGATCCGTTCCTGCCCGCCGGGCCGCGTGGAGGTCCTGGCGAACTACACGGCGTTCCGCGATCTGAAGCGGGTGCTGGACAAGGAAGGGGAAGCGTAAATGAACGCTGAGCTGAACATCGGCCTGATTCTGCCAGACGTGCTGGGCACGTATGGCGACGATGGCAACGCCCTGGTGCTGCGCCAGCGCGCCCGCATGCGCGGCATTTCCGCGGAGATTCACCCTATCCACCTGGGCGAGCCCGTCCCGGAGTCCCTGGACGTTTACACCGTCGGCGGCGGCGAGGATACCGCGCAGGTTCTGGCGGCGGAGCACCTGATCAGCGATGGCGGCATTTCCCGCGCGGTCGCCGCCGGCCGCCCGGTTCTGGCTATTTGCGCAGGTCTGCAGGTGTTTGGCCGGTCCTTCACCAGCCATGGTCGCACGATCGAGGGGTTGGGTCTTATTGACGCCACCACATCCCAACTCGCCGAGCGCATGATCGGCGAGATCGCTTCCACCCCGGCAGCCTCCGCTGTGACCGGCGGGGCAGGCCTGACCGAACCGCTGACGGGATTCGCTAACCACATGGGTGCGACGATCCTGGGCGAGGATGCGGAGCCGCTGGGACGCCTGACCCGCGGCACGGGCAACACCGATAGCCACGGAGCGGAGGCCGCTGGGCTTTCCGGCGAGGATGCTCACCGGCAGACGCGCGCCGAAGGCGCCGTGCAGGGCTCCGTCGTGGCGACGTACATGCACGGCCCCGTGCTCGCCAGGAATCCCCAGTTGGCGGACTGGCTGCTCGCCCGCGCAATGGGGGTTAGCTTGAATGAGCTCCCCGAGTTCCAGGGTGAGCTGGCGAAGCAGTTGGAGCGCGAGGTGGCGTCGCTAAGAAAGGAACGCCTCTAAGCGCCGAGCTTGGCCACGCTAAGGATCATCGGCAGCTGAAGTGGGACGCGCGCAAAGGCGATGGCGCGTGCGGGCTGAGGTTTGGCACGCCAGTCCCAGGCCATCTTGATGTTGCCAGGGAGCACGCCGACTAGGAAGAGCGCGGCGGCAGGGGCGATTGTACTTCGCAGCGCGCCGCGCCATTCGGGCTTCAGGCTGCATGCCGCGATGCTGGTGCCCAGGGCGATTTCCATGGCTCCGGAGCCGAGCGTCCAGGCGCGCGGGGTGCCGGGGAGTTCCTCCGGAACGATTCTGTCGAAGCCCTCCGGCTTAACAAAGTGCAGCACGCCTGCGGTGCCGAAGACGGTTCCCCATACGGCGGAGCGAATTCCGGCCGCGCGGGACAGGCGGTGCGGACGGAGAGCGTTGTGCAAAGGGTTTTTACTCATGGGCGCCACTGTAGTCCTGCCGTGCGACACCGGCGCCCCGCGCCGTCGGTACCACGGCTAAAGAGGCTCCAGCGGCTACAGAAACTACAGCGCGGTGCGCCCCGCAAACGCGCGGGACAGGGTGAGCTCGTCGACGAACTCCAGGTCCCCGCCCATCGGGATCCCCGAGGCCAGGCGGGTGACCGTCAGACCGGGGAAGTCGCGCAGCAGGCGGCCGAGGTAGGAAGCCGTCGCCTCGCCTTCCGTGTTCGGGTCGGTGGCGATGATGACCTCGGTGATCTCGGGGGCTTCGTCGTACTCGACGTCGGTCTTGACGTCGGTCTCGACGGCAGCCGTTTCGGCATTGCCCGTTTCAGCTGCGTCCGCGCCGTTGGGATCGCCACCGGCTGGCGTGTCGGCGTCACCAAGAGAAGCCCCGCCGCCCTTCGCGCCGAGCGCGACGTCTGGGAGCGCCCCGCCGATGCGCTGCACCAGGGGCGTGACGTTCAGCTCCTTCGGCCCGATGCCGTTCAGCGGGTCGAGCGCCCCGCCGAGCACGTGGTAGCGCCCGCGGTATTCCGCGGTGCGTTCGATCACCTGGATGTCTTTGGATTCCTCAACCACGCAGATGATGCTTTTATCGCGGTTGGAGTCCGCGCAGATCCGGCACACATCTTCTTGGGAGATGTTGTGGCAGATACGGCAGAACGTCACGCCGCGCTGCAGGCGGCCGAGTGCGCTTTGGAAGCGTTCGATGTCCTCCGGCTCTTCGTTCAGCAGATGCAGCGCGATGCGTTGCGCGCTTTTCGGCCCGATGCCGGGCAGCCGGGAGAATTCGTCAATGACGTCCTGTAGTGGTCCTTCGAACAACTAGATCTCGCTTTGGAGTCTTAGAAGGCTTAGAAGCCCAGGCCGCTCATGCCCTGGGACAGCGGGCCCATCTTCTCCTCGGCGAGGGTCTGCAGCTTCTGGTTTGCGTCCTTGAACGCGCCGAGCAGCAGGTCCTTCAGGGTGTCGATGTCCTCGGGGTCGACGATCTTCGGGTCGATCTCCATGTCGGTGACCTCGCCGGAGCCTGCGACGGAAATGGTGACCAGGCCATTGCCTGCCTCGCCCTTGACGGTGGAGGCGGCGATTTCGCGCTGTGCTTCCTGCAGCTGTGCCTGCATCTGCTGGGCCTGCTGCATCAGCTGGTTCATGTCTGGCTGGCTCATTCTGTTTACCTTTCGTCGGTTTTTTCGTGCTTGGGTTTTAGTTCTTCCACAACTGTACCGGTCGGCCCGGACAGGCGTGTCAGGCACCTTCGCGTGTGCGGATGGTTGTGTTCACGCTTAGCGAACTCTCTCCGCGCCGAGACTCTTTTCGATCAGTTCACCTGCGATTTCCAGCGGCGTGCGGTGGTCACGCTGGCCGGGTGCGCGCTCGAGGTCGGCGAGTAGTTCGTCGCGTTCTTTTTGTTCTGTTCTTTGTGACGCCCCCTCGGCCCCAGCACCGCCCACCCCAGCGTGGGGCTGGCGGTTAGCGGCTCGGGACGGGGGTTCTGCCGTCCGTGCGGAAGGCCCAGATGACGCTGACTGTGCAGATGGGCCCGACGGCGCAGAAGATCCAGGCGGGCCGGAGAGAACGGAAGAATCGGACGGATCAGAGGGGCCCGAGGGTTCGGGCGGCAGCGGCGCGTCGGCGGCTGGGTCGGCTGCAGCGTTAGCGGCCGCCCCGCCGCCCCAGTTGTCGACGGGGGCGTCTCCGTAGGCATCAACTGGCGGCTCGTCGGGCAGTGGGACGCCGTTGAAGCCGTTTTCCATGTTGTATTTCTTGCGGGCCTTGGCTCGTTCGGCGCGGGCGCGCCAGCCGGAGTTCGGGTCTTCCTGCGCGGCGGCTGCTTCACCCGAATTGGCTGCAGTTCCAGCGCCTGTGCCTGCCACTCCCCGGCTGCCAGTAGCGGCGCCAGCTGCGCCCGCACCCGCTGCGCCTGCGTTCCGGTGGGAGTGCGAGGCCTTGCGCATCGCTTCTTCCATCGCGCGGGCGCGCTCCAGGGCGCTGCTGGCTGCGCTGCGCGAGGCCGCTGCGTCCATCGGGGTTTCCGCTGGCACAGGGTTCACCGGTGTGGAGGCTGGCGTTTGTCCCTCACCGGCGGAGGGCTGTGCCGCCGCCGGTTCAGATTTTCCCTGCTCATCGCCTCCTGCAGGCTCGGCAGTTCCAGTAACTCCGTCACTTCCGGCGGCTCCGTCGCCGACAACTTCGTCGCCGACGTAGACGACGATGCGGGCGGAACTTCCCGTGACACTCTGGATAGCCTGCGAGTACACTTCCGCGTTCTTCGCCCCGCTGACCAGCCTTGCTAGTGAGCCGGTGTGGTGGTCAACGTGGACCTCGCCCGGAGTCGGCTGGGATGCACGCGGTGCGGCGCCTCGGAGGGCGATCCAAGCGCTGAGGTCCAGGTCGTGGACGGCATCCATGATGCGCGCCCAGGAGTCCGAATCGATCGCAGCAGGCGCGGCCGCGTCCGCCGAAGCTTCCGCCGGGGCCTCTGCCGAAGTCTCCGCCGGTTCAGAATCTGTCGGTGCCGGTGATGCCTCCGCATTTGCTGCGTTCTGAGTCGGGGACTCGGCTTCCGCAGCGCTGGCCTGGCGATGGCGCTGCATGATGTCGCGCGCCCGGCGCGCCTCGGCGATGGCCGGGGACTCCTGCGCAGCTTCCGGCTCAGTCGCTGGCGAGGTCTCAGGTGCTCGAGAAGCTTCCGCTGCCTCGGGGGACTCGGCGGGCTGAACCGGAGACTGCTCCGCAGCTGACACCTGGTCTGCTGGCGGCGTTTGCTCCGGTGCCTTCTCTGCAGGCTGCGCAGGTTCCGACTGAGCCGATTCAGGCTGCACAGGTTCAGGCTGCGCCGATGCAGACTGCTGCGCTGCATCCTGCGCAGCCTTCCTGCGCCGGGCGAACATCTCCGCCCGGCTGCCGCGCACGCCCGTGCCGGCTCCCGCACCAGCTCCTGTCCCAGTACCCGAACCGGCTCCAGCACCAGCGCCCGTGTCCGCGCTCGAGCCAGCACCGGCGCCTATTCCTGCCGCCCGGCCCGCGCCAGCACCACTTCGTCCCGCGCCGCCACCGGCACCGCTACCGACAGTCCCGCCGTGCCCCTTCTCCAGGGCCTCCACGCGCTGCGCCAGCGCCTCCACAGTCATGCCGGCGGCGGGCAGCGCCATGCGGGCGCACAGAATCTCCAGCAACAGCCGCGGAGCCGTGGCGCCGCGCATCTGCGCCAGCCCCTCGTTCACCAGGGATGCACAGCGCGTCAGCGTCGCCTGCCCCATCTTCTCCGCCTGCTCGCGCAGCACGTCACGGGACTCCTCCGGCGCGTTCACCAGTCCGCGTTCGAACGCATCCGGCACGGCCTGTACCACCAGCAGGTCGCGGAAGCGGTCCAGCAGATCCTCACTGAATCGGCGCGGGTCGTACCCCGCATCAATCACATCGTCGACCACTGCGAACAGCGCGGCGGAATCGTGCTCCGCCAGCGCATCCACAGCACGGTCGATCAGGGTGGAATCCGTCACGCCCAGCAGGGCCAGCGCGCGGTTGTACGTCACGCCCTCCGGCCCGGCACCGGCCAGCAGCTGGTCCATAATCGACAGCGAGTCACGCGGCGAACCGCCACCCGCGCGGATGACCAGCGGATACACCGCATCCTCCACAGGCACGCCCTCGCCGGACACCACCGACTCCAACAGTCCGCGCATATCCGGCGGCGCCAGCAGGCGGAACGGGTAGTTGTGGGTTCGGGAGCGAATCGTCTGCAGCAGCTTCTCCGGCTCCGTCGTGGCGAAGATGAAGATCAGGTGCTCCGGCGGCTCCTCCACGATCTTCAGCAGGGCGTTGAAACCCGCCGTGGAGATCATGTGCGCCTCGTCAATAATGAACACCCGGTAGCGAGATTCCGCAGGCGCATAAAAGGCGCGTTCGCGCAGCTCGCGCATGTCGTCCACACCGTTGTGCGTGGCGGCGTCCAGCTCCGTCACATCTAGGTTCCCCGGCCCGCCGGGCGCCAGCGATACACAGGATTCGCACTTTCCGCAGGGCGTGGACGTTGGCCCTTCCACGCAGTTCAGCGAGCGAGCCAGGATGCGCGCCGACGACGTCTTGCCGCAGCCGCGCGGCCCGGAAAACAGGTATGCGTGGTTGATCCGCCCGCTATCCAGCGCCACCGACAACGGCTCGGTCACGTGGGATTGCCCCACGACCTCGGCAAACGTCGCCGGACGATATTTCCTATAAAGTGCCACGAACCTAGCCTACATTCCGCCTAAGACGACCCGTTGCGGTCGCCTAGCGCCATATGTCGTTGATATTGACGCCCTCACGCACCAACCGCTCCTGCACCGCGGCCACACCTTCCGTCTGCGCGAGCTCAAGCTCCTCGTCCGTCAGCATCACCAGCTGCGCGACGATGGTCAGCCGGCCTGGGTGGGTGAATTCCACGTCGGTCTCGCCTTCCTTCGAGTGGCGGCCCGCACCGCCGGAGGTGACCTCGTGGACGTGCGGTACACCTTCGTCCCACACGTAGGGAACCACCAGCAGGCCGTTGCGGGCGGTGATCTTCCGCTCCGAATCTGCATCCATCTGCTGCACCACGTTCGGCAGCATCGTGCCGGGCTGCGGGGGCCAGTGACCGGGGTCCTGGGAGATCATCGTCGCAGCGTGGGCCAGCAGGTCGGCGGCGGTATCGTCGTGCCCACTGACTACTGTCAACAGCTCCACGCGCAGGTCGGAGCCGTCTTCCGTCTCCAGGCCGGTTTCCATGCGCCCCGCGTCGATGGTCATTGCAACCGTCTCGGCCAGCACGGGCTCTTCGTCGCCCTCCTGGGATGTGCCGTTCTGGGACGAAGGGGCGTCACCAAGAAACACCTCGGCGACAGCGAACTCAGGGAAGGAATCGGCGACCTTGCGGTGTGCGACGGTCGGCTCGCCGGGGAGGAGCCCCTGGACCCAGACCAGTGTTTCGTCGGTGTTGATGGTGGCCTCCTGCTTGCTGTCTGGCGGTGTGGGTTAGCGCTGGCCCGCGTCGTGCTCGACCATCTCGATCGCGGCGTAGAGCACGCAGGTGGCGAAGCCGTCCATGGCGACCTCCAGCTGCTCGATCGTCGGCATGGAAGGCGCCAGGCGCAGGTTGCGGTCGTTCGGATCCTGCTTCAGCGGGTAGGTCGAGCCCGCGGCGGTCAGGGCCACGCCGGCCTTCTTCGCCAGCTCCACCACGCGGCCAGCGGTGCCGTCCAGCAGGTTCACGGAGATGAAGTAGCCGCCCTCCGGGACGGTCCACTCGGCGACGTTGAGGTCGCCCAGACGGCGCTGCAGGATCTCCACCACGCGGGTGAACTTCGGACCCAGGGAGCCCGCGTGCTTGCGCATGAGGTCGCGCACACCCTCGGCATCCTTCAGGTACTGCAGGTGAGCCAGCTGGTTGACCTTATTCGGACCAATGCCGCGCACGTTGGCGATCTTCTTGTACCACTCCAGGTTCTCCGTGGAGGAGGCGAAGAAGGCCAGGCCAGCGCCCGCGAAAGTGATCTTGGAGGTAGAGGACATCGCCCAGAAGCGGTTCGGGTTGCCCGCCTTCTCGGCAACGTCCAGGATGTTGATGATCTCCGGGAACTCGTCGGTCAGGGTGTGGACGGCGTAGGCGTTATCCCACACAATGCGGAAGTCCGGCGCGCCGGTTTCCATGGCAGCCAGGGCCTCGGCGGTCTGCTGCGAGTAGGTAACGCCCGTCGGGTTGGCGAACATCGGCACGGCCCACATGCCCTTCACGGCCGGGTCCTTCGCCAGCTCGCGCACCTGGTCCATGTCCGGGCCTTCGTCGGTCATATCGACGGTCAGCATCTCGAAGCCGAATAGCTCGGTGATGGAGTGGTGGCGGTCGTAGCCCGGCACGGGGCAGATCCACTTCAGCTTTTCCTCCGCCGACCAGGGGCGCTCGGAATCGTTGGTGCCGAAAGTGTAGGCCCAGCTGATCAGGTCGAACATGATGTTCAGGCTGGAGGCATCGCCGGCGATGACGTTATCCACCGGCAGGCCCAGGACGTCCGCCCACAGCTGACGGATCTCCGTCAGGCCGACCCCACCGCCGTAGTTGCGTACATCCACTCCAGAGGGCGAGGTGAAGTTCTCGCCTGGAAGGCTCAGCAGATCCACGGAGAAATCCAGCTGCTCTGCCGAGGGCTTGCCGCGCGTGAGGTCCAGGTTGAGCCCCTTGGAGTGCAGCTCTTCGTAGGCCTGGCGGACGTCCTCCTTCATGCTGAGGAGGAGCTCTGCGTTTACGTTTTCGATCTTCATGTAAATTCTCTCCCGCTTGTGGCGTGCTGGGGTTTACCCTCGGTGTGGCTTACCTTTGCCAGTCTAACGGACGCGCCGGACACCGCCCCCGGAAAGCGTGCCCCGGCGCCGCCCGGCTGCACCCGGCACCCCGGCACCGTGGCACCGCCCGGCGCCACAGCCCCGGCGAAATTCAGCGCCTGCGGGACTACCTTGCAGGCGATAGGATATCGACGGGCTAAGGTGCATAGAGCTTGTAAAAAGTTACCGTGCGTCAGTTCTCGCCGGATGTAGTTGAAATAGTTGGAAAGGATCCACTATGGCAAAAACCGAACCCAACCGAGTCCGGGTCCCCGTCGAACGCGCCATCCGCGAGTGCCGCCTTTACGTCGAGGGCAAGCAGACCCCCGGCCAGGCGAACTATGCCACCGCGCTGAAAGAGATCGAGGAGCTAGCCACGCCCAGCAGGGGCAGCTTTGTGCTGGTCACCCTAGAGGAACCCTCGGAAGAGCAGATGCTGAAGGTGGCGCAGTGCTACGACGTCGACGAGCTCATCGTCGAGGATGCCGTGACCGCCCACCAGCGCGCCAAGCTGGAGCGCTACGAGAACCAGCTGTTCAAGGTCGTCCGCTCCGTGCAGTACGCGGGCAATAAGGACCTCATCGACCGGCGTGACCTCATCCAAACCGGCGAGGTGCAGATGGTCATCAGCCAGAAGTTCATCATCGTGATTGCCCACGATACGGAGCTGCCCGACCCGGAAGCCCGCCTGCACCAGGCGCCCGAGCTGCGCAGTGCAGGTCCGATGTCCATCGCGTGGGCCATCACGGACTACCTGGTCGACGAGTACACCCGCATCTCCGAGGCGCTGGAAGACCGCGTGGACAGCCTGGAGGAGGAGGTCTTCACCCTCCGCGCCGAGACGAACATTGAGAATATCTACACCCTGAAGCGCGAGATCCTGGAGATGCGCCACGCTATCGGCCCGCTGATCCCGGCGCTGCGCGCGCTGATCGATAACCACAAGGATCTGACGACCAAGCACGTCAGGGCTTTCTTCCGCGATGTTTTGGACCACGCCATGCTGGCCAAGGACAAGATCGACTCTTTCGACGAGCGCCTGAGCTCCCTTATTCAGGCCAGCTCGGCGATCATTTCGCTGCGTCAGAACCAGGACATGCGCACGATCTCGTCCATCATCGGAATGGCCGCGCCGCCGACGATGATCGCGGGCGTGTACGGCATGAACTTCGACAACATGCCGGAGTTGCACTGGGAGTATGGCTATTACTACTGCCTACTGTTGAACCTGGCGGTGATCCTGCTGATGTGGTGGTGGTTTAAGCGCAAGAACTGGCTGTAGCCCGGCGCCCGGCCCCGCGCGTTTGGGCATAAAAAAGGGGACCCCGCGCACCCGTCAGAGCTCGTTGACCCTTGCTGCATTCCTGCCCTGGGGGAGTTCACAAGATACACGCCGCGCGGAATCCGTTGCCCATACTAGCCCACGCGCGCTCGTTGTTCCAAAGGCTCGTTCCTTCTTATCTATCGACGCCCTCTTTCCAACCCCCAGCACCGGATTTGGAATCTAAAGGCAGCGTTGTGTACCCTTTCATGAGTACGTCGAAGCCACGGCTTTTCCGTGTGTTTTGCCGTTCGACATGGAGGATTCGACTAGCGGCCTATGTCACACGCCTGGAACGCGTGCGGGAGTCACATCCCTCGTGGGTTCAAATCCCACATCCTCCGCCAAATCTCACATAATGAGAAACCGGCGCTCGGTGATCTGGAAACGATCCCAGCGCCGGTTTTGCGTTTCCACTGCTTTCCCCTGCCTATCCCCGGCTTTCCCTGCCTATCCCCGGCGAACCCGCGGGCGCTGCTGGGTTTCCCAAATCTCACCCCTCATCGTCCGACGTGTTTTAGGTTGAAGAGCATGACTGATACCAGCGCCCCCACCGCGCCCAGCACCTCGAGTGCCCCCGGCACCGACCAGCTCGTCACCACGGAATACTCCGAGTCCATCCCCGGCCTCGTCCACGTCCGCCTGAACCGTCCCCGCAAGCTGAATTCGCTGACGATCGACCTGCTCCAACAGCTGATCTCCACGGCGCACGCGCTCCGCCGCGACCGCTCCGTCCGCGTGGTCATCCTCTCCGGCACGGAGGGCAACTTCTCCGCCGGCCTCGACTTCGCAGATACCCTGAAAAGCCCACCGCGCATGCTTTCGCATTTCATCCCACGTCCCCTGCGAGGCACGAACACATTCCAAGAGGCGCCGTGGACGTGGCGTCGCCTCCCCTTCCCGGTGATTGCCGCGGTGGAAGGCTATTGCTTTGGCGGTGGCGTGCAGATCGCTTGTGGGGCGGACTTTAGGTTTACGAGCAATGACGCCCACTGGTCAGTGTTGGAAGCGAAATGGGGTCTGGTGCCGGACATGTCGGGGATCATGTCCCTAAAGCAGTTGCTGCCGATTGACGAGGTGAAGCGGCTGGCCATGACCGGGGAAATCTTCTCCGGGGAGCGTGCCGCGGAGCTAGGCCTGGCCAGAGCCGTGGAGGATCCGTTGGCGGCCGCGGAGGAGCTGGCACGGCAGATCATTGAACGCTCGCCGGATTCGATGGCGCTGGCAAAGAAGCTGGTTGACGAGACGTGGGAGTCCGGCGAGCGGCGGACTTTCGCCCGCGAGCGCCTGCGCCAGGCGCGCCTGCTGGTGAGCAAGAACGCCGAGATCGCGCGGAAGGCAGCACAGAAGAAGATCCCGCCGAAGTTCCGCCCGCGCGCGGTGCGCTAGAGGAGCTAGTCTGCTGGAGTGTCCTCCGGGCGCCAGGTGACGGGCCCGCGAGGAAGTAGTTCGGGCCGGAAGGTTGGCAGCAGTGCGGCGGGCGTGATGCCTCCGGCTGCTCCGGCCGATTCTGCCTCAGTGCCTGCCATCTCTACCGAGCTCGCACCCACCGCATTCGCATCGGCTACGCCGGTCTCCGCGGTCAACACCTCCGCTGCCATCACCTCTGCGGCCGAGACGTCGACCGCCTCGCCGAGCGATTCCGCGATCCACCGCAACATCCCCTCCGCCCCGCCGGGGAAGTCCCGCAGCGTGACGGCCCCGTCCCGCTTCGCCAGTCGCTTCCCGTCGGGGCCCAGCACCAGCGGAACGTGCACGTACTCCACCGGCGGCAACCCCAGCAGGTGAGCCAGATACGCCTGCCTCGGAGCGGAACTCAGCAGGTCGTCCCCGCGCACAACCTGCCCCACCCCGGCCAGCGCGTCGTCGACGACCACGGCCAGGTTGTAGGCATAATCCCTGTTCACCGGCCCGCCCGGCGCGCCGGCCCCCGCACCTCCGTCCGCACCCGCAGCTCTGCCGCCCGGCACCCCCGCATCTCCGCTGCTCGGCACCTCCGCACCTCCGCCGCCCGGTGCTCCCGACGCCTTCGGCGCGTTTCCGCCGCGCCGCAGCACCATGTCATCCACCGCCCCGCGGTACACCCCGCCTGACACGGCGAACCGCTCGCGCACTTCCCACTCGTCCACGCCCGCGCGCAGCCGCAACGCCGGCACTCGCCCCCGCGCCGCCAACTCCGCGCGCTTGGCCGCCCGCTCCGATTCTCCCAGGTCGCGGCACGTTCCCGGGTACGCTCCCGGCGCGGCGTGCGGCGCGCGGACCGCCTCGGCGATGTCCTTCCGCGAGCAGTAGCACTCGTACACAAGCCCCTTTTCTCGCAGGTCCTGTAGCGCTTTTTCATACTCTGACCAGCACTCTTGTTGACGCCACAGCCTCCCCTCGTACCCAATCCCCATAGTCGCAAGATCCAGTAGTTGCTGTTCTGCACTTTCTTCTGACGAGCGTTGAGCATCAATGTCGTCGATCCGCATCCGGAACTCGCGCCCTTCGTGCTTAGCGAACAGCCATGCCAGCACGGCGGTCCGGAAATTCCCCAGGTGAAGATCCCCCGAGGGGCTGGGCGCGTACCGCCCCGCCCCTCGGCTCTCCGCTTTCTGCGCTTGCGCCGTCTCCCCCGCCTGCTCCGCTGCTCGCACCATGCCGTCGCCTCCTACTTCCGGTATCCCTGGCAAGGCTACCCGTGGATCTGCACTACTTTTCTGCAATACTTTTCTGCGATACTTTGAAGCCAAGGGGAAAGCTCAATGTGTGGGGGAAATGTGGATCCGTTGGCGTGGGGGCGTCAGAAAGAAAAGACAACAACAACGCTGCTCATCGAGGCGAAAGAGCTTCCGAGCGGTACGCGGCGAGGGCTGGCGCGCGGGCGGCGTCACTATAAGGTTGCGCCGGGGATCTACGCCGAGCGGGTGCACTGGGATGCGCTGCCGCGTGACGAAAAGGTGCGTCTCCATGCGATCGCACACGGCCTGAGCTGCACAAACGGCGTGCTGTGCGGGCGTTCTGCGGCGCTGCTGCACGGGCTGCCGATCGCGGGGCGGGCCGAGCCGAACGCGGAGATCGGGTACTACCCGCCGGGTGGTACTAACGTGCCGCTCCCCCTCCGAACGTCGAGACCGTTGCATGCGACTGCCGCGCGCCGCCTAGAAATCCTACGAATAGCAACCGGGAATGGGGTGCGCGAAGTACGACTCACCTGCGTAACGGACACAATCATCGACCTTGCCCGGTGGCACAGTGTTGCTGATGCTGTCGTGGCTGCGGAGTTCGCAGCACGAGCCGGTATCGACGACATGGAGATTTCGGAATTCATTACAACTCTGCGCGCTGATGCGGCCAAACTGCGGAGGCTCCGAGGCATCGCGAAGGCGAGGGAGGCTCTGCGATTGATCAACGGCGCCTCCGAGAGCCCGCGGGAATCCGAGTTGAAAGTGAAACTGTGGGAAACTGGGCTGCCTGCACCTCTTCAGCAGGTGGAGCTGCACTACGAGGGTTACTTCGCAGGTCGCGTGGACTTTTTCTATCCCTGCGGGCTGGTGATCGAGTACGACGGTCAAGGCAAGTACCAGCCCAGCCTGACTGACGCGGGCGCCAGCTTTACACTGGGCACGAGCAGCGTGATCAACGAAGACGTTTTCGCCGCTCGGCAGATCCTTAGCGAGCGCGAACGCGAGCGGAAGCTGCAGAACCTAGGCTTGCGCATCTACCGTGTGGATCGCAATAACTTCCGTGACGGAAGCGCCGTGGCGGACATCTGCAGAATCCATCAGCAAATGACACGACAAGGGCTCGAGTTCCCCGCCACCAACTACCGGGGAGGTGTTCCGGCGTGGGAATAGCAGCTCCCGGCTGGCGGTAATGGCTTTCTATGAGGGAAGAATAGCGTCGGCGCGGGAGTAAGTTCGCCGGTAAGGAATACATCGAGTCGGCTTGGAAGATGCCAAACCCGGCAGGGCGATTCTAAGCCCGTTTAAGCGGTTTTCTTCGCGCCGAGAGGGTTCAGGGTGCGCCGATCAGCCTGACGAGCGATTGCCGTTTTGCAAGATTTCCGACACTTCGGGGGCCAAATGTCCCAAATTCCACGTCTTAAAACATAACTATTCTGTTTGCGCAGGTCAGAGCGTTGCAGATTTGCACTTCAGATGTGCTACTTTCGTTAACTCGAAGATTTGGGACATTCGCGTTTTAGCCCACCCTGGCGCAAGGCAGCCGTGGGGCCAGTGGGGCTGATGTGACGTCAGCTAGGCATCAACCGAGGAGGGGGAAGCGCTTAGCTGGCGGGCCCGAACGGAGGGTGGGGCCAGTGGGGCCCATGTGACGGCGCGGCATCCGGGAGTGCGGGAATCGGTGGTGTTGGAGGGGAAATCGGCGGTGTGGGATGGGGAATCGGCGGCGCGGAAAGGGGCGCCGGTGGAAGCGGAGGATAAAATAGGGCGCTATGGCCGACAATCAGGAAAACACCAGCGCGGACGCGGGCGCGGGCGCCGCAGACCTATCCTTCGAGGTGCGCACCCGGCTGCGCGATAGCGACAGTGCAGACGCGGGCGCGGCCGGAAACGCAGGCGCAGCTGGAAGCGCGGGCGCAAGCGCGGACGCGGGCGCAAGCGCGCGCCTTAACGGAGGCGCAGGCGGGCTGGGGCGTACGGGCGTCATAAAGACTCCGCATGGGAACATCCACACCCCAGCGTTCATCCCGGTGGCGACAAAAGCAACGGTCAAGACCCTCACGCCCGAGCAGGTGCGGTCGACGGGCGCGCAGGCGATGCTCTCCAACGCGTACCACCTGTACCTGCAGCCGGGCCCGGACATCGTGGACGAGGCCGGCGGGCTCGCGACCTTCGAGAACTGGCACGGGCCGACGTACACGGACTCCGGCGGCTTCCAAGTCATGAGCCTCGGCGTGGGCTACAAGAAAGTCCTGGCCATGGACACGAAAGGCCGCAGCGAGGCGGACATCATCCAGCAGCAGAAGAAGCGCATGGCCGTGGTGGACGAGGACGGCGTGGATTTCCGCAGCGTCATCGACGGCAGCAAGCACCGCTTCACGCCGGAGGTGTCGATGCAGATCCAGCACCAACTGGGCGCGGACATTATGTTCGCGTTCGACGAGCTCACCACGCTGGTGAATACCCGCCCCTACCAGGAGCAATCCGTCGCACGCACGCATCGCTGGGCGCGCCGTTGCCTGGCGGAGCACCAGCGGCTCACGGACTTGCGCACGCACCGCCCGCCGCAGTCGCTGTGGGGCGTGGTGCAGGGCGCGCAGTACGAGGATCTGCGCAGGCAGGCCGCCCGCGGGCTGGTGCAGCTGTCCGAGGAGGCGGAGGCGCAGGGCAACCGCGGTTTCGGCGGCTTCGGCATCGGCGGCGCGCTGGAGAAGGAGAACCTCGGCACGATCGTCCGCTGGGTCGCCGAGGAGCTGCCGGAGGATAAGCCCCGCCACTTGCTCGGCATTTCGGAGCCGGATGACCTGTTCACGGCGATTGAGGCCGGCGCGGATACGTTCGATTGCGTCGCGCCGACTCGCCTGGGCCGCCGCGGTGGCGTGTACACGCTGGACGGTCGGCTGAATCTTATGGGTGCGCGGTTTAAGAGGGATTTCTCTCCTATTGACGCCGCAGTAGGCGGTTATGTCTCGGAGAATTATTCGCGCGCTTATATTCACCACCTGCTAAAGGCGAAGGAGTATCTGGCCGGGACGTTGTGCACCCTGCATAATCTGCATTTCATGGTGGGGTTGGTGGACCGGATTCGCGAGTCCATGGAGCAGGGGCGTTTCTATGAGTTCCGGGAGGAGTTCATGGGGCGCTACTACGGCCCAGCCTGGCGGGAGCGGCTGGGCTAGCGTTTGCGGGGGTTCCGTGGGCTGGCGGGCGGCGGCTGCCGCCTCTAGCGCGCCGGCCTCGGCGCCTCCGCCGGCTCCAGCGCACGCCCTTCGTCGTCGAAGCGCTGAATTTCGCCGGAGCGGAAGTCGCGCTCCAGCTGCGAGCCTTCCACGTCGAAGGTCGGCAGTATGCGGTCCAGCCACTTGGGCATGTACCAGGTGGCCTTTCCAAGTAGCACCATCATGGCGGGGATGAAGGTCATGCGCACGAGGAAGGCGTCGAACAGCACGGCGGCGCCTAGCGCGAAGCCGAAGATCTGCACGAACGGCAGAGGCTGGAAGATGAAGCTGGCGAACACGCCGATCATGATCAGCGCCGCCACGGTCACGACCTTCGCACCCATGCCGAAGCCGAAGATCACGGAGTCTTCAACGGGCGTGTACTTGGAGGTCTTCGCGGCCTCGAAGGATTCGTGCTTGAAGCGTTCTCGCATGCGCGACACGATGAACATTTGGTAATCCATCGCCAGTCCGAAGGTCACGCCGATGAGGAAGATCGGCATGAAGCTGATCAGCGGCCCCGGCGAGTTCCACAGCCCGGCCCAGCCTTCCTGCCAGACCAGCACGGTCAGTCCGAAGGCACCGCCGACGGAGAGCAGGAATCCGAGTGCCGCCATGATCGGCACGGTGATGCTGCGGAAGATCATCAGCAGCAGCACGAGCGCCAGCCCGACGACCAGCAGGAGGTATATCGGCATGGCGTCCGACAGTTGGTCGGTAACGTCCTGCTGGATGGGGATCAGGCCGGTGATGCCCATGTCCACGCCGGTTTCCTTCTCGATCACGTTCTGCTGTCCGCGCAGCGCGTGGATGAGCGTGGCGGTGCCCTCTTCGGTCGGCCCGCCTTCAGGCGTGATCAGCAGCTGCGCGGCGAGCCCATCCTCGCTCTGGCCGATGAGCTGCGCGTGCTTGACATGAATGTTGCTGCCGAGGTTCTCCATCGCATAGATAAATGACGCCTGCGCCGCGGCCTTGGTCTTGTCGCCAGCGCCCTGCGCATTTCCGCCCTGGGCAGTTTCACCCTGCGCGTCCGCCTGGCCCTCAGCGCCCTGCGTATCTCCGCCGCCGCCCTGCGCGTCCGCCTGGCCCTGAATGTAGGTGGCGAGCGCCGGCGAATCCGGGTTTGCGTTCTCGCCGTTGACGACCACCAGGAACGGAGCGTTGCGGCCTGGGCCGAAGCCTTCCTCGAGCATCTCGGCGGCCTTCCGCTGCGTGGAGTCCACGTTCGCCGTCTTATCATTCGGCAGCGAAAGCTGCAGGTTCAGCGCCGGGAGAGTCAGCGCGGCCAGCACCAGCATCACCACTGCAATGGAAATTCCAGGGAAGCTGTACACCAGCTTGATCCAGCGGCTCGCCAGGCCTTGCTTGTGCTGGCCGTCGCCCGCGCGCTGGCGCTCCCCGTCATCCCCGCCAACGCGAACCGCACGCCCGCGCCCCGCCGGACCGCCCGTGAAATACCCGTGCGCCGCATCCTCCCCCACGAGGGCGGAGGCGTACTGCTGCCCAAACGTGGCGTCCTTACGAAAGACCCGCGAGCCACACGCCCCCAGCAGCGCGGGCAAGAACGTCAGCGCCACAGCCACCGCGACCATCACGCTGATCGCCGCGAAGTAACCCATGTACGACAGGAACGGAATGTCTGCCAGGCGCAGGCCGACCAGCGCGATCGTCACCGTCAGGCCCGCGAACACCACCGCCGAACCCGCAGTTCCCGCGGCCAGGCCAATCGCATCCGGGCGCGACCGCCCCTGCCGCAGCTCATCGCGGTAGCGCGACATGATGAACAGCGCGTAGTCGATGCCGACCGCCAGGCCGATCATTAGGCCCAGCGTCGGCGTGATGGAGTTCAGCGGCAGCACCGCCGTCGCACCCACCGTCACCAGAGCGCCAATACCCACGCCCACGATCGCGGTAGCCAGCGGCAGCCCCGCCGCCAGCAGCGAACCGAACGTGAAGAACAGGATGATCAGCGCGACCACCACGCCCGCGATCTCCGAGATCGGCTCGACGGCGATGGGGTCGCCGAAGCCGGGGCCGCCGACCTCCACGTCCATGCCCGCGTCGCGCGAGATCTGGATCGCGTCGTACACCGCCTGCCGATCCTCGTCGGTCACGTCGGCGGGCAGCGGCACGTCGTAGCTGAAGGTCATGGTGCCGTAGCGCCCGTCGGCGGAGTACATCCGCAGGTTCTCCGCGTCGGATTTCGCGGTGGCTTCGGGCATGCCCTGCTTCGTCATCTGGTCGACGAGCATCTTGCCCAGCTTGTCGTTGAGCTCTACGGGGTTGCCGAACTGCATGCCCTCTTTGAAGTCGGGCACGTTATTTCTTAATGACGCCACCGTCTCATCCATTGCCGCCATCAACTCTGGGTCTTCGAGTTTCTTCCCCTCGGGGGCTCCGAAGACTATGTTGACGTCGGTGGATTCGGCGGGGTTTTTGGTGCCCGGGAATTTCTCTTGGAGCATTTCCGTGGCGTGCGTGGAGGGCACGTCTTTAATTTCGAAGACGTCGTTGAAGCCCTTTTGGAATCCCAGCGCGGCCGCCGCGATGCCGACGAACAGCAGCAGCCAGGCGGCGATCACCCGCTTCTTGTGCAGGTAGGACCATCGTCCGAGGTTAAACAGGATTTTCGCCACTGGTTGACCTTCCGCCGGCTTTTGAGTGTGTGTAGGACCTTGCGTTTGCGTTCGTGGTTGCGGCTTCCCACGCCGCAGACAGTTCTCGAAATATATCCTACAGTAGCCAAAATCCCAGGTGAGTTGTGACAGGTGTGACGTGTGTTGCTAAAGCTTCCGGGCGGACCTTTCGCCCCCTCCTTCTAGGCGCGCTTCCAGCTCCCCTACCGCAGGCCCCAAGGGCAAATGTCCCAAATCTTCCACTTTCGGCGGGTAGCAGGTTTGCGGCAAATTTTCGCAACCTTCTGACCTGCGGAAACAGAAAGTTATAAAAACAGAGTGGAAGATTTGGGACACTTTCCCATGTCCACAACCGCTCACCACACCTCCCAAGTGCCCTTTTCGGTGCATTTCCCAAATGCGGGACGCAGTTTTGCACCCTTATTGAGGTATCCCCCAGCCACTTTCAGGCCGTCTACGGCGCTTACAGCGCTTCGCCCTCTCTTACCTCCCCAATAGAGCGCCCTAATTTCGCCAAAACCTGCCCATTTTTCGCCGCGAACCCCTTGCCTCCGAGACTCAATGTCCCAAATCTTCGAGTTATTGAAAGTAGCATATCTGAAGCCAAAATTTGCGCCCCTCTGACCTGCGTAAACAGAATAGTTATATTCTAATACGTGGAATTTGGGACATCCCCGCCCCAACGGCCCTCATTCCCGGCCCTACGCACCCGGTCGCGCACCTCGCGCACGCAACTCCCAGCCCCAGGCACCCCGGCCGCACTCTCCGCGGAAGCACTCCCAGCCCCACGCACCCGGCCGCCCACCCCGCGCACCAGAACCCAAGCCCCCGCGCACGCAAAAACCGCGCGCCGCCTCCCAGTGTTCAACCGGAAAACAGCACGCTGTAAAAAATTTTGGCGGTGGCGGAGGGATTTGAACCCTCGGTTGCTACTAACAACACTCGCTTTCGAGGCGAGCACCTTCGGCCGCTCGGACACGCCACCATAGTCAGCGATTGCAGACTCGTACTAGCGTAACACCCCCACATTTTCGCAACAAAACCCCGCCCTACACACGCGAAAGCCCGCCACGAACCTCAACCAGTTCGCAGCGGGCTTACAATTCAGCGCATCAGCGCGCCAGAAGTCTCAGAGGACTTACTTGTCGCCGAGGACCTTGTCCATGCCCTTGTTCAGGCCGTCCTTGGCCTTGTCGGCCTTGTCGCCGTCCAGCTTGCTGTCGATGGCCTTGTCGGCACCGTCCTGAATCTTGTCGCGGTGCTCGCCTGCCAGATCCTTTGCCTTGTTCAGATCCATTGATCTCTCCTTGTGTCTTCTAGTCGCTAACTTTGTTCTAACTTGTGCGCCCCAGCCGCAGCATTCGCACGACCAGGACGCTCAATTTCCAACGTAGGTTCGTTCTGGATTCCTCGCCACCGCCGAGCCGCCTCCCCAGCCCTCAGACGCCCATTCCACTCGCAAAAGCACTGTTCAGCACCGCTCATTAATTTTCTATAACACTTATTGACGCCCCCTCATCCCCCGCATCCTCACTCTTCTTTTGGGCCTCGCGGCTTGAGTGGGCGGGGATGCCCGGGGGATGTACCGGTCGCGGTGCATTTCAGCGATCGAGCACCACCGGCCGGCGATGGCGTGAACGTGCGGGCGGGCAAGTGTATCCGGCGCGGGCGGGCAAGCGCGGGCTCGCGCGCGCCTAGCGCAGGCGGGCGAAGAACTGCCGCAGCAGTTCTTCGCACTGCCCGGCCAGCACGCCTCCGCGGACCTCCGCCCAGTGCAGCGGAGACTCCCGCGGCACGTCCCAGACGCTGCCACACGCCCCGGTCCGGGGCTCGTAGGCTCCGAAGATGATACTGCCAATTCGCGCCCCGACCAGCGCCCCCGCACACATGGCGCAGGGTTCCAGGGTGACGACCAGTGTGCAGTTTTCCAGCCGCCAGGCGTCCCCGAGCTCCTGCACGGCTTCCCGGATGGCGAGGATCTCCGCGTGTGCGGTGGGATCATTGTCGGCTTCGCGCCGGTTCACGCCCCGCCCCAGTTCGCGCCCGTCCGGGCCGAGAATCACAGCTCCGACGGGAACGTCCCCGGCGGGAGTCTCCGCAGCGATGTCCAGGGCGCGGCGCATCAGCGCTTCCGCGCGCGCATCCCCGCCGGCCTGCGGCAACCCGCCGCCCACGCACGCCTGAACCTCAGCATCACCGCGTACGCCAGCCCCGCTGCACGCGCCCGGCAACCCGCCGCGCAACTCAGCTGCGTCACGCACTTCAGCCCCATCGCACATCTCAGCTGGCTCGGCGGCGCCCCGCGCCCCCGGCACGCCCCGCGCGCCAGCCCCGCTGCACGCCCCCGGCGCACCTTCCACCCCCACCGGCTAGAACTCCAGCTCCACGCCCACCAGGTCCGCCAGCTCGTCGGCGAAGCCCAGCTCGTCCGCCACGCGCAGAACCTGCTCCGCCCCGTACAGGTCATCGTCGTAGAAGATGATGGACATTATCTGCTCGCTGGCACCTAGATCCTCCAGCAGGTCGAAGTCGCCCTCGGGCCAGGGATCGTCCGAAGCGTCGGCCTCCTCTTCCGAAGGCTCGTCAATGTCCAGGGTGTCCAGCACCTCGCTGGCAATGTCGTAGTCCAACGCGGCGGTGGCGTCACTAAGTAAGATCCGCACGCCGCTCGGCACCGGGCGGAGCACAACGGACCAGTCGTCCTCGATGCACAGCAGCCCCACGACCGGGCCCTCCGCGCGCGAGGCTCGCAACTCCGCGATGAGGTCGGGCAGGCTTTCTGTTGCGCGGGTGGGGAGTTCGCGCAGGTGCCAGTGGCCGTCGGTGCGGATGGCGGAGACGGCGAAGGTCAGGTCGCCGCCGTCGCTGCTGTCACGGCCGGCGCCGTCGCTGCTGCCGTTATCGAAGCTGTCGGTGCTCATGCCTTCCAACGCTAGTCGGCTTTGTGGAACACTGGGTAGCGTGAGCTACGAAATTTCTTCCGACTACCGCCTAAGCACCCTCCCCGAGGACCGCCGTCCGCTGTGCATCCTGGGGCTGGGGCTGATCGGCGGCTCGCTGATGCGCGATGCGCAGGCCGCCGGCTGGCCCGTGTTCGGCTGGAATCGGTCGGAGAAAACCGTCACCCGCGCGCGCCGCGATGGCTACGACGTCTCGGCCGACCTCGAGGCAACGCTCCGCCGCGCCGAGGAGGCCGATGCGCTCTTGATCCTTGGCGTGCCGATGCCCGCGCTATCTTTTCTTCTTGACGCCATATCTCAGCACGCCCCGACCTGCGGCTTTACTGACGTGACCAGCGTGAAGCAGGAGGTGCACGACCTCGTGGAGGCGAAGGGCATGTCCGATCGCTTCGTGGGTGGACATCCGATGGCTGGCACCGCGAACTCGGGCTGGCAGGCGACGATGCACGGGCTGTTCCGGGGTGCCGTGTGGGTCGTGACGTATGACAACGCGCGGGAGCTAGCGGGGGATGGGGACGCGAGCGCGGCAGGCACCAGCGGCGCGGGCGCGGCAGGCGGCAGCGGCGCGATTTCGAGAGCCGCGGGCGTGGCAGGCAGCGACGCGGGCGCAGGTTCTAGCGCAGCGGGAGCAGCGGGCGCAGCTGCCAACGCCGACGCCGACGCGATCAGCAAGCGCTGGCTGGATACGTGGGTGCGCGTGGTTGGGCTGGCCGAGGAGGTCGGCGCGTCGGTAATCCCCGCCATCGCGCGCCGACATGACAGCGCCGTGGGGCGTGTCAGCCACCTACCGCACATCCTCGCCGAGGCACTGGCAGTCGCGGGCGATAGTGGAGGTCCATTGGCGCTGAGCCTGGCGGCGTCAAGTTTCCGCGACGGCACGCGCGTGGCTGGCACGGACCCGGACCTGGTGCGCGCGATGGTGGAGAACAACCGCCCTGCCGTGCTGGAGGCCCTGAACCAGACCATTGAACTGCTGCAGAGCGCGCGGGAGGATATCTCCCACCCGGATCGGTCCCTGAAAACCCTTGCCGAGGATGGCCACGCCGCACGCGGGCGCTTCGAAGCGCGGGCAGGCCGCAACAAGGGCGATGCTTCCAACCGGCCGATTATCCGCGTGCGGCCGGGGGCGCCGGGGTGGCTGGATCAGCTTCGCTCGGCGGAGTCCATGGGCGCGCAGATCGGCATTTTCTAGCGCCGGGGGTGCCGCGCGCTGCCGCCGCCGCGCCCCGCTAGCAGTCGTCCTTTGTCTTCGCCGGCGGGGCGCCTTCCAGCACGTCGGGCAGCTTCTTCGCCAGGGAATCCGCGCCCGCCCACGCAGTAGGTTCCAGCCCATCGTTGGGAATCGCCATAATTGCCACGGGCGTCATTTCCCCGTTCGGGCCAGGCACCAACCCCAGCTGTCGGTAGATAAACCGCCCGTCCGGCTCCGGCCCCCAGCCGCCCTTAAACTGCGCGCCCTTGATCTTCGCCAGCCCATAGCTGTGCTCCGGGATGATGTGCTCCATGCGCGTCAGCACCTTGTCGGAGCCATTCATGCACCGGAACCCGTTCATGAATTTCACCTGGTTCGTCAGCTTCCACTTAATCGCGCCGAACCCGATGTAGACCCCATCTTCAAACTGCTTCGCCGCGTTCGTCGGGTCGCCTACGCGGTGCATGTAATCGCGCACTTTGTAGGCGGCGGTACGGTCCGAGCCGTCGCCGACATACATCCAGAGCCGAAACGCGGCGTCATTATCCGAATAGTGGATCGCCGCGTCCATGTCGGCTTCCATCGCAGCGCGAGGGGCGGGCTGGCCGTGAGCTTCCACGTGGCGCAGCTTTTCCTCGACCGCGCCTGCGATCGGCACCTTGATCGTCGACCAGGCGCCCTCCTCGTTGAGCTTGCCCGCGTGCAGAGGGCCATTCTCCCCGAGGATCGCCACTCCGACCTGCACGTTGTTCTTCTTGGCGATGTCCGCCGCCAGCTTGTCCAGCTTCGCCTGCTGTTCCTCGTCGGTCGGCGGGGTGGCGTCTGCGCCGTCGGTGCCGTCGTTGTAGGGTGCGGCGGCGGTGTTGGCGGCGGGTGCGCTCTCTTCGCCCTTCTTCTCGACGCCCCCTTCCCCGCCACTTAACCCCATCACCAAACCGACCGTGATGGCGAGGACGGCGGCTCCCACTGCGAGGCCTGCGACGACGCCGCCGCGGGCGCCGCGGCCGCCGGCACCGCCGCTCCGCGGCTGCCCTTCGGGCTCGTCGTACTGACCGGCGGGCAAGTCGAACTTCCCGGCAGCTTGCGCCCCGTCGGCTTGCGTGGCAGCAGTCCCCTGCCACTGCTCATCAGCAGCTTGCGCTCCGGCGGTAGCTCCCTGCTGCGCGCCCGCCTGCGATTCCGGCTCCCCCGTGTACATCCCACGCCAGCCCTGAGAGCGACGCGGAGCGCCATCGGGGCGCTCATTGCTCGCCATCTTCCCTCCTTGACCAGCCATTTCCTTGTGCTCTTCCACCTCAGCGGCGCAACCTCCACCGCTTGACGATTCCGAGAGCGATCGCGTTCAGTCTAGCCAGGAATCCCCACGCTCGTGCCCCGCACACTCCCATTACCGAGACTCTTAACTCCCTCCGGCAATACTCTTAACCCCCTGCGGCAGAACTCTTAGCCCCCCCAACGACGACACGCTTACTTCTCCAGTGGCAAAACTCGCCATAGACCTCCCCAGCTTCGCCCCAAAGCCGCCCACACCCTGTCATTTGAGCCCGCTTGGGCCTCCTTCAGCCCCGTCGGGAGTACTTGCGAAAGCCCAGATGTCCCAAATCTTCCACTTTCGACAAAAAGCAGATTTGCAGCAAAATTTTACACGCCCCTGACCTGCACAAACAGATAGTTATAAAAATAGAGTGGAAGATTTGGGACATCCCCCTTCGCGCCAGGCCTCCAAAAGGCCCGATTTTGGGCAATTCCCGAATGAGAGGCGCAACTTCACACCCCTACCCAGGTATCCCCTGCCCCGGTTTCGGCCGTCTATGGCGCTTACAGCGCTTCGACCTGAAACCAACCCCCACCGCATCTGCCTGCAGACCTGACGCAGACGCACCATCAGACATGCCACAAACGCGCTGCGGGCACGACTCCGGAGAAGCAATGTCCCAAATCTTCGAGTTATTGAAAGTAGCGGGTTTGAAGCAAAATTTTGCAAGCCTCTGACCTGCGGAAACAAAATAGTTATATTTTAAGACGTGGAATTTGGGACATTGCCCTCCGAAACTGCCCGCACCAGAGGTGCCGTGGGACGTAAACACGGGCAAAACCCGGCGCGAAGCGTGCGCCCGCAGGGTCAGGCTCGGCACGGCGTCAGGCGCCGGTCAGGCCCGGCGCGAACGCCTCCTACCCGCCAGCTAGGCCGGGCACCCCTGCCCGGCAGCTGCCCCTACTTCGACATCTTCCGTCCGCCGAACCAGCCCAGCGCGAGCGCCAGCACCAGCCCGGCCGCAGCCACCGCAAGATACCGCCCGACGTAATCTCCGCTGGTCTGCGGCGTTTTCGGCGGAGCAGGAGTGGTGTCCGCTGTCAGCACGCTGGACGTGTCGCGCCCGCTGGTGACGTCCTCGATCCAGGACGCGGCGTCCGAAAGCGTGGTGATGGCCGCCGTCGGCGAGGGCAGGTCCGGGTCTCCGTTGGCCGTACCCGCAGTCGCGAGACCTGCGAGTTTGCCGCCGACGAAGAACGGCGCTCCCGAGTCGCCGCCCTGCATCGCAGCGCGCGAGAGGGACTCTGCCTCGAGGATGCCGCCGACGATTTTTGGCATGACGTCACCCGCCTCACCTGCGGAAACCTCCCCACCGCCCATGGCGATCTCGGCGGGGACGGACTCCACACCTTCGGGGCTTGCGGCTTCCGCAGAAGCGGAGGACTTCGGCGCGCCGGCGCCGGGCGCGGGGATAGAATCCACGCCGCCCTCAACATGCGGCGCGCCCGGCACCTGCGAGTCGGCTGGCGCCTCGGAGTTTCCAGGAGACTGCGGCCCGTCGACGCCCGGAGCCTCGCCGCCACTCGGCGCGCCCGGCACCCCGGCCCCGCCGCCAGCGCCCGGCCCAGCGAGAACTTCCCGCACTCGCATCCGCGCCACCGGCAGTTCACCCTTGCGCGCCATCAGCGAGCTGCTGCTCCAGCCGTAGAGATTCCCCTCGTCGCCCACGCCCGGCATGCTATCGGCCAGCTCCGCCGGAGTAACTCCCTCGACGGGCTTGGTGAGGCGCAAGAGCCCGGCGTCCATAACAGGCGACAGCGACCACGAATCCGCGTCGTAGACAGCACCCGCGATGCGCGCCTGCGTGCCCTCGTTGGAGACGGATTCCAGGCAGTGGCGCGCCGTCAACACCCACTGCGGGGCGACGAGCGTGCCCGTGCAGTCGCCGAAGTTGCCAACGCGCCCGATGCGCAGGGATGCGACCGTCCGCGATTCCGCGTTGTCCGGCGCGTGCTCGCCGTATTCCAGCGCGCTGGCGGGGGTCGCGCACGTGCCGGCCAGGGCTGCTGCAGCCGCGATGGCTGCCGTTCGTAGTGTCAGTTTCTTCATGCTCGTGCTCCTCGTTCTCCCGTGATCAGGCGGACCACCTGCGCGACGCATCGCTCCGCCGGCCCCTGCCCTGCAAACAACTTCCGCGCCGGCCCGGCGGCCAGCTTCTTCCACGCCCACGCGAACGCCAGGAACGCCGCGATAAACGCCGCCGCCCACAGGTCCGAGTGCAGCGCCACGTGTGTCTGCCACCACAGAGCCGTAAGCACGTGCAGGATGTATACCGTCAGCGCCATCGAACCCAGCGCGACCAGCGGATTCGTGGCCTTTACACGCCGCCCGACGATCAGGCTCAGGTGCAGCACGATGGCGGCGACGGCGATGGAGAGCACGATCTCGCCCAGCACACCCGTGTGCCCGGTCGCGCGCGCCCAGCCGGGCAGGTCGGTCTGAAAGCGCAGGTAGAAGCCTATTGCTGCGGCGAGGCAGGCGATTGCGGTTGTTATCTTTATGACGCCACCAGCCCCCGTGCCGTCCTTTCCCACGTACACGTCGAAGAGGATCATCCCAGCCAGGATGTACGCGACCCACGCGAGGTGTGGGTACGGGAGCGGGAGTTCCAGCGGGGCGTAGCGCCACGTGGCGGCGGCTGTAGCAATCAGCAGGAGCGCGACTTTCGCGGCCGTTGGCAGTGGAGGTACCCAGGCGGTGGCGAGCATTGTTGCGCCGAGGACGACCAGCACGACCTGGATCTCCCCGCCAGCGGGCAGGAGCACCAGGCCGATGAGGGTGATGAGCGCCCCGCGGGCTGCGAGCTTCGCGATGGTCTGCGTGGTAGGCGCCTTGTGCGCGTCGGCGCGTGCGCTGGCGTTGGTCCAGATGAGCATCATGGTCACGCCCGCGATCACCGCGAACAGTGCAGCCGGGAGCCCCGACAGGATCACCTTCGTTTGCCATAGCGGGTGGCCGAGGTGCAGGTAGATCATCCCGAGTATTGCGAGTCCGCGGGCGATGTCGAGCCCGAGGATGCGCGGGCGCTTTGCATTTGCCGTTCCGTCGGCTGCCGTTTCAGCGCTGTTTGCGCTGGTGAGGGCTTGGTCTCCGCGGGTTGTCGCGGAGCTCCTAGAAGTAGGTGTTTTAACCACCCGGCTGTCTCCTTTTCAGTTCTCAGTTTCAATTCTCGAGTCGACAACTTGGGTCCAGTTCCCCAATTGAGTCTGCTGTTGAGTTCTCAAACTCTGTACTCGAGTTCAAAGTGCGTCCGCTATGCGGAACGATTGTCTTTTTAATCCCCGATTCTTAAGATTTCCTGCTGCCCATTTGCAAGCCCCCTGTAAGCTTCTTCTAAGTTCCCCGCCCCGCCGAGCTGTTTTCTCGCCTCGGCTGGCCACTGCCCCTGCCCGCCACACCATTTCCCTTCGCTCGCCAGGCCGATTTCCGCCCCACCGAGCCTTCCCCGCCGCCACTGGAGCGCTTGAAAAAGACCCAATGTCCCAAATCTTCCACTTTCAAAGAAAAGCAGATCTGCAGCAAAAAATTGCAAGGCTCTGACCTGCGGAGATAGATAGTTATAGAAACAGAGTGGAAGATTTGGGACATTCCCCTCCTAGCCAGGCAGCCAAATAGCCAATTTCTAGGCGCCTCCCGAATGAGGGG